>OZ257239.1:3480000-3950325 GCA_965279425.1 Lysobacterales bacterium | reverse complement strand
GCGCCGGGAGACCATCCGTTCTGCCAGACGGGACAAGCCTCAGCCAGGATCAGAATTTGGTAGCGGGGGCAGGAATGCCGTCCGGATCCTTGGCCTGCACGCATGCGCCGGACTTCGATCCGCTGACGCCGGTGATAGGCAGGTTCCTGCGGATGGTTAACCCGCCGGTAATCCGGGACACCTGCATCGATCCGGAATAGGCCAGGATGTCGCGATTGCGTGTTTTTTCTTCGGTTTCGACGCTGAATACCTTGTCCGTTACCAGAACCTCGTAATGCGACAGGTAGGTCGTGCTCAACGCCGGCTTGTTCGTCTCCAGCCATACTCCGCCGCCTGAGAAATAGCCGCCTCCGGCTTCCGTTTTCCACAGATAGACTTTTCTGGAAGAAGGCACGATCTTCAGGTAGCTCCAGAATTCGCCCGAAAAAAACGGGTATTGCTTTTGCCCGTTCTCTTCCACAGTGCATTCGAGATACACCGGCGTCTCCTGCGCGTGAGCGGATGCCGAAAAGGCGGCCAACAACGCCAAGATAAAACGCTTTCCCATACGCTCAACCTTCCTGTTATGTGCGATCGATACGACAGCGCTACCTGCATCAGGCACCATTCCACCGGCATCAAAACCTGGCTTCTGGCGCTTGGTGCACTGCCCTTTGTAGAGTTCCGGCATCAAGGAACGACGGCCAAACAATAGCGCACGGCGTGCATCCGGCGACATTGCCGGCGCTGGAAAGATCTTTGGCAATGCCTTCGCGCCGTAATGGCCGTGGAGGTAATCGCGTTGGACGACTCTTTATGCACGTCCATGAAGAATCTATGGGCGCCAATGCGTAAAGACCGGCTCGGAATCCTGGACCTTTCGCCGCTCCGCGGCAGCCTGACGATCTCGCTGCGTGCGCGCATCCAGCGCGCTTTCCTCATGCCAGCAACCACGACGGTCCGGGTGGCCGGTGGAGCTGCCCCAGCGCGCATCGACATGGGAGGAAAATGCGATTTCATAGGCGCTGCCTTGATCGTAGTAACGCTGCCGCTGGACCGGGAAGACTTCCGAATAGAAAACACGGCCGCCGTCTACATCGATTGCCCGGCAGAAGACATGAAGCAGGTCGCTGTCATCCGCCGCAGACGCGTCTCCAGCGAATACCGCCGCCATCGCCAGGCCGGCAAGAACAGTCCTGATTTTGGGGCCATGTTCTTTCATCGTCGGGTCCTCCTCTTTTCCCAGACCGAACCGGACTCCGCCCTGCAAGTCGTTTCGGAATGCGGAACTGCGGCAGGTCCTATGCGACCACGTTAGATCTTCACGAAAATCTGCTCTCTTTCGCGCATCCATTCCACACCGTCCCAGATGTCCTGGTCCGTTTGACCATTGTCGTTGCGGACGCCCAGTACGCTGCCCTCGGACCGAAGCGTCGCCTTGGCCTTGCACCCGGCGATGAAGGCGCGCCGATAGGGTTCCATGAGCCGGTCGGCTTCTTCGTACACCTCGGGGCCGCGTGCCGGCGTGTTCTTCTCGCCCCAGCCGGAGGTTCCCGAAATGGTGACCGCATTGGAATAGCACTGGCCGTTCTGTCCATTGACGATATCGTCGACCGACGCCGTGAAGTAGAACGTCAGCGGTCCGGCCCAGGCCGGCATGCAGACCATCGCCGCGGCCAGTCCGATGACCAGGCAAGTGGTATCGCGCTTCGATTTATCGCTCATCTATTTCTCCTTTGCTCCTGTATTCCCTTGGTCGTGGACAGTTCGTACCGCGCTTGCGGATCGCCCAAGGGCGATGCGACGGCGCGCACCTCCTCGCCGAACCCTACGATGCTAGACGGCGAAATGGCGATTTTCTTGAGAGCGCGCCTTTCTGCGGCCGGCGCCATGGAGATGCGCCGGAAAGTCCCTTGAAATCCGGCGGCCACTTGCCAACCGCATGCCTGCCATCTAACGTGATGATGGGAAGGGACGAACAGTCCCGTTTCGGGCTTGACAGGGGAAGCCGCATGAAATCGGACGCCGCCTTGGCGTCGGTGCTGGAGCCGCTTTACGAATCGGTGCTGGAGCCCGAGCGATTGCAGGTTCTGAATCAGCGCCTGGCGCAGGCCACCGGCAGCAACATCACGGCGGTGCTGGTCCATGACGTCGCCAACGGCAACGGCGACGTCTCGCTGGTGCACGGCCTGGATGCGCAGTGGATGGCCGAGCAACTGGCTAACCATGACCTGCTCGCCGACCCTTTGGTCCAGCGCGTGGTGCCGCGGCTCTGCACGGGCCGCGTCCTCAACAGCGACGATCTGATGCCGCGTGCGCAGATGCAGCGCACGGCCGCCTTCAACGACTACTACAGGCGGCTGGACATCGGCCAGCAGGTGGCCGCCGTGGCGCACTACGACGGCACCTCGTCGGTGACCCTGTCGATGTGCCGGGAGGTGCGGTCGCCGGCCTTCGACGACACCGCGATGACGTTGCTGCGGAACCTCGCTCCCCACTGGGTCAATGCCTATGCCATCCAACGACGGCTCAGCTGGCTGCAACAACGGGTGGACACGCTGGAAAATGCGTTGGATGCGGTGCCGCATGCCATGTTCCTGCTCGATCTCGGGCAGCGCGTGTTGCGCATGAACGCCGCGGCCGAAAGGCTGCTGTCGGCGGGAGACGTGCTGGGGCTGGAGGAAGGACGGCCACGGGCGCTGCAGGACGCGCGCGCGTTGCGGCAGCTGCTGTTCGCCGCCTGCCAAGGCACTGCGCAGGACAGCGAAGTCGTGCGCCGGCAAGGCACCATCACCCTGCGCGACGCGTCCGGACGCAACGCGCTGGTCGCCACGGCGCATCCGCTTTCCACCGCAGCGCTGCGCCAGGGTATCGGCGAAACGGCGATCCTGTTCTTGCAGCCGGTGGGCAGCGGGTTGGCGCGCGATCTCAAAACCCTGTTGCGGCAACTGTTCGGGTTGACCCTGGCCGAAGCGACGCTTGCCGATGCGCTCTACCGGCAAGCCGACCTGGCGCTCGCCGCCGCGCAGACGGGCGTTTCGCTGGCCACCGCGCAGACGCGGCTCAAGCTGGTTTACGACAAGACCGGGGAAAGGGGTCAGCCTGCCCTGATGCGCCTGCTGACGACCTTGGCCTCGGCCACGGCTTGAGCGTCAGATCGCTAGTGTTCTTTCCGGGAACGTGCGCATCAGCCAGCCACGCGCTGCGTTGCCGGCGACGGGATGGCGTACCAGCGACGCGAGCGGCGAAGCGCATTCTTCCAGCAACACCGCGTCGTCCACCACCAGGGCCATGCGCAACAGGGCTTCCCCGGAAGGCAGGATCACCGGCGGCAGGTATTCATAGAAGCCGTACTGTTCGAACACGCTGTACAGATACGGTTCGCAGGCGATCAGTCCGAACTGGATGCCGTGGTCCTGCGCGTGCCGGTAGGTGGCTTCCACCAGCGAATCGACCACCGACTTGATGCGTTGATCGGCCTGCACCGCGAAACGGGTGCAGACCGCCACCCGTTCCAGCGGCCAGGCCCGTGCGAAGCGATCAATCTCGAACAGGCTGCCGTATTCCACCTGCACCGCCGGGCAGCCGAAGTCGTGCACGCGCAGGCTGGCCACGGCCTGGCGACCAAGCTCCACCACCATGATCGTGCCGCTGGCATCCAGGCCGTCGGAAATGCGGCGGCTGCGATGTTTGTCCGGTTGACCCTGTTCTTGGAAATACACCTCGCGGCGCAGGCGCTGCACATCGCCCTGGGGCTCCCCAGGCTGGATGCGGCGCGCCCGCAACGGCTGGCTCTCTGACCGACGTTCCGCATGCGACAGCCCGCCGAGACCCGGGAATGGGCCGGTCATTGGTCGGGACAGCTGCGAGGCGTGATCGTTCACCTTGGATCCTGTGGAGCGGGAAGTGGGTTCCCGATCACAGCTACGCAAACATCGGGCCAATCTCTGGCCAGCACTTTTGTAGCGTGTTCTCCTCCTTCTGCGGCGGCTATCAGCGAGCTGGCAACACGGGCAGTGACGCTCTACGTCAGTAAGCGCAACAGAGAGGCCTCTGCCCTCCCCTACGCAGCAGGGGAGGAGGCTGAGCACGCGCCCTTAAGCCGGCTCGTCGGGAATCAGCGCGCTTTCCAGGCGCGAGATGCAGTCCTTCAGCCACAGCTTGCGTTTCTTCAGGCGCTTGATGGAGAGCTCATCGGCCTGGATGTCGGCGACCAGACGGTCGATTTCGGCGTCGAGGCTGCGGTGCTCGAGCCTGAGCTCGGACACGCGCCGGTTGATTTCTGAAAGGCTCAGGGACTCCACGCCCCTCAGCGTACACCGCGCCACCGCGCGCCGTCACGGCGGGCCGGGAACGTACAATGGGACGCTCGATGAGCGCCGTCACTGCCCCGCCCCGCCCCCTGCACGATCCTGTTCCGCGCCTTGCCGGCGGAGAGGACGCCAAGCGTGCGCAACAGCTGCGCAAGCAGGTCGGCCAGGCCATCGCCGACTACGCGATGATCCAGGCCGGCGACAAGGTGATGGTCTGCCTGTCCGGTGGCAAGGACAGCTATACCCTGCTGGACATGCTGCTGCAGTTGCAGAGGAAGGCGCCGGTGGATTTCGAACTGGTCGCCGTGCACCTGGACCAGAAGCAACCCGGTTACGACGCCACGGTGCTGCCGGCTTACTTCGAACGCATCGGCGTACCTTTCCAGATCGTCCAGCAGGACACCTACTCGGTGGTCAGCCGGGTGATCCCGGAAGGCCGGACGATGTGTTCGCTGTGCTCGCGGCTGCGGCGTGGCGCCTTGTACGCGCACGCGGCGGCGCATGGCTTCACCAAGATCGCGCTGGGTCACCACCGCGACGACATGGTGGCCACGTTCTTCCTCAACCTGTTCTTCCACGCCAAGCTCAGCGGCATGCCGCCCAAGCTGCTCAGCGACGATGGCAGACACGTGGTGATCCGCCCGCTGGCCTACGTCAGCGAATCGGTCATCGCCGAGCACGCCAGGGCGATGGCCTTCCCGATCATTCCCTGCGACCTGTGCGGTTCGCAGGACAATCTGCAACGCAAACAGGTGCAGAAGATGATGGCGGCCTGGGAAGCCGAAACACCCGGCCGCCTCGATCAGATCGCACGCGCACTGGCCCGGGTGGAGCCTTCGCAATTGGCTGATCCTGGTCTGTTCGATTTCATTGGACTGACCGCCAAAAATGGGGTCGTCATCCCGGCGAAAGCCGGGACCCAGGCATCACACCACGGATAGTTGGGTCCCGGCGTTCGCCGGGATGACGACTTTGAATACTGACCTTCTCTTTCCTTCCTCTTCGCTATTTACCCTTCGCCATTCCCAGCTTTCACCTACCGGATATCTGATGTTCTTTCGCAACCTGACCCTTTTCCGCTTCCCCACCACCCTTGATTTCTCCCAGCTCGACAGTCTTCTGGCCGAAGTGCCGCTGAAGCCGGTCGGCGCGCTGGAGCTGTCCTCGCGCGGTTTCGTTTCGCCGTTCGGGCGCGATTCCGAAGAGCTGTCGCACCTTATCGGCGAATCCATCTGGCTGACCATGGGCGGCGAAGACAAGATCCTGCCTTCGTCGGTGGTCAACGACCTGCTGGGCAAGAAACTGGCCGAGATCGAACAGAAGGAAGGCCGCAAACCCGGTGGTCGCACCCGCAAGCGGCTGAAGGAAGACCTGGTGCACGAGTTGCTGCCACGCGCCTTCGTCAAACCGTCGCGCACCGATGCGCTGCTGGACCTGGAGCATGGCTTCGTCGCTGTGGACAGTTCCTCGCGCAAGAGCGCGGATAACTTCGTATCTGAAATCCGCCACGCCATGGGCAGCTTTCCCGCGCTGCCGTTGAATGCCGAAGTGGCGCCACGCTCCATCCTGACCGGCTGGATCGCGGGCGAACCGCTGCCCGAGGGTCTGGCCCTGGGTGAAGAATGCGAGATGAAGGACGCGATGGACGGCGGCGCGGTGGTCAAGTGCCAGAACCAGGATCTGCAGGGCGATGAAATCGCCAAGCACCTGGAAGCCGGCAAGCAGGTCACGCGACTGGCGCTGACCCTGGACGATCACCTGTCCTTCGTTCTGGGCGAAGACCTGATCGTGCGCAAGCTCAAGTTCCTTGATGGCGCGGTGGACCAGTTGGAGAATACCGAGCGCGAAGACCTGCGCGCCGAACTGGACGCGCGCTTCGCACTGATGAGCGGCGAAGTGAAGCGGCTGTTCGTGGTGCTGGAAAGCGCGTTGAAGCTGAGCAAGGCCGAAAGCTAAACCAGTCCCTTGTAGGAGCGGGCCTTGCCCGCGATGCTTTTGCATAGGTCGCGCAAAAAACCAAAGGCATCGCGGGCAAGGCCCGCTCCTACAGAGGCGGCAGTAGTCTCGACTACTGCTGTACGTACAACGGGTTGAACACGAACTTGTAGGTGCCGTGCGACTGCCCGCGCCATTGCGGGCGGAAGCCGTACAGGTAGACCTTGCCTTTGCCGTAGTCCACTTCCAGCGCGGCCGCCTTGCCCTGGATCAGCGACTCGCCCTTGATGATGCCGCTGAGCAGCGGATTTTCGTTGGTGGGATAACGGGCCAGCACCGTCCCTTTGAAACTCGCTTGCGGCGCGAACACCGGGCTGGATTCGAACATCACCGTCGGCGTGGCCGGCAATCCCTTGATCGCCTGGTTGTCGACATCGGCCAGTTCGATCTTCAACAGCGATCCCGAACACGAGAAGCGGTCGCTACCCACGCCTTCCAGCAGATTGGTCACGGGCAGTTCCAGCGCCTTGATGGCCGCGCTCGCCGCATCATTGAAGGTCACCAGGGTGCCACCACCGGCCACGAACTCGCGCAAGGCGCGCACGCCTTCTTCCCCGATGCCGCCGGCATACTGCGCCGGTACGGGATCCACGCGTCCGCCACCCTGGCGCGCCTTCGCCGACGCCGGCGGTGCCTGGCTGAAACCTTCCAGCAGACTGTCGTAGTCCACGTCTGGCAGGATCAATACATCGACGCGTTGGTCCAGATCGCCGGCGCGTAGATCCGCGTTGTAGAGCGACATCGGCGCATAGCGGTATTGCTCCAGCAACCAGCGGGTCCAGCCCTCGTCCATCGAGGGTTTCCACGGCCGGTACAGTCCGACTCGCGCCGCTTTCAACACACCCTCCGTCAAAGCCGAGTCCACAGCGCTGATCGGCAGCGACGCTTCGGATGCCACGGCTTCGACCTGACCGCGCGCGACATCGCGAACGACCAGATGTTGGCCATCGGCCGAATACCCGCCACTGCCGCCTGCCTTCAGCAGAGTGTTGAAGGCGCGATAGCTGGCATTGCGCTTGCGATCCAGCAGGTAGACCTCGCCGGTGCCGGTCACGGCGCCTGCGGCCAACCCGGCTTTCTTCACGGGTGATAGTTGTGCCCGCTGTGCTTTGGAAAGCGCCGTGGTCACGGCCGTGACCTGCACGCCCATCTGCAAGGGCAAAGTCCAGCCCGTGGTGTCGTGCGGCGGATCGCCGACCTTGCCGGGATGGCGCTGGCGTTCGAACAGTTCCTGCACCAGTCGCGCGAACGGCTGGTCCATCGGCACCACCCAACTGCCCGCGGCGTAGCGCTGTCCTTCGAGCGTGAGCGGCTTGGCGGTCTGATAGACCTCGATCTGCTGGGCCAGCAGCCGCTCGACCAGATCTGCCGCTTCGCCGGGATCATGCTGCGTGGCAGAAATCATCCAGGCGTGTGGACCTTCCTTCGAATACAGCGCCACGGTGTCGCGCGCGGACTGGTAACGGTTGTACTGCAGTGTGGTGCGGTAGCGCGCCGCCGTGTCCAGCGCCGACATCGAGGCCGTCATCATGTAGCGCACCGCATCGGCCGGGCGCCACCAGCCGCCTTTCCACGGCGAGGGATACATGATTTCGGCGCGCAATGCCTTGGCGCTTTCAGGGAAATCCTCGAACTTGTAGAACTGCGGCGTGGCGTATTCGTGCAGCGCGGTTTCGGTGAAGAACGAGATGGTGTGGCGGAACACGTGGGTGTAGTCCAGGTAACCCGGATACCAGTTGTCCCAACGCTGCTGCGACATCGCGCCGGGCATCTGTTCGGCTTCGAACGCTGCCAGCATGTGGCTGCCGATGAGGTTGGTCCAAACCCGCATGTACGGGCTGACGTTGCCGGAAATTGGATCGGCGAACGGCGGCACCCATATCCGTCCCGGGAACGGCGCCTTGTGGTGCTGGGTGTAGAAGATCGCGGGACTGTAATCCTGCGCGGCACGGGTGACCACGCGCGACTCCTGCATGTTCAGCATGTAACCGTCGCGATTGTTGTCGTGGCCCACGTATTCCTGGTACAGCCACGGCATAGGGCTGGTCTCGTGCGGCGTGCCCAGGTTCTTGCGGTACCAGTCGGCGATCATGCTCTGCCCATCGGGGTTGAGCGTGGGCCACAACACCAGAATCACGTTGTCCAGAATGGCGTCGATCTGCTTATCGCCCTGCGTGGCCACCAGCTTGTAGGCAAGCGGCAACGGCATCTGGTGCGTCATCGCTTCGCTGGAATGCAGGCCGCCATCGATGTGGACTATGATCTTGGATTCATCCGCCAAGGCGCGCGCACTGGTGTCGTCCAGATCGCGCGAATCGGCGAGCCGGCGCGATACCGCCTTGTGATGCTCCCATTGCGCCAAGTTGGCGGGCGAGGAGATCACCGCGTACTCGACTTTCCTGCCGCCGGTGGTGGTGCCGGCCTCGACCATCATCATGCGGTCGGAACTGGCGTCCAGCGCGTGGAAGTATTTGATGGAATCTTCGTAACTGGCCAGGTGGTAATCGTCGCCAGGCGCGAAACCGAGCACCGATTCTGGCGTGGGCACCGCCGTCTGCGCCAGCGCCGGGACCACGGAAAACAACCCGGGCAAAACACACAGCGCCAGCATGAAGCCGCAACGTGCGCGCAAAGTAAACCGGTACATGGCATTCCCTTCTATTTTTTTTAGACAAGTTGTAGGAGCGGGCCCTGCCCGCGATGCTTTTCGCTCGCCTGGCTGAAGGGCATCGCGGACAGGGCCCGCTCCTACAAAAGGCGATCTATCCGACTACTGCGGTGCGTACAGCGTGTTGAACACGAAGCGATAGGTACCGTGCGACTGCCCGCGCCACTGCGGGCGGAAGCCGTACAGATAGACCTTGCCCTTGCCGTATTCCACTTCCAGCGCAGCCGCCTTGCCCTGAAGACGTTCGGGATACAGCAGCACGCCGCTCCTGAGCGGGTTGCCGGTGGGCGCGTAGGACGCCAGCACCTTGCCCTTGAAGCCGGGCTTGGGTTCGAACGCCGGTCCGCGCTCGAACATGGCGATGGGATGCGCAGGCATGCCGGCGTTGGCTTGCGTCGGTGCTCCCAGGTCCAGTTCCAGCAAAGCGCCGGAACAGAAGAACTGCTCGCTGGTCAGACCCTTCAGCACGTTGCTCACCGGCAGGTCGAACAATTCGATGGCCGCATCGGAGGCCTTGTTGAAAGCGACCAGCGTGCCACCGGCGGAAACGAAATCCTTCAGCGCCTGCGCACCTTCGGCGCCGATGCCGCCCGCGTATTCGGCCGGCACGCTGTCGGGCTTCAGACCATCGAGCAACGACTGCATCGCAGTGCCGCCACGCCCGCCCATGTCGGGCAGGATCAGCGTATCCACCTTGTCGGCCAGAGCACCGGCTTTCATGTCCTGGTTGTACAGGCTGACCGGCTCGTAGTCGTATTGTTCCAGCAGCCAGCGCGTCCAGCCTTCATCCATGTTCGAGCCCCAGGGCCGATACAGGCCCACGCGCGATTTGTTCATCGCGGTGGTAGGCGGGATCGACTTGGATGCAACTGCTGTCACTCCGTGATCGCTCAGGATTTTCTCCAGTGCGTCGGCGGCAATGCCCGTTACTACGATGGCGCCGGTCTCCCGGCCATTGACCGTTTCCACATTACCGCTGGAGAAACCAATCGATCCACCCTGCGCCACGATGTCGTTGACCGCAGCGAAACTGGCATTGGCCGAACGGCTGAGGGCATACGCAGCGCCCCGACCACGAATCCCACCGGGGTTGCGCGCCTGGCTCACCGGCCGCAAGGCGGCACGCGCCCTGGCAGTCAAAGGCTGGTCGATCAGCGCCGTGGTGACGCCCATCTGCAGCGGCAAGGTCCAACCGGTAGTGTCGTAAGGCAGGGTCACCGGCTTGCCGGTGGTGCCGCTCATGATCGCGTCGGGGTACTTCTGCGTTTCAAACAGTTCCTGCACCAGGCCCGCAAACGGCTGGTCCATCGGAATCACCCAGGAACCGGCCGGCCAGCTCTTGCCGCCCAGCGAAACCTTGGCACTGGCCTGCGAGATTTCCACGCCCTGATCGATGAGTTTCTGCGCCAGCAACGCCGCCGTCGGCGCATCGGATTGTCCGGCCGGAATGACGTACGCATACGGACCCTGGGTCTTGAACCGCGCGATGGTGTCGCGACCGGACTGGTAGCGGTTGTACAGCAGGTCCTCGCGATACTTCACCGCCGTTTCCAGCGTGGAAAGCGAGGCGGTCATCATGTAGTCCACCGAATCCTTCAACCGCCACAGCCCGCCCTTCCACGGCGAGGGGTACATGATCTGCGACTTCAGGTCCTGCATGTGCTTGGGGAATTCCTCCACCTTGTACACGCGCGGCGTCGCCGAGGAATGCGCGGTCTCGGTGAAGTAGGAAATGGTGTGGCGGAACGCCATCGTGTAATCCAGGAACCCCGGATACCAGTTGTCGAAACCGGCCTGCGCAATCGCGCCCGGCTTACGCTCCTTCTCGAAGCGGGACATCATGTTGACGCCGATATTGGTGGTCCACATGCGCACGTAGGGGCTGATGTTGGACGACACCGGATCGGCGAACGGGGGCACCCAGATGCGCGCCGGGAAAGGCGCCACCTGATGCTGCGAATACCAGATCGCCGGCGAGTATTCCTGCTCGGCCTTGATCACCGCCTGGCTCTCGATCATGTTGAGCATGTAGCCGTCGCGATTGTTGTCGTGGCCCACGTACTCCTGGTACAGCCACGGCATCTGCGGATCGCCGGTGTTGAGCATGGCCATACCGTTGACTTCGCCGCGGCTCTCGGCTGCGGTCTGTTTGCTGGCCAGTTGCTTGCGGTACCAGTCGACCACCATTTCCTGGCCGTCGGGATTCAGCGTGGGCCACAGCACCAGGATCACGTTGTCCAGGATCGAGGCCACTTCCGGATCCTGCGGTTCGGACAGCAGCTTGTAAGCCAAGGCCAGCGGCAGCTGGTGGTCGGCCACTTCGCTGGCATGCATGCCGCCGTCGATGTGGACGATGATCTTGGAGGTCTTCGCGAACGCCAGTGCCTGTGCGTCGGTGAGCCCGCGCGAATCGGCCAGCTTGCGCGAGATCTCCTTGTATTCGTCGAAGCGGGCCAGATTTTCCGGCGATGAAATCACCGCGTACTGCATCGTGCGGCCCTGCGTGGTCTTGCCGGCGTCGAACAGCTTGATGTGGTCCGAGGCGCCGGCCAGCGCCTGGAAGTAGCGGATGGAATCGGAATAGTTGGCCAGGTAGTAATCGTCACCAGGGGTGTTGCCGAGCACCGTCTTGGGTGCCGGCACCGTGGCTGCGCCGGCCTGGGCTGCGGCCATCAGCAAGGCCAGGGCAAGCGAGGCGCGCATCAGTCGCGTGCGTGAGCGCGTTCGTGGAAGTGGGTGCTGCATCGACCGCTGTTTCTGCGTAAGCATGGAGACTCCGGATGCGTCGGGCGCGGCGGAACCGTTCGGCTCCGCCGCGGGGCGGTTCAAAAGTTGTAGTTGAGATTAAGACCAATCGTGCGCGGCCGGATGCTGGTGGCCGAGCCATACGGTGGCGTGGAAGACAGGCTGTACTGGTTCAACGCCACCTCGTCGGTCAGGTTGCTCGCGTACAGGTACAGCGCCCACTGCCGGTCTGCGCTTTCCAGCCCCGCGCGCATGCCCACGGTGCTGTAGGAAGGACGATAGGCGTTGAAGCTGCCGCGCAGCAGCGAATAGCTTCCGCCGACGTAGCTGTAATCCGCGCGCACCATGCCGTCCAGCGACCCGGTGATCGGATAACGGTAGGACGCGGCGATCATGCCGCTGGTGCGGGGCGTGTCGGGAATGCGGTCGCCCTTACGGCCGGTGCCGCTGATCACGTCGCTGATCTGGTCTTCGGTCAGCTTGGCGTCGACGTAGTTGAAGTTGGCCGACAGGTCCAGGCCGGCGATGGGCCGCCAGATTGCTTCGAGTTCCACGCCACGCATGCGCGCGGCACCCGCGTTGGACAGGAAGGAGAACGCGCCGTTGAGCGTGCGTCCGCTGACCTGCATATTGTCCCAGTCGATCTGGTACAAGGCTGCATTCAAAAATAGCGAGCGATCCAGCCACACGGTCTTGGCACCGAACTCGTAGTTCCAGAGCGAATCGGACGAGTAGGCAGTCAGCACTTCATCCAGTCCGATCACCTGGTTGGCACCGCCCGGACGGAAGCCGTCGGCCACGGTCGCATAGAACATCACGCCCTCGTTGAGGTTGTAGTCCAACGTCAACTTGCTCAGCCAGCCGTCCTCGCTGGCATCGACGGTGGTATAGGGCTTCTCGAACGCGCCAATCATTTCCCAGGCGATGTCGGTGTCGCCGGATACGGTCTTGTCGTAGTCGTAATAGCGCAGGCCGGCAGTGACGTTGAGCTTGTCGGTGGCATGCCAGGTCACTTCGCCGAACACCGCTTTCTGTTCCAGCTTGTCCCAGATGCGACGGCGGTAGAACAGTTCCCACGGGGTGATGATGATGCCGGTCTCGGGATCGGCAGGCGCGTCTTCACTGGCAACGAAGTTGTCGCGGTTCTGGCTGAAGACACCCACGGTCCAGTCGAGCACCTCGCTGTCTGCCGAGGTCAGCCGGATCTCTGTAGTGCGGTCGCGTGTATTGCCGTCGTGGATCAGCGCTGCGGGAATCAGGTCGTTCACTTCCTCATACCACGCCGTCAACTGTTCCGGCGTGCATGGCACCCCCCCATTGCCGGCGGACTGGCAGCGCGCGGGCGTCAGATAGGTGGCGATGTAATAACTGTCGTCGCCGATATAAGTCGAATCGCGATTCTGGTAGGAAGTGTTGGCATTGAGGCTGGCCCAGCCCAAGTCCCAGGAGATATTGAGCGAACTGGTTTCGTTGCGGTCGCGATAGGGCAGCTTCACCTGTGAGAGTTGCTGATAGTCGCCCTCGCTGGGATGCCAGGTGGACGAGAACGCATCGGTGGCGCTGCGACTGTGGCTCAGATCCACGGTCACCGCTTCGGTCGGCGTCAGCCGCACCTGCAGCCGTCCGCCTTGCGAGTCGATGGTATTGACGTTCTTGATGCCCAGGAACGGATTGTCGACATAGCCGCCGGTCTCGCGGTTGTAGAGCGTCGCCCGCGCCGCCAGCAGATCCGGCACGATCGGCACATTGATCATGAATTCCTGCGAGCTCGAAGGGTCGCCGCCCTCGGTGACTTCATAGCCGCCACGGAAGGCGCCTTCCAGTTCGTCGCCCGGCTTGTTGTAGAGAATGCGGATGGCGCCGCCCATTGAGCTGGCGCCATACAGCGTGCCTTGCGGGCCGCGCAGCACTTCGATGCGGTCCACGTCGAACAGGTCCATGTCGGCCGAACGGCTGCCGGCGTTGCTGGAAGTGCCGACCGATCCGGACACCGGCGTTTCGTCGTTGTACACCGCCACCGTCGCTTCGCCGCTGGAATTGATACCGCGCAGGTTGATGCGGCTGGCGCCCGGGCCGCTGTACTGCACGCGCAAGCCGGGCACCTGTGCGGCGAAATCCTTGATGTCCACCGCGCCGATCTCGTCCAGGGTTTCGGCGGTCACGCTGCTGATGGCGATGGGCGTCTTCTCGATCAGCGTGCTGCGCTTGGACGCGGTCACGGTGACGCTGTCCAGTGTGGTCGCGCTTCTGGAAGCGGCCTCGGAGGTTTCAGGCGATTCGGCAGGCGTGGCGGCGTCCTGTGCGACGGCGCAGGCTGGCACCGTCATGCCTGCCAGCAACATGCACGCATAAAGTCGGTTGCGCTTGCTGCGGGTGTGGTGGAAGCGGGATAGAGAAGAAGTGGAGGCGTTCGTCATGGTGTTCCCCGGCTGGCTGGTAGGTGCGCTTCGCGCCGACGGCTTTTTTTCTGGAATCACGTCGGCTGGCGCGTCCTGCGCGTCCTGGGCATGCGCTTCGCCCAGGTCAATATGCATATACATGTCTTCATAGGTATGTACAATATGCTGCATCGCACCACCGGCGGGCGTGGGTCGCACCATCGCGATGCACGGGCTTTGCAGCGATGCATGCGGGTGCAATTGGATGTCGGCTTGCGCTGCGGATGAGGCGCGCGAACACAAAGCACGCCCCGCTAAAACAGTTGAATGTCGGCGCGCCAAAACGACACCAAGATCAGAAGAGGGCGCGTGCAGAAGCCGCATCGGGCGCACTGCGAAGGTGCATGCCGGTTCGTGATTAATTTGCGTGGCAGCGAAAAAAATCGCGCGCTCAAATGGATGACTGCCTCATCCGGAACGCCGTGCGATCACACCGGTCGCGCAGCGCCCGGTCCGAAACGTGCGATCAGATCGTAGGAATCGCCGAGGAATATCTGCTTGACGTAAGTGACGCACTGCTCGCCGCGCCAGGTCTGGCGTTCGATCACCAGGCACGCCGTTCCTTCGGCCACCTGCAGCAGATCGGCCTGGCTGGCGTCGGCGTTGATGGCGGTGATGCGGTGCTGGGCGCGGCTCCAGGGCACGTTCTGCAGCAGCCAGCTGCCGGGCGGGGTGACGGAGAAATCATTGTCCAGTGCATCCGGCACTGCGGCCATGTTGATCACACGCTCTTCCAGCGCGAACGGAGAACCATCGGCCAGATGCAGACTCTGCAGCGCGAGCAACATGCCGTCGACCGCCACTTCCATTTCGTGGGCCAGCGTGCGCCGTGGCTTGCGTCGGCGCTTACCCAGCAGCTGGAAGCGATAGACGTGCCCTCGCTTGGCCACTTCCAGCGGAATGTCTGGAATATCCAGCGCCACCGATTCGATATGCGGATGCGGACGCGCCACGAACGAGCCCGCCCGGCGCCGACGCTCGATGGCGCCGCTTTCGGCCAGCATGCTCATGACCTTGTTCGCGGTCATGCGCGAACAACCGTACTGGGTCATCAGCTCGTGTTCGAACGGAAGCCGGTAGCCCGGTGGCCATTCGCCGCTGTGGATGCGCCCTTCGATATCGCTGCGGATGCGCTGGTGCAATGAAACTGCCGGCTTTTCCTTCATCGTTTCCTTCCCTGCGCTGATCCCGCACGACCGACGGACTGCCACGCGGAGAGCGACGGACACCGGGACATCACGCGGAAAGCAGCCCGGACATGGCAAGACGGAATCTTGCTGTGATCGAATCCCTGAGGTGGTGGCGACCGCCGCTGACGATCTTGCGGCCTCGACGCCAGACGCCATCCACCGCGCCATTACGGGTAGCGAACACCCAGCTGTCAAGCAAGGCATCGCCGCGACGGGAGACCAGCACGGGGTGCTGCGCATCCAGGCTGATGAAGTCGGCCGGCGCGCCGACGCGCAGCCCGGACGTCACGCCCAATGCCTGCGCCGCGCCTTGCAACGCACCTTCGAACAGCACGCGCCCGGTGGACGCGGTGTCGCGCGTGGCCAGCACATTGCGTTGCTGCAGGCGTAGGCGTTGCCCGTATTCCAAAAGACGAAGTTCTTCGGCGGCATCGATCAGCACGTTGGAGTCCGAACCGACGCCGAAGCTTCCACCTGCATCCATAAATTCGCGCATCGGGAAAAGACCGTCTCCCAGGTTGGCTTCGGTGATCGGGCACAGGCCCACCACCGCCTGGCTGTCGGCGATGCGTTGCAACTCGGTCTGGTCGATGTGGGTGGCATGTACCAGGCACCAGCGCGCATCGACTTCGGCATGGGCGTAAAGCCATTGCACCGGCCGTTGCCCGGACCAGGCCAGGCAGGCCTCCACTTCGCGCATCTGTTCGGCGATGTGGATGTGGATCGGTCCGCTGGACAGCGGCGTCAGCAGCGTCAGCTCTTCGGGCGTGACCGCGCGCAGGCTGTGCGGCGCCAGCCCCAGTACCGCATCTGGTTGCGAGGCAAGCGCGGCCTGGCTGGCGTCGAGCAACGCTGCAAAACCATCTATGTCGTGGATCAGTCGGCGCTGCGAAGGATTGGGCGCGGCCCCGCCGAAATCGGCGTGTGCGTAGAACACCGGCAACAAGGTCAGCCCGATACCGGTACTGCCGGATGCGGCAGCGAGTCGTCCCGCCATTTCCGCGCGATCGGCATAGGCATTCCCGTCGCGGTCATGGTGCAGATAGTGGAACTCGCCGACCCGGGTGAATCCCGATTCCAGCATTTCCATGTAGGCCTGCTCGGCGATGGCCTGGAAGCTGTCCGGGTCCAGCCGGTCCAGGAAGCGGTACATCAGCTCGCGCCAGCTCCAGAAACTGTCGCCTGTCCGGCCCCCCACTTCCGACAGCCCCGCCATGCCGCGCTGGAACGCATGGCTGTGCAGGTTGCCCAGCCCCGGCACGCCCAACGCCACGCTGGTGTCATCCGGTTGCGGCACGGTATCGAAGGCCACTTCGGCGATCACGCCCTGGTGCACACCGATGCGCACGCGCTCGGCCCAACCGTCCGGCAGCAGGGCCCGTTCCAGCCAGAAAGAGACGGTTTCCGGGTTTTTGTTCGTTTGCACTGGACGACCCCCAGGGATTGGAAATATTGTATATACAAATATTGCCATTGTAGATGCCCATGCTCGCCCATTCCTTCAAGCGCCAGGCTGGCTCTTTTCCTTCCGTTGTAACGGCTTCAATGCTGCCCGGCGGTCCGCATCACTTAGCGTCCGGGGGAAACGCATGAGCCCGCCCATCACCCTGCGCCCAGGCGCCGTGACGCTGGCCGAATGGCGCGCGATCCTGGCCGGCAGTCCGGTCACGCTGGACGCGTCCGCCGCCGATGCCGTGCTGCGTAGCGCCCAGGTGGTGGAAGCCATCGTCGCCAAGGGCGAGCCGGTCTACGGCATTAACACCGGCTTCGGCAAACTGGCCAGCGTGCGCATCGAGCGCGACGACCTGGAAACCCTGCAGCGCAATATCGTGCTGTCGCATGCGGCCGGCGTGGGTGAGCCGATGCCGGTACCCGTTGTGCGGCTGATGATGGCGCTGAAGTTGGCCAGCCTGGCGCAGGGCGCTTCCGGCGTGCGACCGGCCACGCTGGCGCTGCTGGAAGCGATGCTCAGCCGCAACGTGATTCCGGTGGTGCCGTCGCAGGGTTCGGTCGGTGCGTCGGGCGATCTGGCGCCGCTGTCGCATCTGGCCACGGTGATGATCGGCGTGGGCGAAGCCTTCCATGACGGCGAACGCCTGCCCGCGCTCGAAGCATTGCAGCGCGCCGGTTTGGAACCGGCGGTGCTGGGCGCGAAGGAAGGCCTGGCCCTGCTCAACGGCACCCAGTTTTCCACCGCGTATGCGCTGGCCGGATTGTTCGCCATCGAGACCGTGTTCCAGGCCGCGCTGGTCACCGGTGCGTTGTCGGTCGAAGCAGCCAAAGGCTCGGACACGCCGTTCGACCCGCGCATCCATGCGCTGCGCCGGCATCGCGGGCAGATCGACGTGGCTGCGGCGCTGCGTGCGCTGATGCAGGACTCGCCGATCCGCGCTTCACACCTGACCGGCGATGCGCGCGTGCAGGATCCCTACTGTCTGCGCTGCCAGCCGCAGGTGATGGGCGCCGTACTGGATGTGATGCGCCAGGCGGCCGCGACACTCGCCGACGAAGCCAACGGCGTTTCCGACAACCCGCTGGTCTTCGCCGACACCGGCGAAGCGCTGTCCGGAGGCAACTTCCACGCCGAACCGGTCGCCTTCGCCGCCGACATGCTGGCCATGGCGGTGTGCGAAATCGGTTCGATCAGCGAGCGCCGCACCGCCATGCTGGTGGATCCAGCGCTGTCCGGCCTGCCCGCATTCCTCACCCCGAAGCCCGGACTCAATTCCGGCTTCATGATTCCGCAGGTCACTGCCGCGGCCCTGGTGTCGGAAAACAAGCAGCGCGCCTATCCGGCCAGCGTGGATTCCATTCCCACCTCGGCCAATCAGGAAGACCATGTGTCGATGGCCGCCCACGGTGCGCGGCGCCTGCTGGCGATGGCGGAGAACGCGGCCAATGTGGTCGGCATCGAACTGCTGGCGGCCGCACAGGGCTGCGATTTCCACGCGCCGCTCGGTTCGAGCGCGGCGTTGCAATCGGTCCGCGCACGACTGCGCGGGGCGGTGCCGACCTTGCAGGAAGACCGCTATTTCCATCCGGACCTGCTGGCCGCGACGGCGCTGGTGCGTTCGGGCGAACTGTCCCATGGCATCGGCCTGACGCTGCCTGGCGTCGAGGACGCGTCGTGAGCGAGTTGCCCGGCTGGCTGGAGATCCATCGCGGCGAGGCGCCGCTGATCGTCAGCTTTCCGCATACCGGCACCGAACTTCCCGAGTCGATGGCGGCACGCTTCGTCTCGCCGTGGCTGGCGCGTCGCGACGCCGACTGGTGGGTGCATGAGCTCTATGCCTTCGTTCGCGCGCTGGGCGCCACCACCGTGCGCACCGCGATTTCGCGCTCGGTGATCGACGTCAACCGCGCGCCGGACGGCCATTCGCTGTATCCGGGCCAGACCACCACCGGTCTGTGTCCGGACGTGACCTTCGACAACGACCCGCTGTACCGCGAAGGTCTTGCGCCGGACGACGAGGAAATCGCGCAACGCCGGCAGACCTGGTTCGATCCCTACCATGCAGCGCTGCGCGCGGAGATCGCGCGCCTGCGCCAGATCCATCCAGTCGTTGTGGTCTACGACGCGCATTCGATCCGTTCGCGCATCCCGCACCTGTTCGAGGGCGAACTGCCGCAGTTCAATATCGGCAGCAATCACGATCTCAGCTGCGACAACGCGCTGACCGATGAAGTCGAGCGTATCTGCGCGGCCAGCGGTTACAGCCATGTGCGCAACGGCCGGTTCCGCGGCGGCTACATCACCCGCCACTACAGCGATATCGATGGCGGCGTGCACACCTTGCAGATGGAATTGGCCTGCCGCGGCTACATGGCCGAACCCGACACCATCGCTCCTGACAACTGGCCGACGCCCTGGCAGCCGGCCATCGCCGAACCTTTGCGCGTGCCACTGGAAAAAGCGATGCGCGCCTGCCTGGATTTCGCCCTTCACTCTCCGAGGAATTCCCCATGACCCGCGTCGATACCAGCCGCGTCATCCACGCCCCCACCGGCACCACGCTCAATGCGAAAAGCTGGCTGACCGAAGCGCCGCTGCGCATGCTGATGAACAACCTGGACCCGGATGTGGCCGAGCGCCCGCAGGAACTGGTGGTCTACGGCGGCATCGGTCGCGCCGCGCGCGACTGGGAATCCTTCGACGCCATCGTCGCCGCGCTCAAGCGCCTGGACGACGATCAGACGTTACTGGTGCAGTCGGGCAAACCGGTCGGTGTGTTCCGCACCCACGTCGATGCGCCGCGCGTGCTGATCGCCAATTCCAACCTGGTGCCGCGCTGGGCCAACTGGGACCACTTCAACGAACTGGATAAAAAAGGTCTGGCGATGTACGGCCAGATGACCGCCGGCAGCTGGATCTACATCGGCGCGCAAGGCATCGTCCAGGGCACCTACGAAACCTTCGTCGAAATGGGCCGCCAGCATTACGACGGCGATCTCTCCGGCAAGTGGGTGTTCACTGCGGGCCTCGGTGGCATGGGCGGCGCGCAGCCGCTGGCGGCGACCATGGCCGGCGCGTCCTGTCTGGCGGTCGAATGCCGGCAGTCCAGCATCGACATGCGCCTGCGTACCGGCTATCTGGACACCTGGACCGATTCGCTGGACGAAGCACTGCGCCTGATCGAACAATCCTGCGCCGAGAAGAAGCCTTTGTCGGTGGGCCTGCTGGGCAATGTCGCCGACGTGCTGCCCGAACTGTTGCGGCGCGGCGTGCACCCGCACATCGTCACCGACCAGACCTCGGCCCACGATCCGGTCAACGGCTATCTGCCGCTGAACTGGACCGTCGAGCAATGGGACGAACAACGCGTTAGTGCGCCCAAGGTTGTGGAACGCGCCGCGCGCGCATCGATGGCGGTCCACATCAAGGCGATGCTCGGCTTTCACGCGCTGGGCGTGCCGACCGTCGATTACGGCAACAACCTGCGGCAGATGGCGCTGGAGGAAGGCGTGGACAATGCCTTCGACTTCCCCGGTTTCGTGCCGGCCTATATCCGCCCGCTGTTCTGCCGCGGCATCGGCCCGTTCCGCTGGGCCGCGCTGTCCGGCGATCCGGAAGACATCGCCAGGACCGACGCCAAGGTCAAGGAACTGATTCCCGACAACCCGCACCTGCACCGCTGGCTGGACATGGCCGCCGAGAAGATCAAGTTCCAGGGCCTGCCGGCGCGCATCTGCTGGGTCGGCCTGGGCGACCGCGACCGGCTGGGCCTGGCCTTCAACGAAATGGTCGCCAGTGGCGAACTGAAGGCGCCGGTGGTGATAGGCCGCGATCATCTGGACAGCGGCAGCGTGGCCTCGCCGAATCGCGAAACCGAAGCCATGCGTGACGGCTCCGATGCGGTCTCGGACTGGCCGTTGCTCAACGCACTGCTTAATACGGCCAGCGGCGCCACCTGGGTGTCGTTGCACCACGGCGGCGGCGTCGGCATGGGTTTCTCGCAACATGCCGGCATGGTCATCGTCTGCGACGGCACTGAAGCGGCGGCCAAGCGCATCGCGCGGGTGCTTTGGAACGACCCGGCCAGCGGCGTGATGCGCCATGCCGACGCCGGTTATCCCATTGCGCTGGAATGCGCGCGTGAGCAGGGACTGGATTTGCCGGGCATTCTGGGCTGACGTTTATTCGTTTCGCGTATCAGATTTGCCGCAGGCTTATCGCTTCCGAACGACCGCAAAAACTAAACACCCCGTCATCCCGAGCGTAGCGAGGGATCTGCTTCTCCCTGCAGAGCAGATCCCTCGCTACGCTCGGGATGACAACTTTATTGTTGCTTGTTCTAAACAGCAGCAATGCGCCCTGGCAACCAAGCAGGTGCGGCACGTCGACGCCGAAATGCGCGCGCATGAAATGAACGGATGAAGATCGGTCACTGTTTTTTGCTTGACTGGAAATGAATTTCCCACATCCTTTGACCATGCCAGGCCTGCTGCACCGACTCATCGCCACCCAGCCGCGCCCGATCGAACGCGATACGGTCCGGCTCGAACTCCATCCTGGCCGCGATATCGATATCCAGCGCGTGCGCGATCCGCGCGCCAAGCGCATCAAGCTGAGCGTGGACGAACGCGGCGCACGCTTGACCCTGCCGATGCGCGCCAGCCTGGTCTCCGGCGACCGGTTCCTGCGCGAGCATCGGCAATGGTTGGCGATGCAGTTGGAGAAATACGCCAGCGACGAAGTCGCCACGCCGCTGCGCCGCGACCAGACCGCCGGTCTGTTGCTGCGCGGCGAGGAACTGCCGCTGACTTGGGCCGAAGGCCGCTACGCGCGCCTGCAACGACAGGAACATGGCCTGGTATTCGCCGCGCCCGCAAGCGCCAGCGAGGCCAGCCTGCGGCGCGCGCTGCGTGAGTTCTACGAAGCCGAAGCGCGCGCCGATATCGGCCAGTGGATGCCGCGCTATCTGCCCTCGCTGCCACGCGCGCCGACGCGGTTGCGGCTCAAGGTGATGTCTTCGCAATGGGGATCCTTGAGCCCGGACGGTTCGCTGGCGCTGGACCTGGCCCTGGTGCTGGGCCGCCCCTCGGCGTTCGAGTACGTGCTGGTGCACGAGCTCTGCCACCTGCTGCATGCCGACCATTCGCGTAATTTCTGGCGGGAAGTGGAAGCGCGCTTCCCCGCCTGGCGCGATGAACGCACGTATTTCCATGCCCATGGCCGCAAGTTGAAATCGAGTCTGCGCACCCTGCTCAGCGACTGAGCCGGCCACGGCAACCCAAGGTTGCGGTTTGACGAACCACGACTGTGATCGCCGCCTTCAATACTCCGTGCGACAGCGCACACGGCGTGCCGGGGGAACCGCATCATGGCGACGGAAATCGATACCCATTGGATGGACCGGGTCAGACTGGCTGCTGCGGGGCGGAGTTTTACGGGCAGCCGCCGCGATGAACCGCATGCATTGACGGCGGCGCGTGTCGCCCTGCGCGCGCGCACGGGCGTGACCCAGGAAATGTTGTATGAAGTGGCGCGGCAACGGCGAACGGAATCGAACGGCGGCAGCCTTTCCGCACGCGCATCGACCGCCGCCGCCTTGATCGCCCTGGGCACGCTGGCCAGCATCGCCGGCAGCCGCTTCGGCAACCAGCCCTTGCTGCTCTGCGGTTTCGGCATGGCGCTGCTCGCCCTGTTGCTGTGCTGCGCCCTGGTAGAAGGGTGGCTGGACCCGCAGTTCGGCGATCTGACTCGATATTTGCGGGAAGACGAAATCCTGGCGACGGCCGAACAGATCGCCTCCCTGTCAAAAGCCGCGCAAGCCGACCTTGAGTTGGGCCGATTGATCGCGGGATGGTGGAAGGAAGACAGCGCACCGATCCGCCGGCAGGACCTGGAGCTGGTGCGGAATTTCCAGAAGGCGAAGCACGAAAGCTGACTTCAGCACTCCGCTTCATCCGCGCCAGCAGTTACCTAAGCGGTCCACCAAGATCACTCAGCGAAGGAACGCACCGACAAGCGCGCCCACTTCCTCAGGCTTTTCCATGTGCAAGTGATGCGTGCCAGACAGGATCGCCACGCGGCCCTGTGGCAGCAGCGCGGCGCGTTCGCTGCGTAGCGGACCCGGCAGATAGGACTGCGGCGGGTCCGCAAATACCACCTGCACCGGACACTCGATGGCTGCGACCAGGGCGCGCACTTGGTCTTCGGTCATGCGCTGCAGGGCGGGCAAGGTGAGCCTTGGATCGCTGCTCCAGATGAAGCCGCCCTCGACGGCTGACACGCCGCGTTCCACCAGCAATCGCGCGCTGGCCTCGCTGAGCTGGTTGGCCTGCATGCGCGCGCGGATCGGCGCGGCCAGATCCGGGAAGACACGCAGCTTCTTCGATCCGAGTGCGCGTGCGGCGGCCACGCCCTCGCGCAGGCGTGTTGCGGTGCGTTCGGGCGCTTCGGCCAGCGCGCCCAGCGCCTCGATGGCGACCAATCGTTCTACGCGTTGCGGCAGCGACGCGGCCAGGATGCTGCCGATGCCGGCGCCCATGGAATGTCCCAGCAGCGAAAAGCGTTCCCAGTCCAGCTGATCGGCCACGTCCAGCACCGCGTTCAAGGTGACCAGCAGGTTGTAGTCCGCGCCGGGTGGCAGATGGGCACTGCGCCCGTGGCCCGGCAAGTCCAGTATCAGTAGATCCAGGTCCGGCAATTGCGCGGACAGCGGAAGGAAACTGGCGGCGTTGTCCAGCCACCCATGCAGAGCCAGCACTTTCCGGCCGCCCGGCGTTCCCCTGCGCAGGCCAGTGATGCGCCCCAGCGCGACGTCGAACGCGACTTCCTGCACCGTCATGCCTGCAACGCGCGCTGGGCCAGTTCCGCCAATGCCTCGGCATGGGCATCGGCATCGTTCAAGCAGGGAATGTAGCGAAGTTCGCCACCCTTTTCGGCGAAGCCCTCGGCGAACTGCATGGCCACCTCTTCCAGGGTTTCCAGACAATCCACCGCGAAACCCGGGCAGACCACGTCCACCTGGCGGATGCCGCGTGCGGCCATCTCGTCGAGCACGCGGTCGGTGGCCGGCGACAGCCAGCGCTCCTTGCCGAATCGCGACTGGAAGGTGAGCGTCCACTCCTCGGGTCGCAGACCGAGCGCTGCAGTGATCGCCTGGACGCTGTCCTGGCAGCGCTGCGGGTAGGGATCGCCCTGATCGGCGATGCGCTGCGGCAAACCGTGGAACGAGAACAGCAGGTGTTCGCCGCTGCCGTGCTGCTGGCGCCAGGTAGCGATGGAATCGACGATGGCCGCGACCCAACGCGGATCGGTCGAGTAGTCGTGGATGAAATCCACCGACAGGCCGGCCGATTCCTTCGCCACCACGTCTTCCACCGACGCAGTCGTGGTCGACGAATACTGCGGATACAGCGGCAGCACCACCACCTTGTCGAAACCTTGCGCGCGCAATGCGGGCAGCATGCCTTTCAAAGACGGATTTCCGTAACGCATCGCCGGCAAGACGCGCCATGCGGGAAGTCGCGACTGCATGGCCGCTGCCAGCCGCTGCGTGTGCACGGCCAGCGGTGAGCCTTCCGGCAGCCAGATCTTGGCGTACTTGGCTGCAGCCTTGGGTCCGCGCAGCGGCAGGATCAGGAAATGCAGCAGGGGGCACCAGAGCCAGCGGGTCAGCTGGACCACGCGATGGTCGTGCAGGAACTCGGCCAGGTAGCGTCGCACCGCCTTGGCGGTGGGGGCGTCCGGCGTACCTAGATTGGCGACCACCAGGGCGATCCGTGGCGGGCTGTCGGGGGTATCGGGCATCGGCACATGATGACAGGTGCGATGTGGGCGGACACTGGCCGCCTACGTGTCGACGATGCGCGTCGTGCCCCGCAGAACTCATCGACGATTCACGCTGCCGCGACTAGGCTCGCCATTCAAGGCCGCAGTATCAACATCTTAGCGAGCCTTTCTGTTGCGCTACCTCGCCATCGAATAGAACTCCTGGAGTCGCTCATGCCTGCCCTTCGTTCGTCACACGTCCCGCGCGTTGCTGCCCTGTTGCTGGCCACCGCATTCGCAGGCCAGGCGATTGCCGGTCCCGAGGAAGACAAGCGCGCCACCAATGCGGTCCGCGTACTGAGCGAGATCCAGCAGATTCCCGAACAGGGCATTCCGGACAAGTTGCTGGATGAAGGGCGCGCCATCGTGGTCATTCCGGACACGCTGAAGGTCGGGCTGGTGATCGGCGGCCGCCGCGGCCACGGCCTGATGTCGGTGAAGAACCCCGACGGCAGCTGGTCGCAGCCCGTGTTCGTGAAGCTCACCGGCGGCAGCATCGGCTTCCAGGCCGGCGTGCAGTCGTCCGACGTGGTGCTGGTGTTCCGCAACGACCGCAATCTGGAAAACATCGTCAACGGCAAGTTCACCCTGGGCGCCGATGCCGGCGTGGCGGCCGGCCCGGTGGGCCGCAATGCGTCGGCTTCCACCGACGGCCAGCTGAAGGCCGAGATCTGGTCTTGGTCGCGCGCACGCGGCCTGTTCGCAGGCGTGGCGCTGGACGGCGCCGTGCTGCAGATCGACGACGACGCCAATGTGGCCGTGTACGGCAGCACCGCCACGCCGCGCGCCATCTTCGAAAGCCGCGCGGGCCTGCCTTCAGATGCCGTGGTCGGTTTCCGCGACCAGCTGGAGGAATCGACCGCCATCGCCCGTGCCGCCCGCAGCGACACCGTCCCGGCCGGCAACACGCCCGTGGCTGCGCCGGTCACGGTCAGCGGATCGACCAGTACTGAGGCCCAGACCATTCCCGCCGGCACCGAAACCCAGACCCAGGGCTTCCAACCTGTGGCCGATGGCGAAATCCGCAGCGAGCCCTTGCCCTCAACGCCCTGACCCGGACCTACGAGATGCGCCATGAGGCGATTGCGGGCCTGCTTCGCAATCCCCGACCCGCAGCTGCGTTATCCTGACACCCCACAATTCTTGCGAGCACACCATGGGCGGTTTGAGTATCTGGCATTGGATCATCGTGCTGGTGGTGGTGTTGCTGGTCTTCGGCACCAAGCGCCTGCGCAACGCCGGCAATGACCTGGGCGAAGCGGTCAAGGGTTTCAAGAAGGGCATGAAGGACGACGACAAGCCCGGCCAGCTGGGCGACCAGTCACGCACCGACGAAACCACCGAGTCCAAGGATCGCGACCGCGACGCGCGTTGATTTCCCGGTAGTCCTCCGGCCATGTTCGGCATCAGCAGCGGCGAGCTTTTTTTCATCGCCATCATCGCCTTGATCGTGCTCGGCCCCGAGCGCCTGCCCAAGGCCACGCGCTTTGCCGGCATGTGGGTGCGCCGCGCGCGCAACCAATGGCATTCGGTGAAGGACGAACTGGAGCGCGAGCTGGCTGCCGAAGAACTGAAGCGCAATCTGCAGGACGCCGAGGCCGCCTTCCGCGACACCGAGCGGCAACTCCACGACGGCGGTGCCCAGGCGCGACGCGAATTCGAACAGATGCGCGCGTCTATCAAGGGAACCGAGCCGCCAACGGACACCAAGCCCGACCTGATCGAACCAGCCAACGCTGACGACGGCGCGCCCGACGCGCCGACCACGACCCCCGACACTCCCGCACAAGGCCAGGGCGATGAACCGCGCAACGCCTGAGTCGGAACACGAATCCAGTCTGCTCGGTCATCTGATCGAGCTGCGCACGCGCCTGATGCGCGGCCTGGCTGGCGTGTTCGTGGCGCTGCTGGGCCTGCTGCCGTTCACCAGCAAGCTCTACAACTGGATCGCCGAACCGTTGATCGGGCGGCTGCCCGTGGGCCAGACCATGATTGCCACCGATCCAGCAGGCGGCTTCATCGCGCCGGTGAAGTTGGCGTTCTTCGTGGCCCTGTTCGTGACTGCGCCGTGGCTGCTGTACCAGGCCTGGGCCTTCGTGGCGCCGGGCCTGTACCAGCGCGAGAAGAAGCTGGCGCTGCCGCTGCTGGCTTCGGCAGTGACGCTGTTCTATTCGGGCTGCGCGTTCGCCTATTTCGTGGTGCTGCCGTCGCTGTTCAAGTTCGTCATCGGCTTCACCCCCGAGGTCATCGCGGTGACCCCCGATGCCAGCGCCTATCTGGATTTCGTGCTGGTGATCTTCCTGGCCTTCGGCGCCAGTTTCGAGCTGCCGGTGGCGCTGGTGATTCTGGTGCTGCTGGGCTGGGTAACGCCGGCGCAACTGAAGGAAGCGCGCGGCTATGCGCTGGTCGGCATCTTCGTGCTGGCCGCCATCATCACGCCGCCCGATGTGGTTTCGCAGCTGCTGCTGGCCATTCCCATGTACCTGCTCTACGAAGCCGGTATCATCGCCTCGAATTGGGTCACGCCCCGCGAGTCAAAAGAATCCACGTAGGTCGGGGCTACGCCCCCGACGCACGCACGCAATGGATCGGGCGCGATGAACCGGTCTGCATCGCCCGTCGGCCGCATAGGGCCGACCTACATATCCCGGTGTAGGAGCGGGCCTTGCCCGCGATGCTTTCGAATTCGTCGGATATCAGAGCAATAGCATCGCGGGCAAGGCCCGCTCCTACCGGGTCAGGCTTCCAGATGGCCTGGCATCGCCGCCGGATCGACCGTCGCGCCGCCGCCCAGCATCTGCCGCCAGGCGTAATACACCGAACCCGCCATCACCGGCATCAGCACGGCCATCATCAACAGATTGGAGACCACCATGCCGGCGGCCGGTCCAGCGATCAGCTGCACGATCATCGACAGCAGCTGGATACCGATGCTGAGCGCAAACAAGGCGATGAACAGCAGCACGTAGAACACCAGCATCGCCAGCAGGTTGTTCACGCAGGCGCGGAAACTGTTGCGCATGGCGGTGAACCCGCCGTTGCCGCCGAACAGGATGTCGGGCACGGCCACGAAGGTGACCAGACTCATCACGATCACCGCCGCGAACAACATCAGCATCCACAGGAACAGGCGACCCACCGGCAGGCTGCGTACCAGTTCGGGATCCGGTTGACCGCCCGCCTGGGCGGTTTCCTGCAGCTTGACCATGGCTTCCGCCAGACCCTGCAGACCGCTGGGGCCGATCATGAGAATCAGCAACAGGCCCAGCGCCAATGCGGCGGCCAGTTGCGGCAGCAGTGTCGACAACAGGCTGCCCACCTGATCGCCGCGCAGGGCGTGGAAGAGATGCGCTGGCGTTGCCGGACGATCTTCATCGACTTCGCGCACCGCCCACAACATGCCCGCGAACAGCAGTGGTCCCAGCAAGGCGAATCCCAGCTGCAGCAGCAGCCCGAAGGTCACGTTCAAGGTCATGGCCTGCATGGGAATCAGGGTCAGCAATCCCCAGATCACGCCCAGCAACGCCAGCGCCAGCGGCGCCTTGCGGATCAGCGCGAACGCGCCCAGCAGCCATTCCGCACCGGCACCGGCCGGCACTTTTTTGATCGTCGACATCCAGGGTTTCCGAGGGTCTTGGGAGGTTGTACGGGTCAGACAGTGTGCAAACCGCGCGCGTGCTTGACGAAGCGCCGCAATAGTTTGCGCGCCTGCGGGGCTGCCGTCACGTCGCGGGCGATGGTGGTCGGGCAGCGGCCGGCTTTCTTCAGTTCTTCGCCGCGGAACGCGACGTAGCCGCGCATGTGGTGGGTGGCGAATTCCGGGTGGAACTGCACGCCCCAGGCCCGGTCGCGCCAGCGGAAGGCATGGCAGCCGTCCTGCTCGGATTTGGCCAGCACCGTGGCGCCTTCCGGTGGACGCAACACCGTCTGCACGTGGGTCGAATGCGCGGAAAAGGTCAGCGGCAGCGCCGAGAACAGCGGATCGTCCTGGGCCGGAGGATGCAGATCGATGCGCACCGTGCCCGATTCGCGACCGGCCGGGTTGTCGGCCACTTCGCCGCCCAGCGCGTGGGCCAGCAACTGGTGGCCGTAGCAGATGCCCAGCAGCGACATGCCGTCGTGGGCGGCATCGCGCAGCCAGTCGGCGCTGCGTTCGCTCCACTCGGCCTTGTCGGTGACCATGGCCGCCGAACCGGTGACGATGACTCCTGCGAAGCCCTCGCGTCGCGGCAGCGTGTCGCCCTGCTCCACATTCACCACCACCGCTTCGCTGGCTTCAAGCCCCGCCGCCACGCGTATCCAGTGCGGAAAGCGCCCGTAGCGACGTAGCCGCAGGGCCGGCTGGCCGGTTTCGACGATCAGGAAAGGAGCGTTGTGGGTCTTGGGCACGGAGGGAACTTGAGGCCGGTCAGTGGCTTGCGCCCTTATACTAGCCCGCTTTTCCGCAGTGCAATAAACCCATGACAGGACCGACCTTCCAGGGCTTGATCCAGACCCTCAACGCCTACTGGGCGGCCCAGGGATGCGTGCTGATCCAGCCGCTCGACATCGAAGTCGGCGCCGGCACCTTCCACCCGGCCACCTTCCTGCGCGCCTTGGGCCCGGAGCCGTGGAGCGCGGCCTACGTGCAGCCCTGCCGCCGCCCCACCGACGGCCGCTACGGCGAAAACCCCAACCGTCTGCAGCATTACTACCAGTACCAGGTGGTGATGAAGCCCAACCCCGACAACATCCAGGAGCTGTACCTGGAATCGTTGAAGGCGCTGGGCATCGACCCGCGCGTGCACGACCTGCGCTTCGTCGAGGACAACTGGGAATCGCCCACGCTCGGCGCCTGGGGCCTGGGCTGGGAAGTCTGGTTGAACGGCATGGAAGTCACCCAGTTCACCTATTTCCAGCAGGCCGGCGGCCTGGAATGCCGCCCCGTGCTCGGCGAGATCACCTACGGCCTCGAGCGCCTGTGCATGTACCTGCAGAACGTGGACAACGTCTACGACCTGGTCTGGACCGAAGGCCCGCAAGGTGTCGTCACCTACGGCGATGTCTATCACCAGAACGAAGTCGAACAGAGCACCTACAACTTCGAAGTAGCCGATGTAGCCGAGCTGTTTCATCGCTTCGACGCCTGCGAGGCCGAATCGGTGAAGCTGGTCGAAGCCGGCCTGCCGCTGCCCGCCTACGAACAGGTGTGCAAGGCCAGTCACTGCTTCAACCTGCTCGACGCGCGCCGCGCGATCTCGGTCACCGAACGCCAGCGCTACATCCTGCGCGTGCGCAAGCTGGCCCAGGCCGTAGCCGAGGCGTATTACGCGCAGCGCGAGAAGCTGGGGTTTCCTGGCCTGAAGCTGGAACAAAAAGTCGCATAAACCCCTCTCCCGCCGGGAGAGGGGTTGGGGTGAGGGTCCGGCGAAGTCGCATAGCTCGAACCGCACTGACTTCGCCGTACCCTCATCCGCCCCTTCGGGGCACCTTCTCCCGGTGGGAGAAGGGAACTACTACCAAGGTTTTTTAGATGAGCGAAATGAAACCCCTGCTGATCGAACTCGGCACCGAAGAACTCCCGGTCAAGGCGCTGCCCGGCCTGGCGCAGGCGTTCTTCGACGGCGTCATCGACGCGCTGCAGAAGCGCGGCATCGGCTTCGACCGCGGCGACGCCAAGCCGCTGTACACGCCGCGCCGACTGGCGGTGCTGCTGCCGGGCGTGGCGACGGAGCAGCCGGAGCAGAGTTCGGAAGTGCTGGGGCCATACCTCAACATCGCGCTTGATGCGGAAGGCCAGCCGACCAAGGCACTGCAGGGTTTCGCGGCGAAGGCCGGCATCGACTGGTCGCAGCTGGAGCGCACCACCGACGCCAAGGGCGAGCGCTTCGTGCATCGCTCCAACAAGCCGGGCGCGCAAACCGTCGATCTGCTGGCCGACATCGTGCGCGAATCGCTGGCGGCAATGCCGATTCCCAAGCCGATGCGCTGGGGCGATCACGATTACGCGTTTGCGCGGCCGGTGCACTGGCTGGTGATCCTGCTGGGCAAGGACGTGGTGGACGCCGAACTGATGGGCGTGCGCAGCGACCGTATGAGCCGCGGCCATCGTTTCGAGCACGACAAGCCAGTGTGGGTGAACAATCCGGGCGACTACATCGATGCACTGCGCGGCGCGCATGTGCTGGTGGACGCGGGCGAACGCCGCGCGCGCATCGAACAGCAGGTGCAGGAAGCGGCGGCCAAGGCCGGCGGCGTGGCGCGCGTCACCGAGGACAACCTGGAACAGGTGAATTGCCTGGTGGAGTGGCCGTCGGCGGTGCTGTGCAGCTTCGAGCCCGAGTTCCTGGCCGTGCCGCAGGAAGCGCTGATCGCGACCATGGAAGCCAACCAGAAATTCTTCCCGGTGCTGGACGATGGCGGCAAGCTGACCGAGCACTTCATTGGGATTGCCAACATCGAATCGCAGGACGTGCGCGAAGTCAGCAAGGGCTACGAACGCGTGATCCGCCCGCGCTTCTCGGATGCGAAGTTCTTCTTCGACGAGGATCTGAAGCAGGGACTGGTGGCGATGGGCGACGGGCTGGCGAGCGTCACCTACCAGGCCAAGCTCGGCACGGTCGCCGACAAGGTAGTGCGCGTGGCGGCGCTGGCCGAAACCATTGCGAAAGAAGTCGGCGTCGATCCGGCGCTGGCACGTCGCGCTGCGGAATTGTCGAAGAACGACCTGCAGTCGCGCATGGTCAACGAGTTTCCGGAACTGCAGGGCATCGCGGGTCGTCACTATGCGATGGCTGCAGGTGAATCGAGCGAGATAGCGCTGGCAATCGACGAAAGTTATCAGCCGCGGTTTGCTGGCGACGACATCGCGTTGTCGCCGATTGGCAAAGTGTTGGCGATTGCGGAGCGGCTGGACACATTGGCAGGCGGCTATGTTGCCGGTTTGAAGCCAACTGGTAACAAAGACCCATTTGCCATGCGGAGAAATGCGCTCGGTGTGGCGCGGACTATTATTGAGAGCGGATTCGAACTAGATCTTAAAGATGTTTTGAAGCTCGCCTATGCTGTGTTTGATAAATCGTTCATTGAGGTCGGCAAACGAGAACTGGACAAGAATGGCGGCATTTTTGCCTATGGGGTAAAGAGTCCTGATCCTCGGTCTGACGAGCTTTACGACTTCATTATCGACCGCCTCCGCGGCTACTACGCCGACAAAGGCGCGCCCGCCTCGCACTTCAACGCCGTCGCCGAACTGCGTCCGCATTCCCTCTACGACTTCGACACCCGCCTCGACGCCATCGGCCAGTTCGCCGCGTTGCCGGAAGCCGCAGCGCTAGCCGCGGCCAACAAGCGCATCAACAACATCCTGAAAAAGGCCGACGTGGAGATCCCGCACGCCATCGACCGCAGCCTGCTCAACGACCCGGTCGAGAGCGCACTGGCCGAGGCGGTGGAAGCGGCGCTGGGCGACACCGACGAAGCCCTGCACCACCACGACTACGTCAGCGTGCTCAGCCGCCTGGCGCTGCTGCGCCCGCAGGTGGACGCGTTCTTCGACAGCGTGATGGTGAACGTGGACGACGTGGCCGTGCGCAGCAACCGCCTGGCGCTGCTGAAGCGGCTGGCCGACCGTTTCCGCGCGGTCGCGGCGATCGAGCATTTGTCGTCCTGAGCCAACCGCCTCCGTGTCGTCATCCCAGCGAACGCTGGGATCCATTTTGCTTTTGCCTTCGATGAAGAAGTAAGCAAACGTAAAGACCAAAGACAAGATCAAGATGGATCCCAGCATTCGCTGGGATGACGACTGTGAGTTGACGAGTGTCAGGCTGAAAGGCTCACCTCAGGCTCCGCGCATGCCCTGCCAAAGCCCCACACAAATGTGACCCCGGTTCTCACCCTCGGTTAACCCGATTTCGCGCTCGCCCGGTATCCTGTTGCGCATGCGCTCATCCCCCCTGCTCGCCGCCGCCATTTTGTTCGCCATCGTCGGCCAGGCGCAGGCAGCCTCCACCATCGACAGGGTGGAAGTCCGCGGCTTGAACGCGGACAACGAAGTCGAAGCGTTGATGATCGAGAACGTTCACGTGGCCCTGTCCCTGAACGAGGTCATCGGCAAGCGCCAGGGCGAATCGAGACTCGAATACCTGATGAGCGAGGCCAAGGCCGAGGCGCGCGAGGCGCTGGAACCCTTTGGCTATTACTCGCCCGAGATCACCGTGGATGCGGCACGTCCCGGTGGCGAGAACGAGCGCATCACCGTCGTGGTCAATATCGCCAAGGGCGAGCCCGTGCGCGTGCGCAGCTCGGACCTGAGCATCGAGGGCGAAGGCGGCGAGGACCGTTACCTGAAGGAAGACCTGGCCGCCTTCCTGCCGCATGTGGGCGATATCTTCGACCACACCACCTACGAAACCAGCAAGACCCAGATCGTGCGCCGGCTGGCGGACCGTGGCTATTTCGATGCCGACTTCATCCACCGCCGGGTCGAAGTCACCCGCGCCGAAGGCGCAGCCGACATCGATCTGACCTGGGCCAGCGGCATCCGCTACGACATGGGGCCGACCACCTTCCACCAGGACAAGTTCAGGCCCGGCCTGCTGGACAAGCTGGTGTACTGGGAAGAAGGCAGCTATTTCCACCAGGGCAAACTGGACCGGTTGCGCGAATCGCTGGTGGGTCTGGACTACTTCAACAACATCGACATCCAGGCCAAGCCCGAGAACGCCGTTGATGGTCGAGTGCCGGTCGAGGTCAACCTGACCCTGGCCAAGCGCGACGTGTACACCACCGGTATCAGCTACGGCACCGAGAGCGGCGCCGGTGTGCGCTTCGGCCTGGAGCGGCGCTACGTGAATTCGCGTGGCCACAAATTGTCCACGCAGCTGGACTACGCGCAGAAGCGCAAGAATTTCGTCACCCAGTACCGCATCCCGGCGTTCAAGTATCTCGATGGCTGGTACACCGTGGCCTTGCAGGCCTACGACGAACAGACCGACTACATCGATACGCGACTGTGGAAGGTGACGGGCAGCCGCAGTGGAGAGATCAATGAATTCCTGACCGCAGTCATTTCGCTCAACACGCTGCGTGAGCGCTGGGCGTATTCGGTCCCCAACAACGGCGGCCCCGTGCTACCGGTGGAATATCGCTACGCCACCTTCACCTACCCGGAGGTCGCGGCGAACTATGTGAACGTGGACAACCGCGCCTTCCCGCGCAGCGGCACCGCCGGCAGCCTGACCCTGCGCGGCGGCATCGAAGGCGCGGGTTCGGATGCCAACTTCGCCCAGGTGCATGCGCAGGCGCGCTGGTTCAAGGGCATCGGCGCCAGCGACCGCTTCATCCTGCGCGGCGAACTGGGCCACACCTTCACCGATGCGCTCAACGCCATGCCGCCCAGCCTGCGCTACTACGCCGGCGGCGACCGCAGTATTCGTGGCTACCAGTACCGCGAAGTCGGTCCGCGTGTGGAAACCGACGAAGGCGAGTTTTCCGTGGGCGCCAAGAACGTGATCACCGGCAGCGCCGAGTACGAGCATTACTTCAATGGCAGTTGGGGCGGCGCAGTGTTCGTGGACAGCGGCAGCGCGTTCGACGGCACCGATATCGAGTGGCGCACCGGCGTGGGCGTGGGCGTGCGCTGGAAATCCCCGGTGGGCGCGGTGCGCGTGGATCTGGCGCGCGGTCTCAACGATCCCGATTCCTCTTTCACCATCGGCCTGGGCATAGGGGCGGAATTCTGATGGCCTTTCGCCGCAAACCTATCGACGACGGCCTGACCCCGGAAGAACGCGACGCGCGCATCGCCGAACTGCGCGCCAAGCGCCGCGCGCGCATGCGCGTGCTGGCGATCCGCAGCGGCATCGCCTCGGCAATCGCGCTGGTCCTGCTGGTCATTGCGCTGTATTGGCTGGTGCAGACCGTTGCCGGCCGCGACGTGCTGCTGGGGCAGATCATCGCGCGCCTGCCGGAAGGTTCCACTTTCACCTGGAAAAAAGTCGAAGGCCCGATTGCCGGCCCGCTGACCCTGCATGGCGTGGACTTCCGCTACGGCAAGATCCACTTCACCGCCGAGCGCGTGTACCTGGATCCAGACCTGCGCCCACTGCTGGGCAAGCGCCTGCGACTGGATGCGCTGCAGCTGACCAATGCGACGCTGGACATTCCCAAGAGCGACGACGAGCCATTCAAGCTGCCGACCTGGCCCGAACTGCTGCCGCAGATCGAGATGCCGATCAACATCCAGGCCGACAAGCTGGAAATCGACGGCCTGCGCATCACCCAGAGTACGCAGCCGCTGATCGACATCCAGCGTGCACGCGGCGGCATCGACATCGGCGACGGTTATTTCCACGCCGAGAAGCTCACGCTGGACAGCGACCGCGGACGTATCGGCGCGCATGGCGGTTACGCGCCGCGCAACAACTATCTGACCAACCTGGTGGTGACGGCCGTTTTCCCGGCCTCGCTGGGTCGCACGCCGGCACGTTTGGGACTGGTGGCACGCGGCAACCGGCAGAAGATGGACGTCGCCCTGGCCGGCAACGCACCGGCACCGGTGCGTGTACTGCTGGATGTGCGCGGCGAAGAGAATCCCACCTGGAATTTCAGCGGCAAGACCGAGTCGCTGGACCTGGAAGTGCTGGGGTTGACGGACAGCAGCATGCCGTTCGCTTTCGACCTGAAAGCCAAGGGCGCCGGTGGCGCAGCCGATCTGCAGGGCCGCGTCGAACAGGGCGATCTGGTCGCGATTATCGAGCCGTCGAAAGTACGCATTACCGATGAAGTGCTGACCGTCGAGCCGCTGGCCGTGCAGCTGCTGGACGGACGCGCCACCTTGCGCGGGCGCGCCGATTTCAAGGACCCGGAAAATCCGGTGTTCAAGTTCGCAGTCAATGCGCGAGGCCTGCGCTGGAGCGGCGCGGCGACCGACGCCGGCCCTGCCGATGCGGTGGAAATCGTCGCCGATGCCGACCTTGGCATTGCCGGACAGATGAAGGCCTGGGCCGCGGTGGGCGACGCCACTTTGGTGCGCGACGGACAGACCGCAACGGTCGAGTTCGACGGTAGCGGCACCGACCAGCAGCTGGTGTTGAACAAACTGCTGGCCAAGATGCCGACCGGCACGCTGGATGCCACCGGCACTGTCGGCTGGGAACCGCTGCTGCGCTGGGACGTGGTGGCGAAGCTGGCCGGATTCGATCCGGGTTATTTCCTGGCCGACTGGAAGGGCAACGTCTCCGGCGATCTGGCCAGCAAGGGCCAGGCGCGCGAGACAGGTGGCTACGACGCCACGCTAGACGTGCCGAAACTCGGCGGCACGCTGCGCGGACGCAAGCTGGACGGACGCGGCAAGTTCGCGCTGCGCGGCACCGATGGCGAAGGCGAGCTGGCCTTGGCGCTGGGCAACAGCCGCGTCGATGCCAAGGGCACGGTCGGCGACACCCTGGACATCGACGCCAACCTGCAGCCCCTGCATCTGGACGACCTGCTACCTGATTCCAGCGGCAGCATCGCCGGCACGTTGAACGTGACCGGCACGCGCGAGGCGCCCAACGTGCAGGCGGACCTTTCCGGCACCGGCCTGAAGTGGAGCGGTTACGCCGCCGACACGCTCAGCGTGCGCGGACGCCTGCCCTGGCGCGGCAGCGATGGTCAACTGGCGGTCCGCGGCAGCGCGGTCAGCGTGGGCATGGTGCTGGACACCGTGCGCCTGGACGCGCGCGGCGCGGTGGAGAACCTGCAGTTCGATGGCGACGCCAGCAATACGATGGGTTCGGTGTCGCTGGCAGGCACGGCGGTGCGGCGTGGCGCCAACTGGCAGGGCAGCCTGGATGCGCTGCAGGTCACGCCTTCCAAGGGCAGCAGCTGGCGCCTGCAGCAGGCGGCGCGCTACACGCAGAACGGTTCCGCATTCACGCTCACCCCTGCGTGTCTTGCAGCCAGCGGTGGCGGCGCGCTTTGCGCCGAAGCGAACTGGCCGCGCCAGGGCCTGCAGCTTCACGCCGACGCCTTGCCGCTGACCCTGCTGCAGCCGTGGATGCCGCCCGCCAACGGCAGGCCGCTGACCTTGCGCGGCGAGATCAAGCTGGATGCCTTCATCAAGCCTGCGGGCAAGGCGTGGCTGGGCGAAGTGCACCTGTCATCGCTCGATGGCGGCCTCAAGATGGGCAACAACGCCCGCGGCGAAATCGTGCGCTACGACAACTTCACCTTCGACGCCGAGTTCAATCCGCAGACCATCAAGGCGCGCCTGGGCACGGGCTTCAAGGGCGACGGTTATGTCGATGCCACCGTGGCGACCGGCTGGGACGAATTCGCACCGCTCAAGGGCGACATCTACTTCAACAATTCGCGCCTGTTCTGGCTGGAACTGTTCTCGCCCGATCTGGTGCGCCCCACCGGCGACCTGCATGGGCATGTCGGCCTGGCCGGCACACGCGGCACGCCAGCGCTAAGCGGCGATGCGCAACTGAAAGACTTCAAGGGCGAACTCCCTTCGCTTGGCATCACCCTGGTCGAAGGTACGGCCAACCTTGATGCGCAGGCCGATGGCAGCGCGCGCATCGACGGCACCATGACGTCGGTGTCTTCCACCGGCGGCACGGCCAATAGCGGCACCTTGAGCATCGACGGCACGCTGGACTGGAAGGTGGAAGGCTCGCCGCTGCAATTCAACATCCGCGGCAAGGATTTCCTGATTTCCGATACCACCCAGTTGCGCGCCGTCGCCTCGCCCAATCTGCAGGTGGGCTTCGCCGACAACACCATCCAGGTACGCGGCGAAGTCGTGGTGCCGTCGGCCACTATCGATGTGGAGAAACTAGACGACGGCGTGTCCGTGTCCGAGGACGTGGTGGTGCTGGATCCGGTCGATCCCGAACGCACGCCCAGTTCGCGCCTGGATCTGGACATGGCCATCACCCTGGGCGATGCCGTGGTGATGAAAGGCTACGGACTGGACGGCACGCTGGCCGGCACCATGAATGTGCGTTCGCGTATCGGCCGGGAAATGGTCGCCACCGGTCGTCTGGACGTGGACGGGCGCTATACCGCGTACGGACAGAAGCTGCAGATCACCCGCGGCGAACTGGCCTGGAGCAACAACGCGGTCTCCGACCCGCGCATCAACATCCGCGCCGAACGCGAAGTGGTCAGCGCGGGCGTCACCGCCGGCATCGACGTCACCGGCCGCGCCAGCAATCCGAAGGCGACCATCTGGTCGAACCCGGCCATGGACGAATCGGCGGCGCTGGCCTATCTGGTGCTGGGACGTTCGCTCAACACCGCCAGCACCGGCGAAACCCAGCAGATCAACGCCGCCTCCACCGCGCTGGGCGCCGGCGCAGGCCTGCTGGCTTCGCAACTGGGCGCGAAGATAGGCTTGGACGATGCTGGTGTGCTGGAATCGCGCACGCTGGGCGGCTCGGTGTTCGGCGTGGGCAAGTATCTGTCACCCAAGCTCTACGTCAGCTACGGCGTGTCCATGGTCGGCAGCGGTTCGGCGCTCACGTTGAAATATCTGTTGCGCAAGGGCTTCGATGTGGAAATAGAATCGAGCACCATCGAGACGCGTGGATCGGTGAACTGGCGCAAGGAAAAGTAAGCCACGTCCCGTTGTAGGAGCTGCGCAAGCTGCGACCTGCAATCTTCCGTGCAAGAGAAGCCCTGCGTAACCCACCTTCACGGTCGCAGCTTGCGCAGCTCCTACGGGCCGATGCATATCTCCGTTTTGTCAACGCCTACCGCTTCAGGCGTGCGCTTGCCACAATCGGACTTCTTCTTCGCCCGATTCCGAATAGCAGCAATGCAGCACACCGACAAGCAACTCGCACAACAGATCGCCCGCACCATCGCCGAAGAAATCGGCGCACAGACTGCGCAGGCGCTGGCCGCCATCGCGCTGCTGGACGAAGGCGCCAGCGTTCCATTCATCGCGCGCTACCGCAAGGAAGTCACTGGCGGTCTGGACGACACCCAGTTGCGCAATCTGGAAACGCGGCTGACCTATTTGCGCGAACTGGAAGAGCGCCGCGCCACGGTGCTGGCCAGCATCGCCGAACAGGGCAAGTTGACCGACGAACTGCGCGCCGACATCGAAGCGGCCGACAGCAAGGCGCGCCTGGAGGATCTCTATCTTCCCTACAAACCCAAGCGCCGCACGCGTGCGCAGATCGCACGCGAGGCCGGCCTGGAACCGCTGGCCGATGGACTGCTGGCCGACCCCACGCAGGTGCCCGAAGTCTTTGCTGCCAGCTTCATCGATGCCGACAAGGGAGTGGCCGATGCCAAGGCCGCGCTCGATGGCGCACGCGCCATCCTGATGGAACGCTGGGGCGAGGACCCCGCACTCGTCGGCGAACTGCGCACCTGGCTGGGCGAAGTGGGCGTGATCCGCGCGCGCGTCGCCGAAGGCAAGGAAGAAGCCGGCGCCAAGTACCGCGATTATTTCGAGCACAGTGAATTGCTGGCGCGGATTCCTTCGCACCGTCTGCTGGCGTTGTTCCGCGCGCGCAAGGAAGAAATCCTCTATCTCGACCTTGACCCGGGCAAGGACGCGGAAGCCGGACATCTGTACGGCGACGGACGCGTGGCGCTGCATGCCGGCATCCACGACCAAGGCCGGCCCGCCGACCGCTGGCTGCTGGACAGCGCGCGCATGACCTGGCGTGCGAAGCTGCACCTGCACTTGTTGCTGGATCTTTTCAGCCAGGCGCGCGAAAAAGCCGAAGCCGAGGCCATCGCCATCTTCGGCGACAACCTGAAAGACCTGCTGCTGGCCGCGCCCGCCGGCGCACGCACGGTGATGGGACTGGACCCGGGCATCCGCACCGGGGTGAAGGTCGTTGTCGTCGACCGCACCGGCAAGCTCGTCGCCACCGACACCATCTATCCGCACGAACCGCGCAAGCAGTGGGATCAGTCACTGCACGCGCTCGGCAAGCTGTGCACGCAGCATGGCGTGGAGCTGATCGCCATCGGCAATGGCACCGCCAGTCGCGAGACCGACAAGCTGGCCGGTGAAGTGATCGCCAAACATCCGCAACTGAAGCTGCAGAAGATCGTGGTCAGCGAAGCCGGCGCGTCGGTGTATTCGGCCTCGGAACTGGCGGCGAAGGAATTTCCGGAACTGGACGTAAGCCTGCGCGGTGCGGTGTCGATCGCGCGACGGCTGCAGGACCCGCTGGCCGAACTGGTGAAAATCGAACCCAAGGCGATAGGCGTGGGCCAGTACCAGCACGACGTGGACCCGTATCGCATGGCGCGTGCGCTTGATGCGCGCGTGGAAGACTGCGTGAATGCGGTCGGCGTGCATGTGAACACCGCCTCGGCCGCGCTGCTGTCGCGCGTGTCGGGCCTGTCGGCGTCGGTGGCCGAGAACATCGTCCTGCATCGGGACCAGAACGGTCCGTTCAAACGTCGCAAGGAGTTGCTGAAAGTGCCGCGCCTGGGCGAGAAGACGTTCGAACAATGCGCCGGCTTCCTGCGCATCGCCGATGGCGACGAACCGCTGGATGGTTCTTCCGTGCACCCGGAAGCCTATCCGGTGGTCGAGCGCATCGTGAAGGAGAGCGGTCGCGCGGTGAAACAACTGATCGGCGACAGCGGCTATCTGCGCGGCCTGAAACCGGAGTCGTACACCGACGAGAAGTTCGGCGTGCCGACGGTGCGCGACATCCTCAAGGAACTGGAAAAACCCGGCCGCGATCCGCGTCCGGAGTTCAAGGCGGCGCGCTTCGCCGAGGGCGTCGAGGACATCAAGCACCTCAAGGTCGGCATGATCCTGGAAGGCGTGGTGACCAATGTCGCCGCGTTCGGCGCCTTCGTCGACGTCGGCGTGCACCAGGATGGCCTGGTCCACATTTCCGCGTTGTCCGACACCTACGTAAAAGACCCGCGCGATGTGGTCAAGGCCGGCGACATCGTCAAGGTGCGCGTGCTGGAAGTGGATATCCCGCGCAAGCGCATCGCGTTGACGCGACGGCTGGAGGATGTGCCGGCAGTGAAAGCGCCGCAGAACAATACAAGACGCGACGCTGGACCGCACGACAGGCGGCCGGAACCGCGCAATACAAAGCCGGCGGCCGCCGTTCGCCCCCAACAACCACCAGCCAACAATGCATTGGCGGCGGCGTTCGCACGCGCAAAGAACAGCGGCTGATATCCCTTAGGAGCGGCGCAAGCCGCGATGGAGCTTTCCCAGTAACGCTTCATCGCGGCTTGCGCCGCTCCTACAATTAAGTGTCGGCTAAGCCACGCGGCTGCGTCGTGCGCGGGTCAAATGCACCAGCAGCAATGAGATCGCGGCGGGCGTCATGCCGGGGATGCGCTGGGCCTGGCCGACGGTCTGCGGCTGCACGCGCTCCAGCTTCTGCAGTACTTCGAACGACAGTCCGCGCACGCCGGCGTAATCGAATCCTTCGGGAATCGCGGTGTCTTCGTTGCGCTGCTGGCGTTCGATTTCCTCGCGCTGACGATCCAGGTAGCCGGAATACTTGACCCCGATCTCCACCTGCTCGGCGACCTTGGCGTCTTCCACGCCCGGTCCTATCGAGGGCACCGACACCAGCTTGGCGTAGTCCAGTTCCGGACGCTTGATCATGTCCAGCACCGTGGTTTCGCGACTGACCGCGATGCCCAGCGTCGCTTCGACTTCGCGGCCGAGCGCGTTGCCGGGCGTGACCCAGACCGCGCGCAGGCGTTCGTTCTCGCGTTCGATGGCCTCGCGCTTGATGGCGAATTTCTGCCAGCGTGTCTCGTCCACGAGCCCCAACCCGCGACCGGTTTCGGTGAGGCGCAGGTCCGCATTGTCCTCACGCAGCTGCAGCCGGTATTCGGCGCGGCTGGTGAACATGCGGTACGGCTCCTTGGTGCCGTGGGTGATCAGGTCGTCGATCAGCACGCCGATGTAGGCCTCATCGCGACGCGGGCACCAGGCTTCTTTCTGCTGCGCATGCCGCGCGGCATTGAGCCCGGCGATCAGTCCCTGCGCAGCGGCTTCTTCGTAACCGGTCGTGCCGTTGATCTGTCCGGCGAAGAACAGGCCGGCGACGGCCTTGGTTTCCAGCGAGGACTTCAAGCCGCGCGGATCGAAGAAGTCGTATTCGATGGCGTAACCCGGGCGTGTGATGTGCGCGTTTTCCATGCCACGGATGCTGCGTACCAGCGCCAGCTGCACGTCGAAGGGCAGCGAAGTAGAGATGCCGTTGGGATAGATCTCGGCCACGTCCAGGCCTTCGGGTTCGACGAAGATCTGGTGCGAGGCCTTTTCCGCGAAACGCACCACCTTGTCCTCGATGGACGGGCAGTAGCGCGGGCCGATGCCTTCGATCTGGCCGCTGTACAGCGGCGAACGGTGCAGCGCATCGCGGATCAGTTCGTGGGTGCGCTCGCTGGTGTGGGTGATCCAGCACGACACCTGACGCGGATGTTCTGATGTGTTGCCCAGGAAAGACATCACTGGCAGCGGATCGTCGCCGGGCTGTTCTTCCATCACCGAGTAGTCCAGCGAACGTCCGTCGATGCGTGGCGGCGTGCCGGTCTTGAGCCGATCGACCACGAACAGGCCTTCGCGCAATTTGTGCGCCAGGGCGGTCGCTGGCGGATCGCCCGCGCGGCCGGCGGCGTACTGGGTTTCGCCGACATGGATCTTGCCGGCCAGGAAGGTGCCAGCGGTCAGCACCACCGACGGCGCGTCGAAGCGCAGGCCGGTCTGGGTAATGGCACCACGCACGGTGTTGTTCTCGATGACCAGGTCATCGACTGCGGCCTGGAAAATGGTGAGGTTGGGCTGGGCTTCGACCAGGCGGCGGATCGCGCTGCGGTAGAGCGAGCGGTCGGCCTGGCAACGCGTGGCGCGCACGGCCGGACCTTTCGACGCATTGAGCGTGCGCCACTGGATGCCAGCCAGGTCGGCGGCATGCGCCATGACCCCACCCAGTGCGTCGATTTCCCTGACCAGGTGGCCCTTGCCGATGCCGCCGATGGCCGGGTTGCAGCTCATCGCGCCCACTGTTTCCACGTTGTGGGTCAGCAGCAGGGTGCGCGCACCGGCGCGGGCAGACGCCAGCGCGGCTTCGGTGCCAGCGTGGCCGCCGCCGATGACGATGACTTCGTAGTGGTGGAAGGAAGCGTTCATGGGCCCAGTTTGGCATTGCGGCGCGCTACGGCCTAATGCCACGGCTCGCACGAAAAAAGATTGGCACGGTTTCTGCGATATCCCTCCTGCACCCGTCGTGGCAAGCGACCAGGGGCGCAGGCTGGTATTGGAACAGGGGCCAGCCATGTGCACTGCGGGGGAGCGCCGGGGCCGGTAGTCGGGGGACTGCCGGCCCCATTTTATTGGGTCAGCCCCGCCATTCCAAACGGCCATACAAGGAAAAGCCCGGCATTGCCGGGCTTTTTGATGAGTGCCGACGCCCGGCAGGGCCGGAACAGGGGGGATCCAGATTTCCCCACCGGACGTCGACATAGAGGCTTGTCATTCCAATCACGTCATTAACCGACGTAACCGGTCAACTACGCAACCGGTGGTGACAAGCCGGGTCGTTCCGGCAGGGAGAGGAATCAGGGCTCCTGGGTCCGGATACGTTCCCGGCTCTCCGAGCGCGGAGTCGGAGCGGCCCGTTCGACCGGGCGTGGCGCGCGTTCCATCTGCCTGGCCGGGGACGGCGGTGCCACGCGGGGAGGCTGGCCGCCACCACTGGGCCGGTTGCCCGGGAAGCGCGGCTGACCACCATCGGCACGGATCTGCGGCTGGCTGGGCGCCTGCGGGACACGGTTGTGCGGTGGAATCATCACGCCACCAGTTTCCTGATAGCGGCCATCCGGACGGCGCCACGGCGGTGGACGGTCGCCGCGCGGCGGGTTGTCGTCGTCAGGGCGCGGCGGGCGTGGATGATGCGGCCGATGCGGGCGGTAGGGGTAATAGCCGCCGTAATAGGGATACGGCGAATAACCGTAGCTGCCATAGCCGTAACCATAGCCGCCATAGATTCCGTAACCATACGACGGGCCATAGCCATAGCCACCGCCATAGGGTCCATAGCTATCGACCGGTGCGCGGCCGTAGTAGTAACCACCCGGCGCGCTGCCGCCCGCGTAGTCATAGGTGGCGCAACCGCCCAGTGCAGCAGCGGCAAGAATTGCGGTGAACAGACGTAGTTTCATGGGAAGCCCCCCGAGGCACTTACAGGCAGAGTCTGCCTTCCGCTTTGAATCAGTGCTTAATTCGATTGACTACCGCCTGCCACGGCAAATGCGATTCACCCATGCGATTGATAGGTGAAGCGAGGGAATGAAACCTCGCCCACGCCAATCCGGGCTGGCGGGCGAATACGCTAATCTTTGGTGATGATCGATTCCCTGCCCTGCTTCGACGACGTGCTGGCGGCTGCCGCCCGCATTTCGCCCCACGCCCACGTGACCCCGGTGTTCCAATCGGCCACGCTGGACGCGTTCGCCGGGGCGAACCTGCATTTCAAGGGCGAACACCTGCAGCGCACGGGCGCCTTCAAGTTCCGTGGCGCGTGCAATGCGGTCTGGGCGCTGTCTGACGATGAGGCCCGCGCGGGCGTGGTCACGCACTCATCCGGCAACCATGGCGCGGCGCTGGCGTTGGCCGCCCTCACCCGCGGCATTCCCTGCCATGTGGTCGTACCGGAAGGGGCGGTGGTCACCAAGCTGGCCTCCATCCAGCGTTACGGCGCCACCCTGCATCCCTGCGCGGCGACCATGGCGGCGCGCGAAACACGATGCGCCCAGGTCCAGGTGCAGACCGGCGCTACCCTGGTGCATCCCTTCACCCACCCGCGGGTGATCGCCGGTCAGGGCACCGCCGCGCTGGAACTGCTCAACCGGGTGGAAGGACTCGACGTGCTGGTGGTGCCGGTGGGCGGCGGCGGTCTGGCCGCTGGCACCGCGATGACCGCAGCGGCCCTGGCGCCCGACTGCCGGGTGGTGCTGGCCGAACCCGAAGGCGCCGCCGATGCGGCCCGCTCGATGACCACTGGCGAACGCTGCGTCGATTTCGTTCCCGCCACCCTCTGCGACGGACTGCGCGCCGCACTGGGGGAACCCAACTTCGCACTGTTGCAACGCCACCCCGTCGAAGTGATCACCGTCGAGGATGCGCACACCGTGCAGGCCATGCGCCTGCTGTGGCAGATCGCCAAGCAACTGGTGGAACCGTCCTCGGCGCTGGCCCTGGCGGCGGTGCTGCGCAATCCCGCGCGCTTCGCCGGCCAGCGGGTCGGCATCATTCTGTCGGGTGGCAATGTGGACCTGGATGCCCTGCCCTGGAGCGCTGCATGAAGGCGCTGAACCCATGAAGGAGCATGGCGCATGAGCGCGCGTCGTCAGCGCAAGCGGTGGGGCCTGTTCGGCTGGGCCTGGCGGCTGTCGTTGCTGCTGGTGCTGTGGGTCGCGGGCGTCGCCGGCTATATCGTCTGGATCGGCGAACGCGATCAGGCCGCGCCGTCCGACGTGATCATCGTACTGGGTGCGGCGGCCTACGATGCACGCCCTTCGCCCGTGTTCGAGGAGCGTATCCGCCACGGCATCGATCTGTATCAGCGCGGCCTGGCCAAGCATGTCATCTTCACCGGCGGCTTCGGCGAAGGCGCGCGCTTTTCCGAGTCCCAGGTGGCCCGGCGCTACGCCCTGCGCCATGGCGTGCCCGCCCGCGCCATCCTCATCGAAACCGCATCGCGCACCACCTGGCAGAACCTGCAGCAGGCGGCGGCGCTGATGAAGGCGCGGGGTTTCAAGCGCGCCATCATCGTCAGCGATCCGCTGCACATGGCGCGGGCGCTGCGCCTGTCGCGGGAGCTGGGCATCGACGCGCTGGGTTCGTCCACGCCGACCAGCCGCTTCCGCAGCTTCGACACCCGCAAGCGCTTCCTGCTGCAGGAGGTGTACTTCTTCCACCGCGACCTGTTCGTTCCCTCGCGCTAGCCGCCGCCGGGACACGGCCGGGCGGTATGATGAATCGATAACCACACGTACAGGGGATGCGCCATGAAGATCGATGGCAGCCGCAAACAGGACCGCGCGACCGAACTGGTGCTCACCTACTACGCCGCCTTCAACCGCGGCGACTGGGACGGCATGCTGGCGCTGCTGACCGATGATGTAGCGCACGACTTGAACCAGGGCGCGCGGGAAACCGGACGCGAGGCATTCGCCGCGTTCCTGACGCGCATGAACGCGAGCTACCGCGAACGGCTGCGCGACATCGTGGTGCTGGCCACCATCGACGGCGACCGCGCCGCCGCCGAATACGTGGTCCATGGCGAATACCACAGCACCGACGAAGGACTGCCGGCGGCGAACGGTCAGACCTACGTGTTGCCCGGCGGCGCCTTCTTCGAGATCCGTGACGACCGCATCGCGCGCGTCACCAACTATTACAACCTGCAGGACTGGATCGCGCAGGTTTCGTAGGTCGGGGCTACGCCCCCGACGCGCCGAACCACCACGTTTCTCCGAGTCGGGGGCGTAGCCCCGACCTACGCGCTTTCGCACTTCAACTCTTCCAGGAACGATTCGATGATCAAGGTCAGCGTGATGTATCCGTACCAGGCCGGCGCCCGTTTCGACCACGACTACTACGCCCACCAGCACATGCCGCTGCTCAAACAACGCATGGGCGAGCATTGCCTGTACTACACCGTCGATCGCGGCCTGGCCGGCGGCGACCCTGGCAGTCCGCCGGCTTACGTGGCCATGTGCCATGTGTTCTGCGAATCGGTCGAGTCGTTCCAGCAGGGCTTTGGGCCGCATGCGGCGGAACTCCTGGGCGACATTCCCAACTACACCGATCTGCAACCGGTGCTGCAGATCAGCGAGGTCGTGATCGGCAAGGAATGATCACTCGCGGCGACGGATAGGAATCGCCGACAGCGGCACCGCCGCTACTTCCCGTCCGTCTTCGCGGATGGGCGCGCCATGCTCGGGCGCCCAGGCGTGGGCATAGATCACTTCCCAGGTGCTGGGCAGCTTGCCGTCTGCCTGACGGAATGCTTCGTAGGCCGCACTGGCTGCAGCGAAACGAGAACGGCCGGTCAGCGTGTGCCGCCGCGATTGCAGCGCATTGGTCGCACCCATCGCGCGCAGTTCACGCATCAAGGCGGGCAAGTCGTCGTAGGTCAGGGTGAAACGGTCGCGGTCCACCACCGGATCGCGGAAGCCTGCCATCAACAAGGCATCGCCGAACTGGGCGATGGGCGGGAACCGGCTGACATGCGGCGAGGCGTCGGCTTCGGCGAACGCATCGCGCAGCTCGATCAGCGTTTCCGGCCCGAAGGTCGAACACAGCAACAACCCGCCCGGCTTGAGCACGCGCCGGAAACCGGCGAACACCGCCGGCAGATCTTCCACCCACTGCAGGCACAGGTTGGTGAACAACACATCCACGCTGCCCTCGGCCAGCGGCAGCGCGCGCGCATCGGCGCAGACGCGCGCGAAGGGTTTCCACCAGCCCGCATGCTTCTTCGCTTCGCGCAACATGGGCAGTGCCATGTCCAGCGCGATCACCTGCGCGCGCGGCCAGCGCTTGCGCATGGCGGCGGCGGCATGCGCCGGGCCACTGCCGACATCCAGTACGACTTGCGGAATTCGTTCGCCGAAATAATCCAGCGATTCGAGCAGGCGCTTTTCCACCTCATGCTGCAACGCCGCTGCCGCGTCGTAACTGGAAGCCGAACGCGAGAAGGCGCGTCGGATATGACGATGGTCGAAGGGGGTGTTCATGGTGCGGGCTATTCGGAGTCAGACGTAGGAGCGACGCGAGTCGCGAAAGAGGGTTTGTTCGCGACTCGCGTCGCTCCTACCGCGTGTGAGAGAAACAGGCGTAGTTCTTCCGCAACGCGGTCGGCATGGCCAAGGAACGGCGCATGCCCGCCGCCTGCGATGTCCAGGTAGCGGCCGTGCGGCGCGAGACTGGCGGCCGCTTGCATCGCCGTCGGTGGCACCAGCCGGTCGCGACGGCCAGAGATCCAAAGGCTGGGCACGGAAATTTCTGGCAGCACGGCGCGCAGGTCGGTTGCTTCCAGCAGGTTCAGGCCTTGCTGCAGCGCGCGCGGCGCGGGCTCTCCACGTGCGTAGAGATTTTCCTTCAGCGTGCGCAGCTCGGCACGCGCATGCTCCGAACCGATGGTATCCAGCGCGAGAAAGCGCTCCAGCGTACCGCGATAGTCCTGCTGCAGGTCGCGTCCGAACTGGGCGAACACCGACGCTTCAACCGCATGCGGCCAGTCGGGCGCGCGCACGAAGCACGGCGTCGCCGCGATCAACGCCAGCGCGCGCACCTGCGTCGAAGTGGCGGCCGCCTCCAAGGCGAACAGTCCGCCCAGTGACCACGCGATCCACGCAGCTGGTGGCGTGCAGGCCAACAGTTCCGGCACGCAAGCCTGCAGGGTCAGCGGCGTCTGGTCTTCGCGGCTATGACCATGTCCGGGCAGGTCGACCAGATGGAACTGGAATTGATCAGAGAGGCGGTCGACCAGGGGCGCGAACACCCCGCCATGCAAACCCCAGCCGTGGATCAGGACCAACGGTGGGCCCTTGCCCACGACTTCCACATGCAAGGGCATCGATCAGGCGGCGCCGCGTACGCGCTGTACGGCGTCGCGCGAGCGCGCCAGGATCTCGACCAGCGCATCCACTTCGGCCGGCATGTGCAAGGTAGACAGCGTGATGCGCAGGCGCGCCTTGCCTTCGGGCACGGTCGGCGGACGGATCGCGGTGACCAGATAGCCGGCGTTCTCCAGCGCCGCGGACATGGCCATGGCGGTGGCGTCGCTGCCGCACATCACCGGCTGGATCGGCGAATCGGAATCGAACAGCTCCAGCCCGTGGCGCTGCGCGCTGGTGCGGAAGCGGCCGACCAGGCCCTGCAGTTTTTCGCGGCGCCACTGGTCGCGACGCGCGTGCTTGACCGCCGCCAGCGTGGCCGCGGCCTGGGCCGGCGGCAGTGCGGTGGTGTAGATATAAGGGCGAGCGGTTTCGCACAGATGCTGGATCAGCGCGTCGTCGCCCAGCACGATGGCGCCATAGCCGCCCAGCGCCTTGCCCAGGGTGACCAGCTGCAACGGCACTTCGGCGGCGCCGAGCTTGGCTTCGGCCACGCTGCCGCGTCCTTCCGGACCGCGCACGCCCACGCCATGCGCATCGTCCACGTACAGCAAGGCCTGCTGCATGCGCGAAACCAGGGTCAACGCGCGCAGTGGCGCGACATCGCCATCCATGCTGAAGACGCCGTCGGTGGCGAGCATCGCCGCGCCGTCGGGCGCATGCTTGAGCTGGCGCAGGGCGCCTTCGGCATCGCCATGCGGATAGCGCCGCAGACGGCAGCCGGCCAGATGCGAGGCGTCTAGTAGGCTGGCGTGGTTGAGCCGGTCCTGCACGCAGACATCGCCTTCCTGCAGCAGCGCCTGCTGCACCGCCAGGTTGGCCGTGAAGCCGCTGCCGAACAGCAAACCACGCGGGTAACCCAGCCATTGCGCGACTTCGCGTTCCAGCGCGTCGTGCGCGGCGTGATGTCCGCTGACTAGGTGCGAAGCGCCCGCGCCGACGCCATCGCGCGCGGCGCCGTCCTGCAATGCGCTCACCACTTCGAACTGTTGCGAAAGCCCCAGGTAGTCGTTGCCGCAGAACTCGGTCAGCCAGCGACCGTCCACTTCCACGCGCACGCCGTCGCGCCGGGTCAGCGTGCGGCGGACACGCTGGCGGCCCTGGGCGATGCGCAGTTTGCGCAGGGCCAGGACGCGTTCGTGCAGGTCGGGACGGGACATTTTTGGGAATGGCCTATTGGTGGTTGTGGTCTTGGTTACCGGTCATATGTCGATCAAAGTTCTTCATCTGGCCTCCTTTGAAGCTCCCCCTTTGAAGAAGGGGGATTGAGGGGGATTTGCTTTTTGCTTTGAAAGCGAAGATCAAGAGCAAATCCCCCGTAGCCCCCTTTTCCAAAGGGGGCACAGCAAACGCCGGCTGCCGACTACCCCTTCAAGCCGCCCGCCCGCAGGCATGCGCGTCTTCCACGATGTCTGCATGAACCGTGCCACCACCTTCTACCTGCGTGTCCACCGTCACGGCCATGGGCCGCAGACCCAGACGCGCGAACAGCGCCTGGTCGCGCTCCACGTCCGGGTTGCCGGTGGTCAGCAGTTTTTCCCCATAGAAGATCGAGTTGGCGCCGGCGGCGAAACACAACGCCTGCAGCTCGTCGCTCATGGATTCGCGACCGGCCGACAACCTGACCATAGAGTGCGGCATGGTGATCCGCGCGATTGCGATGGTGCGCACGAATTCGAACGGGTCCAGCTCGGCAGTGCCGTGTAAAGGCGTGCCTTCCACCTGGACCAGGCGGTTGATCGGCACCGAATCCGGATGCGCGGGCAGATTGGCCAGCGCCAGCAGCAGGCCGGCACGCTGCGCGCGCGACTCGCCCATGCCCACGATGCCGCCGCAGCAGGTCTTCATGCCCGCGTCGCGCACATGTTCCAGCGTGTCCAAGCGGTCCTGGTACTCGCGGGTGTGGATGATCTCGCCATAGAAGTCCGGCGCGGTGTCCAGGTTGTGGTTGTAGTAGTCCAGCCCGGCGGACTTCAGCGCATCGGCCTGCGGCGCGCTGAGCATGCCCAGGGTGGCGCAGGTTTCCAGGCCCAGCGCCTTCACTTCGCGGATCATGGCCGCGACCTTGGGGATGTCGCGGTCCTTGGGCGAGCGCCAGGCCGCGCCCATGCAGAAGCGCGAGGCGCCGGCCGCCTTGGCCTGCTTGGCCTTCTCCAGCACCGCTTCGGTGCTCATCAGCTTCTGCGCGTCCACGCCGGTCTGGTAGCGCTGGGCCTGCGGGCAGTAGCTGCAGTCTTCCGGACAACCGCCGGTTTTTACCGACAGCAGGGTGGACACCTGGACTTCAGACGGGTCGAAGTGCTGGCGGTGCACGCTGGCGGCCCGGTACAACAGCTCGGGGAAAGGCAGGTCGAACAGGGCCTCGATCTCTGCCTGGGCCCAATCGTGGCGAACCGGGCTGGCGACAAACATTGTGGTGGCGGACATCGGGGCCTCGCGGCGTTAAAGTCCGGGCAGTCTGGAAACCGGAAGCGAGGCTGTCAACCGCATGGATGCGTTGAAAGTTGACGGGTGGCTGCGTAAGGCAGGCCGCCTGGTCTTTGCGCCGCGCTGCCTGTTGTGCGGCGAAAGCGGCGCGGAAGGCCTGGATCTGTGCCGCGCCTGCGCCGACGCACTGCGCTGGAACGACAGCGCCTGCCTGCGTTGCGCCTTGCCACTGCCGTCGCCGGGCGTCTGCGGGACCTGCCTGCAGCGCCCGCCGCCGCTGACCGGAACCCGCGCCACGTTCGTTTACGGGTTTCCCCTGGACCGGCTGGTGCCCCGCTTCAAATTCCACAACGATCTGGCCGCAGGACGGTTACTGTCCGAGCTCATGCTGCAGGGCGTCTCCGGGCTGCCCAAGCCTTCGGCCTTGATGCCGGTGCCGCTGCACGACGCGCGTCTGCGCAGACGCGGCTACGACCAGGCGCAGGAACTGGCCAAGTCCCTGGCCCGCGGACTGCAGGTTCCCTTGTTATCGGAGATGCTGGTTCGCACACGGGCTACCGCGCCGCAATCGGAACTGGATGCCGATGCCCGTCGGCGCAATCTGCGGCGCGCGTTCGAAGTGCGCGTAAGCGCGGCACTGCCGGAGCACGTGACCCTGATCGACGATGTGATGACCACGGGTGCGACCCTGGAAGCTGCAGCCAAGAGTCTGCGACGCGCAGGCGTGGCACGCGTGGATGCATGGGTTTGCGCGCGGGTGCCTTGAGAAACGCCTGAACTGGAGGTTGGGGCTACGCCCCCGACACACGTAGGCATGCACCTGCGCGTCGGGGGCGTAGCCCCGACCTACTGCGCAGCGCGCGGTTCGATAGGCTCGCTACCAACTGGTTTCTCGAGACGTGAGCCGTTGCTACCGTCGTGGCGCTGACCCGCCGCGATGCCTCGACCTACTCTTATCTAGCGATAACGACGCGATTCCCGCGTGGTGCTTAAGGAAGGTTTGAACAACCCTTGCATGAGTTGTTCGGAGTTTCCTGGGCGACGAACAGACCGGCGAAGCGGCGGCACCGAGCTCCGCAAGCACTGCGCTTGAAAGCTGCCTTCAGCGCGGCGGGTAGTCCATGCTGCGATCGTAATAGGGAGATGGGTAACGGCCACCGAAGCCGGGACCGTCGCTCTTTTCGACATGGATCTGCAGATTCATCGTATTGGGCCGCTCGCCATCGCCGAATGATTTGCTGACGTTGATCTCTGCGGCGTTGTAATGCGAGGTGCCGTAACCCTTGGTGTGGCCGATTCCGGTGGTGAAGCTGCCCCAGACCTTGGCCTTGCCGTCATCGACGACTTCGGCATCCGGCTGGCCGCGGCGGGAAGGCGTGCCGCTGGTGTCGCCGTAATAGGTGCCGGGCGGGTCGCGCGGCGGGGTGGTTTCGGCGACGACGGGCGCTTCCGGGACGCGCAGATCCAGCGATTCCGCACTCTGGGCCAGAGCATGGCCCGCGCAAAGCAGTCCGGCAAACGCCATGGCTATTCGTTTCATGGAGCTACCCGCCCAGGAAAAAACCTGCTTCACCATAGCCGCCATGGTTTGAACGCGGGCTGCATCAGGCCGTTGTCGGGGCATTGGGATGGCCAGCCTCGTTGAGACCTAGATGCGCCCTTGCAGCGCGTAGTGGAGGGCAATCCCCGCAAACACCACCGCGCCGATCCAGTTGTTGTGCAGGAACGCGCGGAAGCAGGCCTCGCGTTCGCGGTAGCGGGCGATCCGGAATTGATATGCGGCCAACAACGCCGCCACGCCCAGTGCTATCCAGTAGTACAGACCCAGCTGCGCCTGCCTTCCCACCAACCACAGCGCTGCGAAGGTGAGCACGTACAACACGCCTTGCGCGGCCAGGTCCAGGTCGCCGAACAGGATCGCGGTGGATTTGGAGCCGGCGCGCAGGTCGTCTTCGCGATCGACCATGGCGTACCAGGTGTCGTAAGCGGTCGCCCAGAGAATGTTTGCGCAGTACAGCACCCAGGCCACCGACGGCACCGTGCCCTGCACCGCCGCGAACGCCATCGGGATGCCCCAGCCGAACGCCAGGCCCAGATAGACCTGCGGCAGGTAGGTGTAGCGCTTGAGATACGGATAACTGGCGGCCAGGAAAAGCCCGACCACGCTCAGATAGACCGTGAGCCGGTTAAGGGTGAGCACCAGCGCGAAGGCCACCAGCATCAGCACCGCGAACACGGCCAGGGCCTCGCGTCCGCTGACCGCGCCGGTGGCCAGCGGCCGTCCTCGCGTGCGCTCCACCTGCGGGTCCAGCCAGCGGTCGGCGTAGTCGTTGATCACGCAACCAGCCGAGCGTGTGAGCCAGACCCCCACCGTGAACACGAACAGCGTTCCCAGCGGCGGCACGCCATCGGCCGCGATCCACAGGGCCCACCAGGTCGGCCACAGCAACAGCAGCACGCCGATCGGACGGTCGCCGCGTATCAGTTTCCAGTATTGGCCCAATCGTTCGCGCCCTCGCGGCGCCAGTGCGGGCTGGTGACGTTCGTAACCCATGCCGCTAAGCGTATCAGGCCGGTTCGTCGCGGACAGATCCACACAGGCAGGGACGCTACGCCGGTTTGCCGTTAGAATGCCTGCCCCGTGCGCCTGTAGCTCAGCCGGATAGAGTAGTGGCTTCCGAAGCCATTGGTCGGGGGTTCGAATCCCTCCAGGCGCACCAATTCCCTGACACACCGTAATCGTCCCGGATCGGGGAGGGCGTTCGCTCCCGTTGCGCATGCAGACCGAGGGCTGCGAAGGCGTTTGAGATGCCGGCCGAGCGACCTGCCGCGTCAAAACTCGGGGGCGGGGTCTCGCAGTGGCTCGATGGCGCGATTGATCGCCATGCTGCACATTTCGTGCACGATTTTCGTGAGGCCTGCCTTCTCACCGCTGATGGTCAGCGTGATGATGCATTCGTTTTCAGGCGCACTCAGCACCACCGTGCTGGTTACGACATGCATGCATTGATCGCTTTCTATAGAAGCGGGTAAGGCATGCCAGTGCGGGCGTGAAATCTGCGGACTGGCCATCTCGATTACTTCATCCGCCCGCGCAGGCGCTGCAGACGGTAGGTAGCCAGATACTTGTCGACCATGGCGCCCAGCAGGGCCTGGGTTTCCGGAAGTGTCTCCATGGCCTGGACCACCTCACCCCACACGCCTTCATGCGCCCAACGACCGAAGCGGATGTAGATGGCGTGCCAGGCACCGTATTCGGCGGGAATGTCTGACCAGTAGGCGCGTGTATGCGCCATCCATAACACTGCCTCCACGAAACGCCGGGCATTGCCGCCGTTGCTGGCCCGTACACCGATGCGGCCCGGCAGTATTTCAAGCACCTTGGCCCACTGCGCGTCGTTGAGACGCTGGCGCGCGCGCCAGTTCGCCTCGAAGACGGCCTTGTCCAGACCTGCACTCTCCACGTGAAGCGCCCATTGCGACTTGGCGTCGGTGGAATGTGCTTTCGTCGAATCCATGTGTTGGGTGGCCATCCTGTTCATGGGCGTGTCCTTGCCAAGTGGGCATTGCTGCCAGCGGCGGATCGTTCCTTCATCGTCCTTACTCCCTGACCGCATCCTGAAAAAACGAGGGGGCCGAAGCCCCCTCGACCTGTCGCCGTCGGAGCGACCGCGAATACCTGCCAGAGCTTGGGGACTTGGCAGGTACCACGCGTGGCGCTGGAGTGGGGAACTCGCCGCGCCACGCAACTACCGGGGCGTAGCCGCCGGCAGAAGCCTTTGAATCCCTGGTTTCGCCATGCGGCCATCGATTGCTCGATGGCCGCATGGGCGCAGGCACCACCCTCTCCCCGCGCGTGTGATCAATCTCACTATCCATGTGAAGATCACCCGAAAAAACACTCCTGACCTGCAGGATAGGCGGCGGATCAGGGCGTGCCAGTCACGGATAGCGAATCGAGCGTTCGCAAATCGCGAACGCTCGGCGCATGGCGCTCCAGTGCGCCCGTCTGCGGTACCTGGGCGATGCGCTCATCCCAATTCGCGACAACCGCAATGCGTTCGGCCAGAAACGACAGCAACGCCTGGATCTTCTGCGAGGCGCGCCTGCTCTTGGGATAGACAATGGAAATGGGGCTGGCAGGTGGCGCGCATTCCGGCAGCACGATGCGCAGTTGCCCCGACACCAGCGCGTCAGCGGCAAGGAGGCTGGGTGCCTGCACGATGCCAAGCCCTGCGCACGCCGCAGAGATCAACTGCGCGCTGTTGTTGCTGCAGATACGCTCGCGCACGCGGCAACCGCGCAATTCGCCGTTGATCCACAGCTGCCAGTGGCCATGACCTTCGCCGGATGCGTTGATCAAGCCATCGTGTTCGGCCAGATCGTTGGGCGAACGCGGCACGCCGCGGGCCTGCAGGTAGGCCGGGCTGGCGCAGAGCCACTGGCGGAAAGTAGTGAGTGGGCGCGCGATGAGATTGGCATCGCCCAGACGGCCGACACGCAGGGCCACATCGAAATGACTGTCGCCGAGATTGACGTAATCGTCATCGGCCTGGATATCCAGCAGCACTTCGGGGTATCGCTGGGCGAATTCGTTTAACAGTGGCGTGACCAAGGCTTCGCCAAAAGACTCGGGTACCGCCACGCGCAAGCGCCCGCGAACCAGGCTGTTGAAGCCTGCGACGAAATCGTTCGCCGCACCGATGGATTCAAGAATGCGCACGCACTTGGCGTAGTAAACGGCCCCCACTTCGGTGGAACGCACGCTGCGCGCGTTGCGCTGCAGCAGCGCAGCACCCAGCTCACGTTCCAGATCGCTGACCCGCCGGCTGATTACCGATTTGGTCGTGCTCAGACGCCGCGCGGCCTCGGTGAAACTGCTGGTTTCCACCACCGCGACGAATGCGATCATGTCGCTGATCTGGATCATCGCTTGCTCCTGTCGCCCGGACCGCCACCGGACGGGGCTGCAGAAGCAGACTCGCGCAGTGGCGGCTCGTCCTCTACGCCCGCCACCCGATTCAGCGGCATCCTTATCCATAGCTCGTAACCGCCCACGCGGCGCGGCACCAACTCCACGACGGCGCGCATCTGCATCAGCAACTGCTGGCTGACCGCCAGTCCCAGGCTGCCGCCGGGGTTGGATTGCAGCAGCTCGTTGCTGGTGATCAGCGCGCCGAAATGGCCGGCGCTGAAGCCTGACGGTTCGCCACCGATCTCTATTTCCAATCCCTGCGTGCCCACCGAAAGCGAAACGACCAGCCGGCCGTTCTCGATCCCCTCCAATGCGTGGACAATCAGGTTGATCAGTATCTGGCGCAGCGCCAGCGTGTCGATCTCGATCAGCGTCGGATGTTCGGGCACCTGCACCTCGAAGCCCACGCCTTGCCCCTGCGCCTGCAAGGCGAAGGTTTCCTGCAGCAAGGCCGCAAGTTGGCCAAGATCGACAGCGCCGGGGTTCCGGTTGTCGACGCTCAGCCCGCCCAGCGCCACCAGGCCGTTGGTCGACAGCGCCTCCAGACGCACGGCGGCATGTCGAATGGCGGCGATGGAGCGCAACGCAGCTGGATCGTTCGCGCACCGCTGTTCGAGCAGACGCGCATGGCCAGCCAGCTGCGCCAACGGTGTGCGCGCCGCGTGGACAAGTTCGGCAAACAGCTCCGAGCTGCGGTGAAACTTCTGCAGGGGCGATGTGCGCGTGGATGAGTCGCGCACTGGCTTCTGCAACCTGCGGCGGTGCTCGGCTTCGGCCAATGCCAGCTCGTTGCCAGTCTGTTGGTTCAGGCGCAACGCCTGCATGATTTCGGTGACGTCCAGGAGCACGAAATGCCGGCTTTGTTCCTCGGCCAGGATATGGAGGTCGGCATAACGCCCCGGCGAAAGCTCTACTGCGGGAAGAATGTCGGGTACTGCTTCGTAGCCCTCGCGCAAATCGTGCAGACGACGGAAGACGTCTTCGCGCGTGTCGTCGCTGGCGACGAACCAGTCGATGTCGCCGACCACGTCGAGCACCGCGCCCTCCTGATCCAGGGTCACCACCACGGGAGGACGTCCGTGCGCGGTGGCTTTGCCAGGACGACGCACGCTACTCACTGCGATGGTCGTGGTCGTCGACCGCGGCGGCCAGGGTCGCGAATGCCTCCTCCACGCCCTCTCCCGTACGCGCGCTGCCGCTGAAGACAGGCAACCGCCCGGCAAGTTCGCGGATGCGCTCTGGTGGCACGTCCCATTCGCCGGCCAGGTCGCACTTGTTGAGTATGAGTACGGCCGGCAGCGCGCGTCCCAGCAGGTGCGTGGCCTGATCGTAGAGACCGAGCGCGGTTTCGGCGGTCTCGGCGCGGGTGCCGTCGGCGACCAGCAGCAACCCGTGGGTACCGCCGATGTAATTGGCGCGCATCTGATCCAGCGAGTTGGCGCCGGCGATATCCCACAGCACCAGTCTCAGACTGTGCCCGTCGGCCTGCAGGATGGTCTTGGTGTCCACCTTCACCCCGACGGTAGTCAAGTACGCATCGGAAAAGGTGTTGCGCACGGCACGCGCGACGGTGCTGGTCTTGCCGACGGCGAAATCGCCGAGCAGGCTGATTTTTCGCGAAACAGAGATCATGGTGTCACCGGTGCGGGGTATGGCTGCACCGTCACCACGGCCGCGCGCAAGCGCTCGCTCTGCGGCAAGGCGAACGCGGCGTCCGGGTTGACGGCGATGGTGGAAGGCGCATGCAGCAATGCCGACAGGCGGGTGGCCAGCCACTCGGCGCGTTGCTGGCGCAGACCACGGTTCTGGTCGAGCGTGCCTGGCTCGTCGGTTACGCCGGCAGTCCGCAGATGGAAGGCGATACGGAAAGTGGCGCCGGTTCGTTCCAGCGCTTGCAGCTTCCGGCCCAGGTCGGCCAGGACGTCCTGCCAGCCCGGTTCCGGAGTCACCGTGCCACTGGCGAACGCGATGCTTTGCGCTTCGATGGAAGCAATGGCCGCATCGATCTCAGGTTTGGCCGGATAGGACAGGCCGTCGTATTCGATCCGGGTAACGCCGGGCGTGGAGAGCGGTGTGGCACGGGCGCGATACCAGTCCGCAAACGGTACCGACCCGCTCAGATGGATGACGCCCTGGGCATCGGGCGCTTTCACCGTGGCCTCGGGAAGACCAAGCATCTGGGCGACGCGGCGCCCCACCAGCTGCGGTTCCAGGGAAACGAATGGGCGCGTCCGCATCTCGATCCCGACATCGGGATGGTGCTCCGCGATCCAGGCACGGGGGTCGGTGGCCAGCGGATCCATCAGCGCCTCCACGCGCAGGCGGCCGCGCTTGTCGGCGTCGAACGAGGAAACTGCCAGGCCCGGTGTTGCGGCCAGATGCTGCCTGATCGCCTCGGCCTGACCTGACCATTGCCAGCCGAGCAGCAGATAGGCGAACACCGCAAACAGCAACGCGACCAGTGCGGCCCACAGATAGCGTCGGCGACGTGGACGCGCCACCCCATCCTGCCCCGCCCAGCGGGTGTTGAGTTCATCCAGCTGGGGTTGTTCCAGCAATCCGGCGCCTGCGGCGCCCACCGATTCGGCTTCGCCCAGCCGTGCACCGTGACGGGCGTGCAACTCCTCGTTGAGTTGCTCCAGTCGTGTACCGAAGTCACTGGATGGCACGCCTCTGACGAATGCCACCAGGCGGGCGTCTGGACCTTCGCAGACCGCGAGGCGGTAGCCGGCGATTGTGGCCGAACCGATGCCACCCTCCCCGTCGATGGCGACCGAATCGCGCACGAACTGCTGGATCGCGGTGAACATTCCGGCGACGGCATCGGCGTCCAACGACGGCAGTCCACTGGCGCTGAGGTGACCCAGCAGCAGGCCGGACTCCGGCGCAATCAGGAACAGGTGCTCGACCTGATAGCGCGTGGTGTGTCTGAGCATCACCTGCGCATAGGGCGTGCCACTGCGCCAGGCCTCCCAGCGCCACAGCAACGCGCGCGGACTGAGCGTGTCGCTGAGCGCGCGGTCCAGGTCGTCGGCCATCTGCCGCAACGCTTCGCCCAGAGAACGACGGATCGCCGGGCCGATGATCGGATAGACCGCCTGCAGCACCGCCTGCGGGCGTCGGCGCACCGCGATTTCCAACGAATCGGCGCTGGCTTCGGACAATACATTGGCCAGACGCGAGCGTTCGCCCTTGCGCAGGCTGGCTTCGATATCCTCGGCCAGCAGATCCGGAACGCGTTCGAAACGCGCGGTCGCCTTTCGCACACTGGCCTGCAGCGCGTCCATGCGGTCGCACTCCTGTGCCAGCAGCAGTTGGCGAAGACGCTCGTATTCGCCGTTCATGCGCGTCGATCCTCAACCGTCCTGTGCGGCGTCCCGGGTGCCGCGCAGACGCAACGAAACCTCCGCCATCAGGTCGGCCAGGTCCTCGCGCGCCAGTTTCTGCCCGCCCAGTTCGTTGCGGGCCGACGACAATGCTTCCCGCACCGCCTGCAGCGCCGCCTGGGTACGTTCATCGAGCTGCGCCAACGCCGCGCGCGCGCGCGCTTCGGCGGCATCGGCGTTGTCTTCGTGCTGCTGCAGCACGGCGTTGATCTCGCTGCGCTGGGTGCGCTGGGCCTGGGCGAAGCGGACGTCGATATCGTCCAGTGCGCTGGTGCGCGCAGCGCTTTCCTGGCGCAGCAGGGTGCCAAGCTTTTCGAGCTGCGGGTCCAGCCGTGCTTCCACACTTGCGATGCGTCTTTCGTAGTCGATAGCCACCCGGGCCAGTTCGCCATCCATGTGCTCGGCGAGTTCCTTGAGGCGGCGATCGAAATCGCGCACCACGCCGCCGAACATCAGTTCGCGGATCTGGTCCATCTTGTTGTCGCTTGCGTCCGCATTGGCCGCCTCGGGCATTTTCGCCACGATTTCCGAACGCTTGTTCGCACTCATAACCACCCCCGACGTGCACTTGAGATGTCGGTCGTTGCTGCAACTGCAACCGGCGAATTCCCGGCGGCATACAAACACCTAATCCGACAGCAGTCACATTAGCGGCATTTCTCGAATGAGAGCCCCATTCCCACGTGAATGTGAGTTTTTAGTTCCGAGTTGCCGCGCATCGTGTTCGCGCGAAGGTGGACGCTGTCCAGGGTCAGCCTGTCGACGCGATCAGACTAGACCTATTCGCTATGCAATTCGGCGACGAAATCGTAGGCATCGCCGCGATAGAACGAGCGCGTGGATTCCACCACGCGGCCATCGGCGAGAAACGCGCGGCGTTCGATCAACAAACCGGGACTGCCCGCGGGCAACTGCAACAGGCGTGAGGTTTCCTCGTCCAGCGCGACCGCGCGCAGATGCTGCAGGGCGCGCACCGGACGGTTTCCGTGTGGCTGCAGGGCTTCGTACAAAGAATCGACCACGCTCATCGGATCGGGCAGCAAGGCGTGCGGCACCAGGGTGCGTTCGACAGCGAGTGGCGAATCGCCGCCATAACGCACGCGATGGATGCGCACCACGCCGCTGCCGGGCGACAGGTTCAGGGCCATGGCTTCTTCGGGCGTGACTTCGCCGACGCTGCGGTCGAAGAATTCCGAGCGCGGATTCAGGCCGCGCTCGCGCAGATCGTCGGTGAAGCTGGTCAGGCGTGAGAACGAGCGCTGGATGCGTTCGGCCACGAAGCTGCCCGAACCGTGGCGCTGGGTCAGCAGGCCGGCTTCGACCAGGCCGGCCAGCGCGCGACGCACGGTGACCCGGGAAAGCGAGAGCTGCTGGCACAGGTCGCGCTCGCTGGGCAGGGCCTGACCCGGCTGCAGCACGCCGCTGTCGATCAGGTTCTGCACCCCCCGACGCAGGCGCTGGTAGGCCAGGGTGCGGGTGGTTTCGGCGGCGGCCAGGCGTTGGTATTCCAGGGTCAGGGCTGAGCTCATGGCGTGAAAGTACCAATGAAATACCAATGCCGCAAGCTGGTCGCTTCATCAGCCCAAATCAAGGGCATGACTGGCCCCCTTGGTATTTCGGTGGTATTTTTCCGGTTCTCAATCCTGCACCCGCGAGCGCTGTCGTGACTGCCAAGACTGTCCCCGTCGATACCTTCGACCTTGTGATTTTCGGTGGCACCGGCGATCTGGCGCTGCGCAAGCTGCTGCCGGGCCTGTTCCGCCGCTATGCCGACGGGCAGATTCCCGAAGACAGCCGCATCATCGGCGTGGCCCGCGACAAGCAGAACGACGCGGACTACCGGGCCAAGGTAAGCGACGCGCTGGCGTCGGTCGTAGCCGGCGACGCGTCCCTGCAGCCCAAGCTGGCGCCTTTCCTGCAGAAGCTGGGCTATCACGCGCTGGACGCGACCAAGGATGAGGGCTGGCAGGAGTTCGCCGACGAGCTGCTGACCCACGGCGACCGCATCCGTGTGTTCTACCTGTCCACCAGTCCCGGCCTGTTCGTGGACTTGTGCACCCGGCTCAAGGCGCATGACCTCAACCAAGGTAAGTCGCGGGTGGTGATCGAAAAACCCATCGGCAAGGATTCGGCCAGCGCGGCGGTCATCAACGACGCGGTCGGCAGTGCGTTCTCGGAGAGCCAGATCTTCCGCATCGACCACTACCTGGGCAAGGAGACGGTGCAGAACCTGATGGCGCTGCGCTTCGCCAACATCCTGTTCGAGCCGCTGTGGAATTCCAACTACGTCGACCATGTGCAGATCACGGTGGCCGAGACCGTCGGACTGGAGAAGCGCGCCGGCTACTACGACACCTCCGGCGCGCTGCGCGACATGGTCCAGAACCATCTGCTGCAGCTGTTGTGCATGGTCTCGATGGAACCACCGGCGGCGATGCAGGCCGATGCGGTGCGCGACGAGAAATTGAAGGTGCTGCGTTCACTGCGCCCGATCGACGCTGAGGACGCTGCCCAGCTGACCGTGCGCGGCCAGTACCGTGCCGGTGCCAGCAATGGCGGCGCGGTCCCGGGTTACCTGGACGAACTGGGTCGCACCGATTCGCGCACCGAGACTTTCGTGGCGCTGAAGGCTGAAGTAGACAACTGGCGCTGGGCCGGCGTGCCGTTCTACCTGCGCACCGGCAAGCGGCTGGCCGAACGCGTCTCGGAAATTGTGGTCGCGTTCAAGCCGGTGCCGCATTCGATCTTCGAGAACGCCGCTGGCCCGGTCATGGCCAACAAGCTGGTGCTGCGCCTGCAACCCGACGAAGGCGTGAAGCTGTGGCTGATGATCAAGGACCCGGGCCCGGGTGGTTTGCGTCTGCAGCACGTGCCGCTGGACATGAGCTTCGCCGAGGCCTTCGGCGTGCACCAGCCCGAAGCCTACGAACGCCTGCTGATGGACGTGGTGCGCGGCAACCCGACCTTGTTCATGCGTCGCGACGAAGTGGAAGCGGCGTGGAAGTGGATCGATCCGATTCTGGCTGCCTGGGAAACCCTGCGCGAGGCGCCGAAGCCTTATACCTCTGGATCGTGGGGGCCGAGTGCGGCTGTTGCGTTGATCGAACGTGATGGGCGGACGTGGCATGAAGATGCGGCTTGAGCGATCTTCCTTCTCCTGCCGGGAGAAGAGCCTGTCCCGTACTCGATACGGGATGGCGCGAAGCGACGGACGCCCCGAAGGAAGCACCCTCGGGGTGTGAGGGCGGGAGAATGCCAACTCACGGAAGCTGCATCGCATCTGATGGCCCATTCCCTCATCCGCCCTTCGGGCACCTTCTCCCGACGGGAGAAGGGAGCAATCGGAGTACCACATGACTGCCGACCTGTCCGCTCGAATCCAGCAGCACGTATTTCCTGACCCAGTCACGCTTGCCGACGCGCTGGCCAAAGCCGTCGCCGACGATCTGCGTGCAGCCCTGCAGCAACGCGCGTTCGCCAGCGTCGCCCTGTCAGGTGGCAACACACCGAAAGCTTTCATGCAGGCGCTGGCGCTGCAGCCGCTGGACTGGTCGCGCGTGATCGTCACCCTGGTCGACGAGCGCTGGGTGCCCGAATCCAGTCCGCGCTCGAACGCCGCGCTGCTCAAGACCCACCTGCTGGACGGGCCTTCGGCGGTGGCCAGGTTCGTGCCGCTGTATCGCGCGGTGCCCGAACCGGAAAACGCACTGGCCGAAGTCGAACGCGCGCTGCGGGCGCTGCCGATGCCCTTCGATGCGCTGGTACTGGGCATGGGCAACGACGGCCACACCGCTTCGTTCTTCCCCGGCGGCGATCACCTGGCCCAGGCGCTGGACCCGCACACCCAGGCCCTGGTCCTGCCCATGCGCGCACCCGATGCCGGCGAACCCCGCATCACCCTGACCCTGCCACCAATCCTGTCGGCCCGTCGGCTGTACCTGCATATAGAAGGACAGGCCAAGCAGGAAGTGCTGGCCAGCGCGGTCTCGGGGATGGAGGCGGACGCCGCGTATCCGGTCCGCGCGGTGCTTGCGCAGGCGGTTTCGCCGGTCGAGGTTTACTTCACGGCTTGAGGCTTCTGCGCCTGCCCTGCTTATAATGCAGTCCTTGTCTGTGGCGTCTGCGCCCGGATCCGTCCCTGGAACGTGCCTTGCGGCATTCCCGGGAACCCTGTCTTCGTAGCCAAGCACGGTTCCGGCCGTGCTGCCAAAGGTGGAAAGTGCGTAACTACGACCTCGAATTCCTAAAGCATTTCTCCATGGTCATCGGCTTCCTGATGCTGGTGACCCTGGGCCTGATCGCCGGTGCGTTCTACCTGCACGGCAGTATTCCGCCGGAAGTGTCGCCGGTTGCGGTCAAGCAGACCGAGGCGCGCATCGCGCCGGCCGGGGCGGTGTACGCCGGTGCCACCGGTGCCGCTGCGCAGGCTGCGGCGCAGGCTGCCGCATTGGCGGCGGCCTCGGCGCAACAGGCCTACGGCGGCACCCTGGACGGCGGCGTGATCTACCAGAACCTGTGCGGCGCCTGCCATACCAATGGCGTGGGCATGGCGCCCACCCTGACCGCCGCCGGTTTCGGTGCGCGCGCTTCCAAGGGTAAGGACACCTTGTACAAGCATGCCATCGAGGGCTTCACCGGTCCCGACGGCGGGGTAATGCCGCCCAAGGGCGGTAACCCGGGCCTGACCGATGAACAGATTCATGCCACGGTCGACTGGATGCTGGCCAACGTCAAGTAAGCTTCGGCCCTCGCCGATGCGCACAACGCCGCCTCCGGGCGGCGTTGCCGTTTAAGCATCGTGTGACTGCACTCATTGTTCAGAACTTCTGCGGAGTCTTCATGACCGTATCCCGCTTCCACGCTTCCCTGCTGCTTGCGCTGGTCTGCGCCTGCGGCGCCGCTTCCACCTATGCCGCGGCCAAGCGCAGCGTCATCACCATCGGCAGGGCACAGGGGCGCGCCGACCGCAGTCCGCTGGAAGGCCAACCGGTCATCGTGCAGGGCACCGTCACCGGCGAGTTCACCGACGGCATGGGCGGGTTTTTTCTGCAGGACTGGGGCGATGGCGATTCGCTGACCTCCGATGCGATCTTTGTAGTGCCTCCGAAGACCCTGAAGACCAAGCTGCGCACCGGCGCCATCGTGCGCGTGCAGGGCCGCGTGTTCGAAGACGCCGGCGACGGCAAGTCGTTCGGCACCTTGACCACGCTGCAAGCCGAGCGCGTGGACGCGATCAAACTGCCCAAGGCCGCGCCCATCATCCCGCTTGTGCTCACCGCACCACCGGACCGCTGGGAGGTGATCGAAGGCATGCTGGTAATGGTCGATGCGCCGCTGAGTCTCAACGGCACCGACCCGCGTTATGCCGAAACCAGTGCCAGCTTCGGCGGCCGCCTGTGGACACCGACCGAGATCGCACTGCCCGGCAGCCAGCGCATCGGCGAAATCGAAACCTTCAATGCCCGCCGCCGCCTGGTGCTGGACGATGCCAGCAACCAGCGTGATCCGAAGACGGTCTGGTATCTGGCCGACGGCGTTCCCCGCAGCGGCAGCACCGCCAGCGGCGCCCAGGGCATCGTCGACCAGCGCCATGGCAGCTACCGTCTGCAGCTGACCCGGCCGCTGGAGGTCAAACCCACCGCGCGGCCGGCCGCGCCCAAAGTGGCCGGCAACGTGCGCGTGGCCGTGTTCAACCTGGAGAACCTGTTCAATGGCGACGGCAAGGGCGGCGGATTCCCGACCCCGCGCGGCGCAAAAACACCCGCGCAGCTTCAGGCCCAGACCGACAAGCTGGTGCTCACGCTGAAGGGACTCAATGCCGATGTCGCGGCCTTGATGGAACTGGAGAACGACGGCTATGGCCCGCAATCGAGCATCGCGCAGTTCGTCGAGGCGCTGAATGCCGGCGGCGGCGACTGGCGCTACGTCGATGCGCAGAAGGGCCCAGGCAACGACGAGATCCGCGTGGGCCTGATCTATCGCAAGAGCCGCGTCTCCCCGGTCGGCAAACCGGCGGTGCTGGAAGCGGCTCCCTTCGGCTGCACCTCGTCGGAGAACTGCAGCCGCGTGCCGCTGGCGCAGGCGTTCCGGCGCAGCAAAGGCAGCCAGGTCTTCGTGGTGGTGGCCAACCATTTCAAATCCAAGGGCTGTTCCGACGCGACCGGCGCCGACGCCAACCAGCGCGATGGACAAGCCTGCTGGAATGCCTTGCGCACCGAGTCGGCGCAGCGTCTGGATGCCTGGTTGAAGACCGATCCCACCGGTCAGCGCAGCGACAAGCAACTGATCGTCGGCGATTTCAACGCCTACGCGATGGAAGACCCGATCCGTGCCATGCGCGAACGCGGCTGGAAGGACGCCTACGCCGTGGCCAAGGTGGCGCAGCCTTACAGCTATCTCTACAACGGCATGCTCGGCCGGTTGGATCACGCCCTGCTGAGTCCGGCGCTGGCCAAGCGCGTGCGCGGCGCGGCCGAGTGGCACATCAATGCCGACGAACCGGACGCCGAAGGCTATGCGGGCGCCGATGTCGCCGGACCGTGGCGCAGTTCCGACCACGATCCGATGGTGGTGGGTTTCGACCTGTAACCCGCCTCTGTAGGAGCGGGCCTTGCCCGCGATGCTCTGCATCAAGTCATCAAAAGCATCGCGGGCAAGGCCCGCTCCTACGAAGGAATATGTGCGTCGGCGGTATCATTGGGGCATGACCTCCCCGGCCTTCCCCACTGAATCCACCGCCCTGATGCTCTCCGGCCCGGCTGGCGAGCTTGAACTCGCTGTCGATTTGCCCGACGTCGAGGTAGCACCACTGCCACTGACCGTAGTGCTGTGCCACCCGCTGTCCACCGAAGGCGGCAGCCTCAGCAACAAGGTGGTGACCATGGCCGCGCGCAGCCTGCGCGAACTGGGCGCCACCACTGTGCGCTTCAATTTTCGTGGCGTCGGCAAGTCCGAGGGCGTGTTCGACCACGGCAATGGCGAACGCGACGACCTGCTGGCCGTGGTTGCCTGGGTCAGCGAACAGCGCCCGCGCGATGCGCTGTGGCTGGCAGGCTTCAGCTTCGGCGCCTACGTCTCGCTGCGCGCCACCAACGAGACCCAGCCGGATGCGGTGATTTCCATCGCCCCGCCGGTGGGACGATGGGATTTCGACAGCATCGTCCTGCCCACGTGTCCCTGGCTGGTGATCCAGGGCGACGAGGACGAAATCGTGGACCCGCAGGCGGTCTACGACTGGATCGAAACGCTCAAACAGAAGCCCGAACTGGTGCGCATGCACGGCACCAGCCACTTCTTCCACCGCAAGCTCATCGACCTGCGCGGCGCGTTGCAGCACGGCGTGAAGCACTGGCTGCCGGACGCGTGAGCGCAGCCGAAGCGCAACCGACGCCCTCGCAGGCCTATGCGCAGGGCGCGGCACGCGGCGACTGGCAGGACGATCCGGCCCAGCATGCAGCGCTGCAGGAACTGGACCGCATCCATCAGGACTTGCTGGAAGCCACCGACACCGGCTGGCGGGAAAAACTGTCGTTCTGGAAGAAGCCCGAGCCGGTCTGCGGGCTTTATTTCTGGGGCGGCGTGGGTCGCGGCAAGACCTTCCTGGTTGATCTGTTCTACGACAACCTGCCGATCCAGCAGAAATACCGCACGCATTTCCATCGCTTCATGCGCGGCGTGCACGAGCGCCTGCGCGAACATGCCGGGCAGAGCGATCCGCTGGCGCGCATCGTCGAGGAATGGCGCGATGAGCTGCGCGTGCTGGTGCTGGACGAATTCTTCGTCACCGATATCGGCGATGCGATGCTGCTGGCACGCTTGCTGGAGCGCATGTTCGCCGAGGGCGTCGTCCTGGTCACCACCTCCAACACCGCGCCGGAGAACCTGTACCGCGATGGCCTGCAACGCGAGAGCTTCCTGCCCGCCATCGCCCTGCTGCAGAAGCACTGCGTGGTGCTGCATGCCGAAGGCGAGGAAGACTACCGCCTTCGCGCATTGACCCGCTCGCCGGTGTACCGCGCGCCGCTGGACGCGCAATCGGACGCGTGGTTGACCGAACGCTGGACCGAACTCAGCGGCTTGCCGGTGAAACGCGGCAACATCGAAATCGAATCACGTCGCATCCCCGTACGCGGACGCGGCAAGAGCATCGCCTGGTTCGATTTCGCGGCGCTGTGCGAAGGCCCGCGCGGCACCAACGACTACATCGAGGTCGCGCGCGAGTTCAACACCGTGCTGTTGGGCGGCATTCCCGCGTTCGACCGCAACAACGAGGACGCCGCGCGCCGTTTCGTCAATCTGATCGACGAACTCTACGACCGCCATGTCAACCTGGTCTGCACGGCGGCTACGCTGCCCACCGATCTGTATTCGGGCACCCGCCTGCAAGGCGCCTTCGAGCGCACCGCGTCGCGCCTGATCGAAATGCAGAGTGCGGATTATCTGGCACGCCAGCACCGCGCTTGATGGATCATCCGCGCTAAGCAACCACCGAGAAAATTTCGCTTGTCATCCCGAGCGTAGCGAGGGATCTGCTATTGCACAGAGAAGCAGATCCCTCGCTACGCTCGGGATGACAGTTCTCTTCACTTCGCCAGGGAATCGACGAACCGTCCCACCGCATCGGTGTAAGCCGAGGGTGATCCGAGTTGATGGTTGATCTGCCCATGGCCCAGATCCTGCGGCAACACTTCCACCCTGGCGCGCAGCTTTGCTGCTTTCTCCTGGAATGACTCGCTCTGCGCGCAGACGCCCTGGCGGCGACTGGAACAGACCAGCAGCATCGGCAACGCGTCGGCGGTGAGCTGGTGATAGGGCGATGCGGCGATCCAGTCGGCCTTGTTGTCGCCGAAGGCGGTGTTGTAGATGCCGGGCAAGGGTGGGCGAAGCATGGTCTGCGGCACGTCGGTCGCGCCGCTGTCCAGCGAGATCACCCCCACGGGCCGCTTGGCGCCGGCTTCGCGCCACAGCGTGTCCGACGCGCCGACCAGCAGCACCAGATGCGCGCCGGCCGAATGCCCCATAAGCACCACCCGCGACGGATCGGCCTGCCATTGCGGCGCACGTTTTTGCACTTCGGCCAGCGCGCGGGCCACATCGCGGGCCTGGTCCAGCGGCGCGGTATCCGGACGCATCCGGTAGTTGGTGGAAACCAGCACGTAGCCCTTGGGAAGCCAATACGCCGCCTTGTTTTTCACGATGCCCGGATTGTCCTTGTTGCCGTTGGCCCAGCCGCCGCCGTGAACGAACAGGATCACCGGCGCGTTGTGCGGCGCTGCGGGCAGGTACACGTCGAAGCGCTGGCGTGGATCGGTGCCGTAGGCGATGTCGCGCAGCGCGCGTGCGCCCGCCGGAAGTGTTGGCGCTTGCTTGCTGGGCAGGACCGATTCGGCACGACGCGCTGCAAGGCGTTCGCGCAGGCCTTGTGCGGAAGCGTCAAAAGCGACGGTCGCCAGACAGGCAGCCAGCAGAAAAATTTGTTGGGCAATCTTCATAGGTTTCATTCCAGATAGAAGCAGTTCGACGTCATGCGCCGCGCACGCGCAACAAGGCGCGCAATCCGCTCGGGGTGTTGGCGAGCAACACCAGGTCGCCGCCATGCTGCCGTGCGACGCGATCGACGATGGCCAGGCCCAGTCCGCTGCCGCCGGTGTCACCGGCATGCACGAACGGCTGCTTGACGCGCTCGGTAGCGCTGGCGGGCAGGCCTATTCCCTGGTCCGAGACTTCGACTTGCCAGGCATCGCCCTGGCGATCCAGTTTCAAGGTGAAGGGAAACGCGCCGTGCCGTTCCGCGTTGACCCGCAGGTTCTCGACCGCGCGCAGCAACGCCATCGGCTTGCCCTGCATCAACGCAGCATCCGGTAGAGACACTTCCCAACGCGGATCGGCTGCGGCCAAGGCATTGCGGCAGATTTCGGCCAGGTCCAGCGCTTCGGTGGGCTCGTCGCGTCCATCGCGTGCGTAGGCGATGAACTGGGTGAGGATGGCGTCGATCTCGCCGATGTCGTGATCGATGCCGGCGCGCAATTCGGGATCTGTCTGGGGCAGCAGCTCGACGGCGAACTGCAAACGCGTCAGTGGCGTGCGCAGGTCATGCGAAATACCCGCAAGCATGAAGGCGCGTTCCTCGGCCGCCGCACGTACATCGTCGCTGGCATGGGTCAAGGCCTGCGCCAGTTCCACCACTTCGCGCGGGCCCGTGGTCGGGATGGCCTGGGAAGGATCGCCACGCACGATGCCGGGCGCAGCGTGGGCCAGTTGCCGCAGCGGTTGCACCAGACGACGCGCGAAATAGGCGGCCGCCAGCCAGACCAGCAAGACGCTGCCCACCAGCATCAGCAGAGAAAAGCGACGTACGCCCTGGCCGCGCTTTTCCAGTGCGAACGACACCCAAAGCGGTTCGCGCGTATCCAGCTTCAGCCAGAACGCGTTGCGTCCTTCGTGCCGTCCCAGCCGGACTTCGCGGCCAAGACCCAGTTGATCGACCGCGCGTTCGCGCAAGGCACGCAGGAATGGCGCGCCGCGCAGATCGCGTTCCGGCGGCGCGCTGCGACGTACTTCCAGCCCTGCTTCGCGCAGTTGCTGCGCTACCTTGGCGCTGCCTTCGGAGCGATCCAGTTCCTCCACCACGCTGGCGAAACCGTCCATGGCCTGCAGCAGTTGTTCGCTGGCCGGCCGCACCGCCATCTCTCGCACCAACAACAGGGCCAACAGGCCGGAACCCAGCAACACCAGCGCGATGACCAGCACCAGCTGGCCGAACACGCTGCGTGGCAGCAGCCGGGCGCTCATGCCGCCTCTCCCGGCGGCACGTACACATAGCCCACGCCCCACACAGTCTGCAGCAGGCGCGGATGATGCGCATCGTCTTCCAGCAGTTTGCGCAGGCGGGCGATGGAGACATCGATGCTGCGCTCGAAGGCTTCATGTCCGCGGCCACGCGCCAGGCTCATCAGGCGGTCGCGGCTCAAGGGCTGACGCGGATGACGCAGCAACACCGACAGCACGGCGAATTCGCCGGAGGTCAGTTTCAATGCATTGCCGTCGCGGGTCAGTTCGCGCGTGCCCAGATCCAGCCGGAACGCACCGAAGATGATCTCCCCGCCGTCGGCATGCGGCGCGCCAGCGGCAGGCTTCACCCGCCGCAGCACCGAGCGGATGCGCGCCAGCAGTTCGCGCGGGTTGACCGGTTTGGGCAGGTAATCATCCGCGCCGATTTCCAGACCGACGATGCGGTCGATCTCGTCGCCCTTGGCGGTGAGCATGACGATGGGCGTGGCGTCGCCCAGGCCGCGCAGCCGTCGGCAGATATCCAGGCCGCTTTCGCCGGGCAGCATCAGATCCAGAACGATCAGATCGTAGTGACCACGGTCCAGCGCCTGACGCATCTGCGTGGCATCGCCTACGCCCTTGACTTGGAAGCCCTGCGTTTCCAGGTAGCGCGCCAGCAGGTCGCGCAGGCGCACGTCGTCGTCGACCAGCAGCAGGTGGGCAGTGATGTCGTCCATGGCGCCACTATCCCTGCTGCCGACCCCGCCCGGCAACGCCGGCAGGGCGGTAGTTGTAAGCAGATGTTTCCAGCAGCCGGGGTGGAAACATCTGCACGCAATGTCGAAACACCTGGCCTGCCGCCGGCCCCTATCGTGCTCCCACCGCGATGCATTCCGTGTCGCGCCACCCACCGGAGACATCCACATGAGCATCCAGAAACTTCCCCTGCTGCTGGCTGCGCTGACCCTGACCGGCGCCTTCGCCACGATCACGGTCGACGCCGAAGCACGCGAACGCACCCGTACCCGCACCGCCAGCAACGTGGACGGCGCGCGCAGCGCCGCGGTCAACGCCAGCGCCAGTGGCGCCAAAGGCAGTTACGCACGCGGCCACCAATGGCAGGCCGACGGCCAGGGCAACGCGTCCGGTTCCAGCGGCGCCACGGCCGCAGGCGTCAACGGCGGCTCGGCCACGCGCCAGGGCAGCTTCTACCGTAATGACGACGGCAGCGCGGGCCGCCAGGGCAGTGCCTCGGTCAATGGACCCAATGGCGGCTCCGCTTCCACGGCGGGCGGCGTGACCCGCGATGCCAACGGCAATGTCGTCGGCGGGCGTTCGACCACCGCGACCGGCCAGAACGGCAACAGCTACGACGGTTCGACCACCGTCTCCAACGGCACCGTGACCCACACCGGTACCTGCACCAATGCTGCGGGTGAAGTGATTTCCTGCCGCGGCGACTGATCCTGTAGCGATTGATCCGGTCGCGATTGAACCTGACCGCACTTTCCCGGCGTTGCGGAGCCACCCCGCCCCCTCAGCACGGCTTCGCAACGCCCCTACCTTTGAGACTTCCCATGAATATCCCGACTTTGCTGAAGACCACCTTCATCGCCGCAACCCTTCTGTTTTCCGGCGTCGCCTGCGCACAGGCACAGCTTTCCGACGAACAGAAACAGGCGGCGCTCGAGCGCATGCAAGCGGCCGACACCAACAAGGACGGCCTGATCGACAAGGCCGAAGCCGACGCCAAGCTGCCGCGCATCGCCAAGAATTTCGACAAGCTGGACAGCAATGGCGATGGCAAACTGTCGCCGGACGAGTTCAGGGCCATGGCGTCGAAGTTCGCCGGCCGCAGGCGCTGATCGGCCATGGAATCGCTCCGCCCCTGGTTGCTGCTGCCCGCACTGTTGCTGGTGGGCGTGGCGACCGTCGAAGCCTGGGTGCTGATGCGTCGCGGGCGTCATTACGACTGGAAAGGTTTCCTGACCTCGCTGGGCGACGTACTGGGGCGGACCGTGTTCAACCTGCTGATCCAGGGAGGCGTGGTCGGCGTACTGCTGTACGCGCTCTGGGACCTGCGCATCGCCACCATTGCCATGGATCGATGGTGGCACTGGGTACTGCTCTTCGTGGGCCAGGAGTTCTGTTATTACTGGATGCATCGCGCCGACCACCGCGTGCGCTGGTTCTGGCTCAACCATTCGGTGCACCACTCTTCCCGGCAATACAACTTTTCGGCCGCCTACCGGCTGGGATGGACCGGCAAGTTGACCGGCGCGGCGATCTTCTTCGGTCCGCTGGTGTGGATAGGTTTTCCGGTGCCGTACGTGATCGGCGCGCTGGCGGCGAACCTGATCTACCAGTTCTGGCTGCATACCGAACTGATCGGCACCCTGCCGCGGCCCATCGAATTCGTTTTCAACACCCCGGCCCACCACCGTGTGCATCACGCCAGCAACCCCGATTACCTGGACTGCAACTACGGCGGCGCCTTGATCGTCTTCGATCGGATGTTCGGCACCTTTCGCCGCGTCCACGCCGACGAACCCCCGCGCTACGGGCTGGTGGAACCGCTGGACACCTACAACCCGCTGCGGATCGTGGCCCACGCCTGGGTCGGCATGTTCCACGACCTGCGGCTTGCGCGGGGCTGGCGTGAAACCTGGAAAGTCGTATTCGGGCCGCCCGGATACCGCCCCCAAGCCGCCAAAGAAAACCAATATGTGGCGTTGACGCAAGATTGAAACCACACTATGTTGTGGTTGTCGGTTCCGGCGGCTCACGCCTTCGGATGAAAAGGGAAGCCGGTGCGGTTCGCAAGAACCCATCCCGGCACTGCCCCGCAGCGGTAGGTGGAAACGAAGTCGCAACACGCACTGGCGCACTGGCGCCGGGAAGCAGCGGCCTAGGAGGAAGCAGTGCTTCCGCGTCCACGAGTCCGAAGACCTGCCGACAGCCGCGCGATGCACACCGCGCGGTGCCGGCCACGGAATCTCCGGGGGGAGACAGGCTGGTGACGCAAGGCATGGCGACTTCTGTCGCGGGGCCTGCGACGCCGCTTTCCCATTCTGAGAGGCACTACGGCCAGCGCTGCCTGCGAGGGACAGGCCGCCGCGTGCATCACGATGGGAGAAACACCTTTGGCACAGAACGACCCGGCCGTCCTCGACGCGGCAGACCACACTTCGCTTGAAAACGGCACGCCTGTTAACAGCACGCTTGCTAACAGCACACCCCAGAACGACACCTTCCTGCTCACCCCGCCGCCCACCGCCACTGCGATGAGCGTGACCAAGCGCAACGGCAACCAGGAACCGGTGGACCTCAACAAGATCGTGCGCGCCGTGCAGCGCAACTGCGAAGGCCTGCACGCGGTGGACCCAATGCGCGTGGCCACCCGCACCATCAGCGGCCTTTACAACGGCGCCACCACGCGCGAGCTGGATGAGCTGTCCATCCGCACCGCCGCGTTGCTGACCGCCGAAGAACCCGAATACAGCCGCCTGGCCGCGCGCCTGCTGGCCGACACCATCACCAAGGAAGTGACCGGGCAGGAAATCCACGCGTTCTCGCAGTCGATCCTGCGCGGCCACGAAGTCGGCCTGATCAACGACCGCCTGCTCGGCTTCGTGCAGACCAACGCGCGCAAGTTGAACGATGCGCTGGACGCGTCGCTGGACCGGCGTTTCGATTACTTCGGCCTGCGCACGCTGTACGACCGCTATCTGCTGCGCCACCCGCATACGCGCAAGGTCATCGAGACCCCGCAGCAGTTCTTCCTGCGTATCGCCTGCGCCCTGAGCGAAGACGTGCCCGAAGCGCTGGCGCTGTACCGGCGCATGGGCAACCTGGATTATTTGCCGAGCTCACCGACGCTGTTCAACGCCGGCACCACGCATGAGCAGTTGTCGAGCTGCTTCCTGCTGGATTCGCCGACCGATTCGCTGGAATCCATCTACCAGAAGTATGGCGACATCGCCCAGCTGTCCAAGTTCAGCGGCGGCATCGGCGTCAGCTTCACCCGCGTGCGTTCGCGCGGCTCGCTGATCAAGTCCACCAACGGCCATTCCAACGGCATCGTGCCGTGGCTGAAGACACTGGATTCCTCGGTCGCGGCGGTGAACCAGGGCGGCAAGCGCAAGGGCGCGGCCTGCGTGTACCTGGAACCGTGGCACGCGGACGTGGAAGAGTTCCTGGAACTGCGCGACAACACCGGCGACGAAGCGCGGCGCACGCACAACCTGAATCTTGCGAACTGGATTCCCGATATTTTCATGAAGCGCGTCGAAGCGGACGCCGACTGGTCGCTGTTCGATCCGCGCGTGGTACCGGAATTCACCGACCTGTTCGGCGAGGATTTCGAGCATGCCTACGAACAGGCCGAGCTGCAGGGCAAGGCGGCGAAATCGATCAAGGCGCGGGAGCTGTACAGCCGCATGATGCGCACCCTGGCCCAGACCGGCAACGGCTGGATGACCTTCAAGGACAAGTGCAACCGCGCCAGCAACCAGACCGCCAAGGCCGGCAACGTCATCCATCTGTCCAACCTGTGCACCGAAATCCTTGAGGTCACTTCGGCCGAAGAGACCGCGGTGTGCAACCTGGGCTCGATCAACCTCAGCCATCACCTGGACGAAGATTCTTTCTTCGATTTCGAGAAGCTGGCCGAGACCGTGCGTCTGGCCGTGCGCCAGCTGGACCGCGTGATCGATCTGAATTTCTATCCCATCGAAACCGCACGTCGCGGCAATCTGCGCTGGCGCCCGGTCGGGCTGGGCGTGATGGGCCTGCAGGACGTGTTCTTCAAACTACGGCTGCCGTTCGACAGTGCCGAGGCGCGCGCGCTGTCGGCGAAAATCGCCGAGACCATCTACTACCACGCGCTGGAAACCTCGGTCGAGCTGGCCGAGGAGCGCGGCCGCCATCCCTCGTTCAACGACACGCGTGCGGCGGCGGGCGAATTCCAGTTCGAAGCCTGGAACATCACGCCCGAGCACATGGACCGCTGGGAAACCCTACGCGATCGCATCAAGGAAAGCGGCCTGCGCAACTCGCTGCTGATCGCCATCGCGCCGACCGCGACCATCGCCTCGATTGCCGGCTGCTACGAATGCGTGGAGCCGCAGACCAGCAACCTGTTCAAGCGCGAAACGCTGTCCGGCGATTTCCTGCAGGTCAACCGCTACCTGGTGGTGGAGCTGAAGAAGCTGGGCATGTGGACGCCGGAAGTGCGCGACGAGATCAAGCAGGCCGAAGGTTCCATCCAGGGCGTTGCGCGCATTCCCGAAGCGCTGCGCCAGATCTACCGCACCACCTGGGAAGTGCCGATGCGTTCGCTGATCGACATGGCCGCCGACCGCGGCGCGTTCATCGACCAGTCCGCCTCGCTCAACCTGTTCATGGAAAGCCCGAACATCGGCGCGATGTCGTCCATGTACATGTACGCGTGGAAGAAGGGCATCAAGACCACGTACTACCTGCGTTCGCGGCCTGCGACGAAAATCGCCAAGACCACGCTGGGCAATGCGACAGCCGAAGCGCCGAAGCCCGCCTACACCCCAGTCGAAGCAGTGAGCTGCTCGCTGGAGAATCCGGAAAGCTGCGAAGCCTGTCAGTAAAGCTTGAAGCCCCTCTCCCCACGGGAGAGGGGTTGGGGTGAGGGTACGGCGAAGTCGGGAATTCGACTGCCACTATCTTCGCCTTACCCTCATCCGCCCTTTGGGCACCTTCTCCCGATGGAGAAGGGAACAGCAATAGCGAGATCCCATGTCCACCCACAATCAGCAACTCCTCCTGGCCCCCGGCTTCGAACTGACCCTGCGCCCCATGCGCTACCCGCAGTTCTACGAGATGTACCGCGACGCCATCCGCAACACCTGGACGGTGGAGGAAGTGGATTTCTCGCTGGACACCAACGACCTGAAGAACAAGTTCGGGCCGGCCGAGCGGCATCTGATCGAACGCCTGATCGCGTTTTTCGCCACCGGCGATTCGATCGTCTCCAACAATCTGGTGCTCAACCTCTACCAGCACATCAACGCACCCGAAGCGCGCATGTATCTGTCGCGGCAGCTGTACGAGGAAGCGCTGCACGTGCAGTTCTATCTGACCCTGCTCGACACCTACCTGCCCGATCCGAACGAGCGCGCGAAAGCCTTCGCGGCCGTCGAAAACATCCCGTCAATCCGGCGCAAGGCCGAGTTCTGCTTCAAGTGGATCGATTCGCTGCAGAGCATCACCCGCATCGAAACCCGCGAGCAGCGCCGCCAGTTCCTGCTCAACATGGTCTGCTTCGCTGGCTGCATCGAAGGCCTGTTCTTCTTCGGCGCCTTCGCCTATGTGTACTACCTGCGTTCGCGCGGATTGCTGCATGGCCTGGCCAGCGGCACCAACTGGGTGTTCCGCGACGAGAGCGCGCATATGGCGTTCGCCTTCGAAGTGATCCGCACCGCGCGCGAGGAAGAGCCCGATCTGTTCGACGACGATCTGAAAGCGCAGGTCGTGCAGATGATGTCCGAAGCGGTGGACTGCGAAGTCGCCTTCGCCGAGGACACGCTGAGCGGCGGTGTGGCCGGCCTGTCGATCAAGGACATGCGCCAGTATCTGGAATACTGCGCCGACCAGCGCATGGCCCAGTTGGGCATGCCCAAGCATTTCGGCAGCACCAATCCGTTCCCGTTCATGGACCTGCAGGACGTGCAGGAGCTGACCAACTTCTTCGAGCGCCGCGTGTCGGCCTACCAGGTGGGCGTGCAGGGCGAAGTCGGCTTCGACCACGCCTTCTGACCATCGCCCGTGTAGGAGCTGCGTAAGCTGCGACCTGTCTCTGCGCCGCAGTGCGATCCGAGGATGGGAAGAATTCCGGTCGCAGCTTACGCAGCTCCTACAGTGGCCTCTCGCGTACCGGCACACTTGGCGGAATACCGGGCGACCCGTTACTGTTGACGCGTAAATGCCGCGCACCGGCACGGCGCCGTCCACAGGGGAAAACCATGCTGCGTTCCGCTTGGCTGGCGCTGGTCGCCGGCAGTCTGCTGCCGCTTGCCGCGACGGCACAAACACCGCCCGCCACGCAGCAAGGCTTCGCCTTCTGCACCGTGACCGATACCGGCAGCGCACAAGCCAAGATCTGGGCTTCGCCCATCGTGCCGGTCACCTATGCTTCCAGCGATCCAGGTGGCTTCAAGCGCAGTCTTGAACTGGCCAGTGAATTTCATACCCACGTCGGCACGCTGGGTGGGGCGGGCGACAAGAATTGCGTCGTGCAGCCGAGTCAGGCCGAAGTAGCCGCCAGCCGCCAGGAACAGCAGGCGATCTGGGACAAACGGGTGTACTTCATCAAGATCGGCGACTGGCGCGACGTCGCCTGGGCACCAGCCGCATGGAATCCCGCCACGGCCGCAGCGCAGCCGGCGCAGCTGACGAAGTATTTCTACTGCTACAACACCCAGACCGATGTGCCCGACCGCAGCGACCTGGCCCGTACCGTGGCCAGCCAGGTCTTCGCCATGCCGGTGCCAGGCGACGATCCAGGGGCGGTCTATACGCAGGCCAGTGCGTATGCAGAAGAATTCAAACAGACCGTCCGCGCGCATGGACTGCCGGACGAAGGCACCCTGTGCATTCCGCACGACACGCAGGGTGAAGCGGACAAGACCAGCCGCGATTACCGGAAGAGGCTGGGCGGTTTCAATACCAAGTTCACCGAAGTACCGTGGATGCCGACCGGAAAGGCCGCCGCATCCACACCTGCGACAACGGGCAATGCAGTGATCGCTGCGCCCGCCACCGCACCGACCGCCTCACCGGCCAAAGGTATCGGCGTCCGAATCAATACGGTCGGCACGGAACTGGCGCAGGCAGTGGGCCTGGCTTCGCCGCAAGGCGCCTGGGTGGTGGAAGTCGTGGAGGGCGGTGGCGCCATGAAGGCCGGCATCAAGCCGATGGATGTGTTGCTGGAAATCGCCGGCCAGGCAGTCAATACCCCGGGCGATGTGCCGATCATCATCGGCCGGCTGCGGCCCGGGTTCCAGGCGCCGGTGCGGCTATGGCGAGAGCGCCAGATGCAGACGGTCACACTCACCATTCCGGATCAGCCCGCGGCCGCGACCACGGCATCGCATTCGATGCCACCCAGCGCAGCGCCGGAGACTGCGGCTACCGACAATGCACCCGACGGTGGCCAGTACTGCACGGCGTTCGTCCTTCACTCGAAATCGGCACTGGTCCTGCGCACGCCCATCTGGGAAATACCCGCCAGCCAGACCAGCAATGCGGCCATGAGCGATTCGCTGTCGCGGCTGGCCGCCACGGCCATCCAGGCCAATCCGGGCAGCAAGTGGATGACCTTCCCACCGGTGCTTTGCTACGACAACGCGGCCACGCATGCAGGCGAAACCTTCTGTGTGAGCAGCACCTACAAACACTTCGGTGGTTCGCAGATGGCGGCGCAATTCTGCAATCGTTCGAAAATGCTGTTGGAGAAGCGCTGGGCCGAAATGACCCGATCCGATGGCCCCAACGTACGAAACTTTCCCTGGCCGGTCACGCCCTGACAAGACCGCCGCGACGCACGTGTCGCGGCGATCATGCTGGGTCAGCGGTCGGCGCGCATCGCCCTGGCCGCCGACACCATCGCCGTCAACGCCGTGCGCACCTCGGGCCAGCCGCGCGTCTTCAGGCCGCAATCGGGATTGACCCAGATCTGCTCCGGCGCGAGCACCGCGCGCGCTTTGCGCAACAGTTCCAGCATCTCGACTTCGTCAGGAACACGCGGCGAGTGGATGTCGTACACGCCGGGACCGATCTCGTTGGGATAGCGGAACTTCACGAACGCCTCCAGCAGCTCCATCCGCGAGCGCGAGGTCTCGATGGAAATGACATCGGCATCCATCGCCGCCACTGCTTCCATGATGTCGTTGAATTCCGAGTAGCACATGTGGGTATGGATCTGGGTGGCGTCGTCCACACCGGAGGCGGTGATGCGGAAGCATTCCACGGCCCAGTCCAGGTAGGCCTTCCAGTCGCCGCGGCGCAGCGGCAGGCCTTCGCGGATCGCCGGTTCGTCGATCTGGATCACACCGATACCCACTGCTTCCAGGTCGATCACTTCGTCGCGCAGCGCCAGCGCGATCTGCCGGCAGGTGCGGGCACGCGACTGGTCGTCGCGCACGAACGACCACTGCAGCACCGTCACCGGCCCGGTCAGCATGCCCTTCATCGGCTTGTCGGTCAGCGATTGCGCGTACTGCGACCAGCGCACGGTCATCGGCTGTGGGCGGGTGACATCGCCGAACAGGATCGGCGGCTTCACGCAGCGCGAGCCGTAGCTCTGCACCCAGCCCAGCCTGGTGAAGGCGAAACCTTCGAGCTGCTCGCCGAAGTATTCGACCATGTCGTTTCGCTCGAATTCGCCGTGCACCAGCACATCGATGCCGATGACTTCCTGGAAGCGCACGCAGCGTTCGGTTTCCGCCGCCAGGAACGCGTCGTAATCGGCATCGGACAGACTACCGGACTTGTTTTTCGCCCGTGCTTCACGCACTTCCAGGGTTTGCGGGAACGAGCCTATCGTCGTGGTGGGATACGCGGGCAATGCCAGTGTCGTCTGCTGCAATGCGCGCCGCACCGGATAGGCCGAGGTGCGTCGGGCCGAGGCCTCGTTCAATGCGGCCATACGCACGGCGACTTCGGGTTTGTGCACGCGCGTGGAACTGCGTCGCGATGCCAGCCGTTTACGCGCCGCCTCCATCGCAGCTTCCGTCCCAGTGCGGGCCTGCATTGCATCACCAAGGATTCGGAGCTCTTCGATCTTCTGCCGCGCGAACGACAGCCACGACTGCAGATCGGGCGGCAGCGCTTTTTCGTTGTCCAGATCGACCGGCACATGCAACAGCGAACACGAGGGCGCCAGCCACACCTTGTCGACGCCGATATGCCCGCTGGCGTACTTGCCCAGGATCAGCGCATCGTCCAGATTACTGCGCCACACATTGCGGCCATCGACCAGCCCCAGCGACAGCACTCGGTCTTTCGGCAACGCCTTCAACACCGCATCCAGTTGCTGCTTGCCGCGCACCAGGTCGACGTGCAATCCGTCAACCGGCAGCGCAGCGGCCAGCACGAGGTTGTCGTCGAGCGCGCCGAAGTACGTGGTCAGCAACAGTTTCGGGCGCGCCGTTTTTTCCAGCGCCGCGTAGGCCTTGCGATACGCCGCGTGATCGTCGGCGTCCTGGTCCAGCACCAGACAGGGCTCATCGATCTGCACCCATTCGGCGCCGGCTTGCTTCAGCTTGCCCAGCAACTCCGCATACACCGGCAACAAACGGTCGAGCAGCTCCAGCCGGTCACTGCCATCGACGGCTTTCGACAACAACAGGAAGCTCACCGGACCCAGCAGCGCGGGCCGCGCTTCGAAGCCGAGTGCCCTGGCTTCCAGAAACTCGGCCACCGGTTTGTCGCCGCGCAGACGGAACTGCTGGTCGCGATGCAGCTCCGGCACCAGGTAGTGGTAGTTGGTGTCGAACCATTTGGTCATTTCCAGCGCGCGCAGATCCACACCATCCTTCTGCACGCCACGGGCCAAGGCGAAATAGCCGACCAGCGGATCGCGGTCGGCCAGCGCGCAGTACGCGTCCGGAATGGCGTCGAACAGGAACGCGGTGTCCAGCACGTGGTCGTAAAGCGAGAAGTCGTTGACCGGCACCACGTCAGCGCCCGCATCCTTTTGCAATCGCCAATGGCGCTGACGAAGTTCGCGCGCGGTCTGCTGCAACTGCGCGGCATTGGTGTCGCCGCGCCAGTGGCTTTCCAGCGCGCGCTTGAGTTCGCGTTTGGCGCCGATGCGCGGGAAGCCCAGGTTGGTGACCAGGGGATGGATTGCGCTGGCGTTGCCAGCATTCGTGTTGCTGGCGTTTGCGATGCTTGTACTCATTTTGCTGTCCTCATGCGGTTGCGAATGAGGAACGAAGGCAGCACGCGCCCCACGGACCGCAAGGGACCGTCGACCACGCCAGCGACCTTCGCCCCCGCGGGCGAACCGGACATCCACAGGACGGCGCAAGAGAACGCGGCCGCAGACTGCGCCACGGACGGATGCTCCGGCCACCTCCCCTCGGAAGTTCCAGGTCATGCGGAACGACGGTCATGCCGTTCCGGCCAGGGCAGGTCTTCGGGCTTATGGACGGGCGCATCGATGAGGATGCACGGCCTACTTCCCGTCGCTTCCCGGTCCGCCTGGACCAGTGCTGTTGACGAGGTTCGTTTCCAAATACCGCTGCGGGGCAGCGCCGGAATGGGACTTTCGCAAGTCCGCACCGGCTTCCCTTTTAATTCCATCGCTCTATCTCGATATAGCGATGGAAACCTTGGCCCGCGCAAATTACGCCCCGCGCGGCAGCCCGTCAAGCCGTAGCTGCAGAGCTTGATACGGGAATGGGAAACCTATCCAATGCCGCGATGCCTTTCTCCCAAACGCCGCATTCCCTCGCTCGCCGCCGCTTCATTACGCTGGGCGCACTGCTGGGCGCCGCCAGCCTCACGCCATCGCTGCTCGCGCATGCACGCGGCAAGGAATCCGGTGCATGGATTCCATCGGACGATTTCCTCGCCCGCCTGCCGCGGATCATGCAGGCCTTCGCCGTGCCTGGCGTGGGCATCGCCGTGGTCGAAGACGGCAAGCTGGCCTGGAGTCGTGGCTTCGGCGTGACCAACGCGGAAACACGCGCGCCGGTGAACGACCGCACGGTGTTCGAGGACGCGTCGTTGAGCAAGCCGGTGTTCGCCTATCTGGTGATGCAGCTGGTGGACCGGGGCCTGATCGATCTGGATCGTCCGCTGGTGCAATACCGCCGCCTGGATTACCTGGCCGACCATCCGTGGATCAATCAGATCACCGCGCGCGACGTGCTGCGCCATTCCACCGGCCTGCCCAACTGGCGCAAATCGCCAGCGACCGAGAAGCTGGTGCCGATGGTCCAGCCCGGCACGCGTATCGACTATTCCGGCGAAGCGATTTTCTGGCTGCAGCTCGTGGTGGAAAAAGTCACAGGTCAGAGCCTGGACGAATCGATGCAGGCGCATCTGTTCGGTCCGGCCGGGATGCGGGACAGCAGCTATACGTGGAATGCGGATCTGGCTGCGCGTTCGGTCTACGGACACCGTGGCCACGACAAGTCCGGCACCGGCCTGCCGCCGCAGATGTTCCGCGAGCAATGGACCATTGCCCAGCAGGTGGCCGAGCGCTGGGGCAAGCCGCTGGCGTCGTGGAGGTACGAGGATGCCCAACGTGCATTGCCCGAAGTGATGGCGCTTGCACCGGCGGGCCTGGTGACTTGGCCGGGCGACATCCTGTCCAACGCGGCCGCAAGCCTGCGCACCACCGTGCAGGACTACGCGACTTTCCTGACCTTGATGATGGCGGGCAAGCAGCGCGGCGCCTGGGAAATCACCGAGGCCACGCGACAGGCGATGCTGACGCCGCAGATCCATATTCCCGGCCGATGGACCGAGAAAGGCCTGGGCTGGAACATGGAGGACACCCCCGATGGCCCGGTGTTCTACCATTCGGGTAGCAACGGCGACATCTTCAAGAATTTCGCGGTCGGCCACGCGCAGCAGCGGCGCGGCATCGTGGTACTGACCAACGGCGGCAGCGGCTCCTTCGTGCACCAGCGGGTGGTGCGCGCGGCGACAGGATATGACTTGTTGTCTTACGATCTGTAAAAGCCGGCGTCCGAGTATGAGTACGGGTATCGTCATCCCAGCGAACGCTGGGATCCATTTCGACTCTCCTTCTCGGCATGGTTCTGCAACCAAACCAAGATCAAGATGGATGACCAGCTTCGCTGTTGAGAAGCGCTTCCAGCTTTCGCTGGGATGACGTCGTCTTTGACTCTCTGCTGATCGCGGCGGCGTACGCCCAGCAACGCGCCGCTACAAATATCCCCAACCGAGCGGCTAGTATTGATCCATGCGCCCCGACTACATCCTCACCTTGTCCTGTCCCGACCGCACCGGCATAGTTTTCCGGGTGACCGGCCTGCTCTACGAAATGGGCTGCAACATCCTGGATGCGCAGCAGTTCGGCGACGACGAAACCCGGCGGTTCTTCCTGCGCGTGCATTTCGACGTGCCGACGCTGGCCGAAACCGAGACCCTGCACGAAGGTTTCGCCGCGCTGGCCGACAATTTCGGCATGGACTGGCAACTGCACGATGCACGCCAGCGTGCGCGCCTGCTGGTGCTGGTGAGCAAGCAGGGGCACTGCCTCAACGACCTGCTGTTTCGCGCGCACAGTGGGCAGTTGGCCGTGGACATCGCCGGCATCGTGTCCAACCACGACGATTTCGCTGCGCTCGCCGAGTCCTATGGCGTCCCCTTCCACCATCTGCCACTGAATGCCGCCACCAAGGCCGCGCAGGAACAGAAGATTCTGGCGCTGGTGGAACGCGAGCGTATCGATCTGGTGGTGCTGGCGCGCTATATGCAGATCCTGTCGCCGGAGATGTGCACGGCGCTGGCCGGGCGCGCCATCAACATCCACCACAGCTTCCTGCCCAGCTTCAAGGGCGCCAAGCCCTATCACCAGGCACACCAGCGCGGGGTCAAGATCATCGGCGCCACCGCGCACTACGTGACCGGCGACCTGGACGAGGGTCCGATCATCGAACAGGACGTGGCACGCGTGGACCACGCGATGACGCCGAAAGAACTGGTGCGCGTGGGCAGCGACACCGAATCGCAGGTACTGGCACGCGCGGTGCGCCGGCATGTGGAGCATCGCATTCTGTTGAATGGACACCGCACGGTGGTGTTTCGCTGAGACAGCTGGATAAAGATCTTCGTCATCCCAGCGAAAGCTGGAAGCGCTACTCAACAGCGAAGCTGGTCATCCATCTTGATCTTGGCTTACATGCCTGAAAAGCAAAATGGATCCCAGCTTTCGCTGGGATGGCGGCTAGAAAATTTTTTGCGCACGGAACCCCAATGACCACCCAATACCACCTGATCGGCAATTACATCTCCCCTTACGTGCGCAAGGTGCTGGTGTGCATGGAGTTGAAAGGGCTCGGCTACAGCATCGATCCCATCGCACCATTCATTGGCAATGAACGATTCAGCGAGCTGAGTCCGCTGCGTCGCATTCCCGTGCTCGTCGATGGCGACCAGGTGATCAACGATTCCTCGGTGATCTGCCAGTATCTGGAGGATCGCCATCCCTCGCCGTCGCTGTATCCGGCGGACATCAGCGACCGCGCGCAGGCGCGGTGGCTGGAGGAGTATTGCGATTCCTGGCTCGGCGACGTGGTGGTCTGGGGCATGTTCTACCAGAAGGGCGTCAAGCGTTATCTGTTCGGCGAGGAGCCTGACGAAGCCATCGTGGCGCGTGCGCGCGACGAACAACTGCCGGTGGCGCTGGACTACCTGGAAGCCAGGATTCCCGCCGAGGGCTATCTGTTCGGCGACACTCCCTGCGTGGCCGATATCAGCATCGCCAGTTTCTTCCGCAATGCGGCTTTCGTGCGTTACACGGTGGATGCCGACCGCTGGCCCCGCACGGCCGCATTGTTGCAACGGGCATGGGCACTGCCTGCGTTCCGCAAGCTGGCGGAACTGGAAGACAAATCGCTGCGTACGCCGCTGCCGCAGCAACGCGAAGTTCTCATCGCATTGGGTGCACCGGTCAGCGAAACTACCTTGGGCACTTCATCCGCACGCCGCGGACCGATGCGGTTGGATTGAATAACCACGCGAGTGCATCACAGCAGGAACGACGCGCCTTTGTAGGAGCTGCGTAAGCTGCGACCCAAATCTTCCGGCCCATCAATCGCTCCGATAGCTGGTGATGCCGTGGTCGCAGCTTACGCAGCTCCTACAGGGCGCAATGGTCGCGATACCATGTCGCTCTATCGACACGGAAGATCGCCATGCTCATCTCGGCACGCAATACGGCTAGCGCATTCCTGTTTTCCCTGACGCTTTCAGGTGCACCTCATGCGCATGCGCAGGACACTGCGGCCATGCAGGTGCTGGACGGTCTTCAGCCGAAGATCGTGGCCTGGCGCCGCGATCTGCACCAGCATCCCGAACTGGGCACGCATGAGGTGCGTACCGCGAAACTGGTCGCCGACCAGCTGCGCTCGCTCGGGCTGCAGCCCCGGACCGGCATCGCGCATACCGGTGTCACCGCGATACTCAAGGGCGGCAAGCCAGGCCCGCGCATCGCCTTGCGCGCCGACATGGATGCCTTGCCGGTGACCGAACAGACCGGCTTGCCGTTCGCATCCAAGGTCACCAGCGACTATCGCGGGCAGCCGGTCGGAGTGATGCACGCCTGCGGCCACGATGCGCACGTGGCGATCCTGCTGGGCGTGGCATCGGCACTGGCCGCGATGAAGGACGAATTGCCGGGTGAGGTGATGTTCGTGTTTCAACCAGCGGAGGAAGGGCCGCCCGAGGCGGGACAGGAGTTCGGCGCGGCGCTGATGCTGAAGCACGGCATCTTCGACGACTTCAAGCCGGACGCGGTGTTCGGCCTGCACGTCTGGGCCGGACTGCCGGTGGGCAAGGTCGGCACGCGCAGCGGCGCGCTGATGGCCAGCGCCGACGAGTGGACGCTGACCGTGCGTGGCAAGCAGACCCACGGCTCGCGGCCCTGGGACGGCGTGGACCCGATCACCCTGGGCGCGCAGATCCTGTTGGGCACGCAGAGCATCATCGCGCGGCAGGTGAACATCGCGGCCAACCCGGTGGTGCTGACCGCCGGGCAGTTCCAGAGCGGCGTGCGTTTCAACATCATTCCGGACGAAGCGAAACTGGTCGGCACATTGCGCACCTTCGATCCGGCAGTGCGCGAGGACGTGATCTCGCGTTTCCGTCGTACCGCCGAAGACTTCGCCCACGCCGGCGGCGGCAGTGCGGAATTGCACGTGGTGAACAACGCGCCGGCGACGATCAATGATCCCGCGCTGGCCAATCAAGGTCGTGCTTCGCTCGCGAGCGCGCTGGGTGCGGACAATGTGCTGGAGATGCCGCTGGTCACGGTGGCCGAGGACTTCTCGCAATACGCTACGGCTGCGCCGACGTTCTTCTTTTTCGTCGGCTCGACTTCGGTCGGCATCGACCCGGCCACCGCGCCCATCAACCATTCGCCGCAGTTCTTGTTGGACGAGGAATCGCTGCGGGTCGGCAGTCGAGCAATGCTGCAGGTGGCATTGGACTATCTGGATCGGCCGCGGCAATAGGGAGCACCGCATGACGCTTTCCGTGCAACAGACCATTCCCACGCTTCGCATCTTCAATGTGCAGAAGGCCAAGGAGTTCTATGTGGATTTCCTGGGTTTCGATATCGACTGGGAACACCGCTTCGAGGACGTGGCGCCGATTTACCTGCAGATCTCCCGCGCCGGCCTGGTTCTTCATCTGACCGAACACCATGGCGATGCGTGTCCAGGCTCCACGGTATTCGTACGCGTGTCAGGGCTGCGCGACTACCACGCCGAAATCAGCGCCAAAGGCTATGGTTATCTGAGTCCAGCCGTGCAGGCCACGTTCCACGACTCCATCCAGATGGAAGTCATCGATCCCTTCGGCAACCGGCTCCGCTTCGACGAAATGACCTGAGTGTGCTGGCGCGCTAAACGCCCAGCCAGATCCTCAAGGGATGCGCCGGGTCTGCGAGCAGACGGATCGCCAGCGCCACCGACACCACCACCAGCAGCGGCTTGATGACGCGTGCGCCCTGCTTCATTGCAAAACGCGAGCCCAGCTGCGCGCCGAGGAACTGCCCCGCACCCATCACCAGCCCCACCTTCCACAGGATCGCGCCATGGGCCAGGAACACGGCGAAGGCACCGAGGTTGGAACCGAAGTTGAGGAACTTGGTGTGCGCGGTGGCCTTGAGCACGCCATAGCCGGCCAGCGAGATGAAACCCAGCATCAGGAACGAACCGGTGCCCGGGCCGAACAGGCCATCGTAAAAACCGACCAGCGGGACGAAGCCCAGGGTGAAGGCGACCACCGACAGCCGCCTGTGGCGATCCAGCTCACCGACGTCCGGCTTGAAACCGAAGTACAGCGCAATGCCGATCAACAGAAACGGCAAGCCTGTTTTCAAGACGTCGGTAGGCACCACCGTGGCCAGCAGCGCGCCGAGTACGGCGCCAAATGCGGCCATCAACGCCATTGGCAGCTGTGCGCGCAGATCGACATGGCCATGCCGCGCATACGCCAGGCTGGCCGAGCCCGATCCAAACAAGGACTGCAGCTTGTTGGTGCCCAGCACCTGCAGCGGTGGAATGCCAGCCAGCAGCATCGCCGGAATGGTGACCATGCCGCCGCCACCGGCGATGGCGTCGATGAAACCTGCAAGCAGTGCGGCAACGAACAGAAACAACAGGACCAGCAGGCTGAGATCTTCCAAGCAATCGTCCAATGGCTGTGGGCCGCAACGCGGCTGCCCATGCGGCACCGAATGCGAAGACGATGATAATCCATGCCGGTCGCGTGGAGGCGCGCCACGGGTTAGCATCAGGCCATCCTTCTGGAGACCTTCGATGCCCTTTCCCGCCCGGATCGTTTCGCCCCTTGCCGTGTTCGTTGTCGCGCTCGCGATTACTTTTCCCATGCAGGCGCAGGAAGCACCCGCTCAACGCGCCGAAGTCGCGGCGGCGGCCAAGGCGATGGATGCGAAGATCGTCGCCTGGCGCCGGGATTTCCATGCGCATCCGGAACTCTCCAACCGCGAAGAACGTACTTCAGCGAAAGTGACCGAACATCTGCACGCACTCGGTCTGAAGCCGGTGACGATGGCGCGCCATGGCGTGGTGGCGATCATCACCGGCGGCAAGCCCGGTCCGAAAATCGCACTGCGCGCCGACATGGATGCGCTGCCGGTGACCGAGCAGACCGGTCTGCCGTTCGCATCGAAAGCCACCTCCACCTATCGCGGCGAGACAGTGGGTGTGATGCATGCCTGCGGGCACGACGCGCATACCGGCATCCTGATGGGGGTGGCCGAAGCGCTGGTCGCGATGCAGAAGGATCTGCCCGGTGCCGTGATGCTGATCTTCCAGCCGGCTGAAGAAGGGGCGCCGCCACCGGAGGAAGGCGGCGCGGGACTGATGTTGAAGGAAGGCCTGTTCAAGGACTTCAAACCCGAAGCCGTGTTCGGCTTGCACGTGTTCTCCAGCGTGCAGGCCGGCAAGATCGCGGTGCGTGGCGGGCCGTTGATGGCCGCATCGGATCGCTTTTCCATCAAGGTGACCGGGCGGCAGACGCACGGTTCGGCGCCCTGGAACGGCATCGACCCGATCGTGGCCGCCGCCGACCTTATCGGCACCGCGCAGACCATCGTCAGCCGCCGCACCAACATCGCCAAACTGCCGGCCGTGGTGACCTTTGGCGCGATCAAGGGCGGCATCCGCTACAACATCATTCCCGACGACGTGGAAATGGTCGGCACCATCCGTACGTTCGATCCGGAGATGCGCCAGAAGATCTTCGCCGACCTGCGCAACGTCGCCGAACACACCGCCGCCGCGCATGGCGCCAAAGCGATGACCGAGCTTTCCGAGAACGACGGCAATCCGCCCACCGTCAACGACCCGGCGCTCACAGCCAAAATGCTGCCCAGCCTGCAGGCCGTGGTCGGCAAGGACAACGTGTACGAGCCGCCGTTGCAGATGGGCTCGGAAGATTTCTCGCTGTACGCGCTGGAAGTGCCGTCGATGTTTTTCTTCGTCGGTTCCACCGGCAAAGGCATCGACCCGGCTACCGCACCCAGCAACCACTCGCCGCAATTTTTGCTGGACGAGTCGTCGCTGGACGTGGGCTTCCGCGCGCTGATGCAGACGACGCTGGATTACCTGCACACGAACGGGTCGTAGGCTTCATTCCTTCCCTGTCATCGCGAGCACAGCGAGGGATCTGTTTTGCGTGGCAGTGAAGCAGATCCCTCGCTGCGCTCGGGATGACATTGGAGTTGTTCAGAGGCTTCGTAAAGTCCCGAGCGTTGTTTAGGGACATGACTGGCGCCTGTGGCGCGCCAGGGCAACCGCGGTTTCCTGTACGTCGCCCTGCGCCGGCAGCGGTAAAATCAACGCATGAACACCCCCCAGGATTCCAGCCTCGGCCGCGAGGTCGCCTACCCGTCCCGGTACGACGCCGGACTGCTGTTCCCGATTCCGCGCGCCGGCGCGCGCACGGAGATCGGCGTGCAGGCCGATGCCCTGCCGTTCGTCGGCCATGACCGCTGGCACGCCTATGAACTCGGCTGGCTGGACGCGCGCGGCAAGCCCTGCGTGGCGACGGCCACGATCACGGTGCCCTGCGAATCGCCCAGCCTGATCGAATCCAAGTCGCTGAAGCTCTATCTCAATTCGCTCAACGCCGAACGCTTCAACAGCGATGAAGCCCTGCGCGAACGTATCGCCACCGACCTGTCGGCGCGCGCGGGCGCAGATGTTAGCGTTGCGTTCGGTTTGCCGGAAATGGCGGTTATCGACGCCGGCGACTCCATCGACGCCCAGGATCTGGACATCGACGACTACGGACCGCCGAACCCGGACTACCTTTCGTCGGATGAAACGCAGGTCGTGGAGGAGTCGCTGGTCTCACATTTGCTGAAATCCAACTGCCCGGTCACCGGCCAACCCGACTGGGCCAGCGTGCTGATCTCGTATCGCGGACCGCGTATCGAACGCGCCGGATTGCTTCGTTATCTGGTCAGCTTCCGCGAGCATGCCGGTTTCCATGAACAGTGCGTGGAACGCATATTTCATGATGTTTTACGCAACTGCGGCCCACTCGGTTTGTCGGTGGAAGCGCGCTACACACGACGTGGCGGACTGGACATCAACCCATGGCGTGCGACGGCGGATTGGCCCGCGCAACCCGCGCAACGCGAATTGCGCCAATAACAGGTGAATGGCGCACTTTTTATTTCACCTTTAAGCCATGTTTTCTTAACAACGCATGTGTAGATTGGCCTCCCAGATCACCAATCTCCAGGGAGGAACCACATGAGTACCGAAAAGAAAGCGGATTTTTCAGATGTCACCGCCAAGGTGGACAGCACTGAGCAGAAAGCAGCGGACTTTTCCGATGTCACCGCGAAGGTAGACAGTACCGAACAGATCGTCGGCGAACGTACTTACACGATCGAGAAGGGCGACACGCTTTCCCAGATCGCCAAAGATCAGCTTGGCAACGCGGGTGCGTGGAAGCAGATTTTCGAAGCCAATCGCGATGTCCTGGACGATCCGGACCGCATCTTCCCGGGACAGGTCATCAAGCTGCCGCCCGCTGGACCGTCTGCCTGATTTTTGACCCACTTTTTCTTTTTCTCCTTCACTCCATTCCAAGGACAGACATATGAAGCTCAATCGCATCTCTTACGCACTCATCGTGGCACTTGCCGGCACCGTGGCGCTTGCAGGCTGCAAGAAGAAAGAGGAAGCCGTGGCACCCGCTCCCGTAGTAACCGAGCCCGCACCGGCTCCTGTCGCGATGGAGCCGGCACCGGCACCGGTCAGCGCCACCAGCGTGACCGTGGGTAACACCGCTGCTGCCGACAAGTCGGTCGCTGCTGTCACCACCTTTACTCCCGCTGACAAGATCATTGTCTCGGTGAAGACCGACGCCGCGACTGCCGCCAACGCTGCCATCGACGCCAAGCTGACCTATCAGGATGGTCAGGTCGCCGGGCAGCAGACGGCAACTGTCATGGCCGAGGATGCAGGCACGACCAACGTCGAGTTCACCAAGGCGACCCCCTGGCCGGCCGGCAAGTACAAGGTCGATGTGACGGTCAATGGCCAGCCCGCTGGCATGACCCAGGAAATCGAAATCAAGTAAGTCGCAACTCTCTCTCCCACCCTGTGGGCAAGCTCGGGCGCGGAGAAATCCGCGCCCTTTTTTTATCTGGCCACAGCCCGCATAGGCTCACGTCCACCATGCGCCTTAGAGCTGCCGGCCACCCGCAACGGCCACAGCCTCTGTAGGAGCTGCGCAAGCTGCGACACACGGCTGTCACACACCTTCACGGCGCACCAATCGAGCGGTCGCAGCTTGCGCAGCTCCTACACCTTTCTGGCGGACGCAAGCTGGCGCGGAGGGGGCGAGACAAGATGCGATAACCCCTCATGTGACAGGGAATAGGGCCCGAAGAGATTGAACCGTTGCGCAACACTGCGATGCCGTGTTGCAACACCATCCTCAGGCGTACTGCTTTCCTCAGGCGTACTGCTTTCACCGCGTGGACGAACGCGCGACAATAGCGGGCGATGCGCCGGACGACGGCGCGCTCCTTCACGGCCAATCCTGCCTGCAGAACGATCCGGATCGCCTTCGCCACCGGACGGAAGCTGCACCATCTAACGTCCGTGGGGTTCTTCCCGATTGTTGAACACGAGACCACGCCTCCATGTCCGAAACACCGAAGATCCTCTACACCCTGACCGACGAAGCCCCGTATCTTGCGACCCAGTCGCTGTTGCCCATCGTCGAAGCCTTCAACCACGCCGCCGGCATTGCGGTGGAAACGCGCGATATTTCGCTGGCCGGACGCATCCTGTCCCAGTTCCCGGAATTTCTGCAGGACGGCCAGAAAGTCAACGACGATCTGGCCGAGCTGGGCGCGCTGGCGACCACCCCCGAAGCCAACATCATCAAGCTGCCCAACGTCAGCGCCTCCGAGCCGCAGCTGAAGGCCGCGATCAAGGAACTGCAGGGTCAGGGTTATGCATTGCCCGACTATCCCGATACGCCCAAGGATGAAAAGGAAAAAGACATCCAGGCGCGCTACGACAAGTGCAAAGGCAGTTCGGTGAACCCGGTGCTGCGCGAAGGCAACTCGGACCGTCGTGCGCCGTTGTCGGTGAAGAATTTCGCCCGCAAGCATCCGCACCGCATGGGCAAATGGAGCGCCGATTCCAAGTCGCACGTCTCACACATGGACGAAGGCGATTTCTACGGCAGCGAGAAATCCGCCACGATGGCCGATGCCGGAAACTTGAAGATCGAACTGGTCGGCAAGGACGGCCAGGTCACCGTGCTGAAGGAAAAGACTGCGGTCAAGGCCGGCGAGATCGTCGATGCCTCGGTCATGAGCCGCAAGGCGCTGGCTGCGTTCATCGATGCGCAGATCGCCGACGCCAAGGACAAGGGCGTGCTGTTCTCGCTGCATCTCAAGGCGACGATGATGAAGGTCTCCGACCCGATCATGTTCGGCGTTGCGGTCGGCGAGTTCTTCAAGACCGCCTTGACCAGGCATGCCGACGTGCTGGCGCAGGTCGGATTCGACGCCAACAACGGCATCGGCGACCTGTACGCACGCATCGGATCGCTGCCGCAGGAACAGCAGGACGCGATCAAGGCCGACATCGCCGCCGAGTACGCGCAGCGTCCCGCGCTGGCGATGGTCAATTCGGACAAGGGCATCACCAACCTGCACGTGCCCAGCGACGTGATCGTCGATGCGTCGATGCCGGCGATGATCCGCGACTCGGGTGGCATGTGGAATGCCGAAGGCAAGCTGCAGGACGCCAAGGCGGTGATTCCCGACCGTTGCTACGCGGGCATCTACCAGGTGGTGATCGACGACTGCAAGGCCAATGGCGCGTTCGACCCGGCGACGATGGGCTCGGTGCCCAATGTCGGCCTGATGGCGCAGAAAGCCGAAGAGTACGGCTCGCACGACAAGACGTTCCAGATCGCCGCCGACGGCACCGTGCGCGTCAGCGACGGTGCCGGCAATGTGGTCTTTGAACATGCGGTGGAAGCCGGCGACATCTGGCGCATGTGCCAGGCCAAGGATGCACCGATCCAGGACTGGGTGAAGCTGGCGGTGAACCGCGCGCGCCTGAGCCGCACCCCGATCGTGTTCTGGCTGGACGCCGACCGCGCGCACGACGCGCAGATGATCGCCAAGGTCGAACGCTATCTGAAGGACTACACGCTGGATGGCGTGGACCTGCGCATCCTGCCGCCGGTGGAGGCGATGAAGTTCTCGCTGGCGCGCATCCGCGAAGGCAAGGACACCATTTCGGTCACCGGCAACGTGCTGCGCGACTACCTGACCGACCTGTTCCCGATCATGGAGCTGGGCACCAGCGCAAAGATGCTGTCGATCGTGCCGCTGATGGCCGGCGGTGGTCTGTTCGAAACAGGCGCGGGCGGTTCGGCGCCCAAGCATGTGCAGCAGTTCGTCGAAGAAAACTACCTGCGCTGGGATTCGCTGGGCGAGTTCCTGGCCCTGGCCGCATCGCTGGAACACCTGAGCCAGCGCTACCTCAACACGCCGGCCAAGGTGATGGCCAACGCGCTGGATGCGGCCAACGGCCAGATCCTGGACAACAACAAGTCGCCGGCGCGCAAGGTCGGCGAACTCGACAACCGCGGCAGCCATTTCTATCTGGCCCTGTACTGGGCGCAGGCCTTGGCCGCGCAGAACGAGGACGCCGCACTGAAGGCGAAGTTCGCGCCACTGGCCGAAGCGCTGGCCCGCGACGAAGCCAAGATCATGGCCGAACTCAACGCCGTGCAGGGCAAACCGGTCGATATCGGCGGCTACTACCACCCGGACCTGGCCAAGGCCGGTGCGGCCATGCGCCCCAGCCCGACCTTCAACGCCGCATTGGAAATGCTGACGGCGGGTTGATGGCGGTGACGATGGCCGTTCTGCATTGCGGAACGGCCATGCATGGCAGGTAGTCAGCGGCCAACCGGGGACGCGTCCGTAGCTCTCGGAAAGTCTCTGCACCGACTTTTTCTTTGCAGATCGCATGCTAGGCTCGCTGCACTTTCAACGCGGAGAAATCGCATGAATCGTCTTTCCCTGTTTCTGGGTGTTGCCGTGGGCCTGTGCACCGCGATCAGCGCACAGGCGCAGAGCGCGCCAGCAGCCGACGCCAAGCATCACGCCACCGCTGCTGCCTCGCTCGACACGGTGCTGGCGGGCAGCTGGCGCGACCCGGCCAACGCCGCGCGCGACGGTTATCGCCACCCGAAGGAAACGCTGGGCTTCTTCGGCATCGCGCCGACGCAGACGGTTATCGAGATTACCCCGGGCGGCGGCTGGTATTCGGAAATCCTGGCGCCGTTCCTGCATGACCACGGCCAGTACATCGCCGCCGTCGTGGATCCGGCTGCGGTCGCCGAAGGTCGGTCGCGCGATTATCAGCAGAAATCCAAGACCGGGCTGGAAACCAAGTTCGCCGCGTCCGCCGCGCAGTACGGCAAAGCCAAAGTCGTGGGTTACGACCCGAAAGCACCGGTGTTCGGTCCCGCCGATTCGGCCGACCTGGTGCTGACCTTCCGCAACGTGCACAACTGGCGCATGAGCGGACAGGCCGATGGCATGTTCAAGGGCTTCTTTGCCGTGCTCAAGCCGGGCGGCGTGCTGGGCGTGGTCGAGCACCGCGCCAAGGCCGACGTAGCCGCGGACGACAAGAGTGGTTACGTGGGCCAGGCACAGGTCATCGCGCTGGCCGAAGCTGCGGGCTTCAAGCTGCAGGAAAAGAGCGAGATCAACGCCAATCCTCTGGACACCAAGGACCACCCCAACGGCGTGTGGACGCTGCCGCCTTCCAATAACCACGACGCGGCGGATGCTGCCAAGTACAAGGCCATCGGTGAAAGCGACCGCATGACTTTGCGTTTCGTAAAGCCGGCGAAATAGTTTTTCCTTCTCCCCTCGGGAGAAGGTGGCGCGTAGCGCCGGATGAAGGCGAGCAAATTCCAACCCACGGAAGATGCGTTACAAGCTGATGCCACATGCCCTCATCCGCCCTTCGGGCACCTTCTCCCGAGGGGAGAAGGGAAGCCGCGCCCCATGCTCATCGCCTTCAACAAACCCTTCAACGTCCTTTGCCAGTTCACCGACCGCAGCCAGCCTGCGCGTCGGACGCTGGCCGAGTTCGGCCTGCCTGCGGAGGTGTATGCCGCAGGCCGGCTGGATTACGACAGCGAAGGCCTGTTGTTGCTGACCGATGAGGGTGCGCTGGCCAACCGCCTGACCGACCCGCGCCACAAACAACCCAAGACCTACTGGGTGCAGGTGGAAGGCGTGGTCGATGAAGACAAGCTGGATGCTTTGCGCGCGGGTGTGCAGTTGAACGACGGCATGACCTTGCCCGCACAGGCGCGTGCGCTGGAGACGCCGATCGGACTCTGGCCGCGCGATCCGCCGGTGCGTTTCCGCAAGACAGTGCCCGATGCTTGGCTGGAATTGACCATCAACGAAGGCCGCAACCGTCAGGTCCGGCGGATGACCGCGGCGGTTGGCTTGCCTACGCTGCGCCTGGTGCGTGTTGCAATGGGCGGACACGCATTGGCCGGGCTTGCGCCCGGCCAATGGAAGTCACTGTAGGAGCGGGCCTTGCCCGCGATGCTCTTGGCATTGAAACAAGAACAAAAGCATCGCGGGCAAGGCCCGCTCCTACAAATTAAGCGTGAGCCTGAAGCTCAGGTTTCGGCGGATGGCGCGGCGGTCTTGCGGGCGCGTGACGAGCCGTTGCTCGAAGTCGCCGTCTTGCGCGCCTTGCCGGTGCCACTGACGCGCTTGGGCTCGATGCGCTTGGAGCGGCCTTCGATCGGGGCGTTGGCTTCGTCCCTTTTGCGCTTGCGGTGTGCGGCATAGGCCAGTACCCCGACGCCGAGTGCGGCAGCCACGGCCACCACCGGATTGCGGCGGACGAATTTCACCGCCACGCGACCGCCGGTCTTGACCGCGCCCATCGCCGCGCCGGTCTGCAGCAACTTGGTGGCGCTGGGTCCGACATGCTTGAGGCTGGTGCCGGCCTGGCTGACCAGGTCCATGGCGCGGTCGGTGATGGTGGTGAGCTTGCTCATGCGTTTTGCTCCATGGAATGCGTGTAAGAGACGTGCAGTGTCCGCTGGCGGATGTTTAGGTCGCGTTAGCGCAGGCGTTTTTGGCCGACCGTGCGCTGAATACCTGTCTGAAGAGTCATGGTGACAAAGCACGTTGTACTCCGTTCGTGGTGAGCCTGTCGAACCACACTTTGAGCGAAATCTGAGCTGGCTATCCATCGAAATCGCGCCAAGGGCGTGGTTCGACAAGCTCACCACAAACGGCTTCTCGGACAAGCTCAGCAGAAAGCGAGAGTCGTCATTCCCGGCGTCCTAACTGCCGCGCGGTTTGGCGCGATGGGTGGCGGTGGCCGACCACGGATCGTCGGGCCAGGGATGGCGCGGATACCGGCCTTTCATTTCCTTCTTCACTTCCGGATAAGTGCGTTCCCAGAAACCGCGCAGGTCCTGGGTGACCTGCAGCGGCTTGCCGCCCGGCGACAGCAGATGCAGGGTCACGGGGATCCGGCCTTCGGCTACGCGCGGGGTGTCGGCCAGGCCGAATAGCTCCTGCAGTTTTACCGCCAGCACCGGCGGCTGGCCGTGCGCGTACTCGATCCTGCGCTCCATGCCCGACGGCACCGCGATGCGTGTCGGCGCCAGCTGATCGATGCGTTGGCGCTGCGACCAATCGACACGGGACTTCAAGGCGTCGGAAAGTTCGTCTTCGCCCAGCGCATCCAGTCGCGTCTTGCCGATGCAGGCTGGCCGCAGCCATTCGTCCAGGGAATCCATCAGCGCCTGGTCCGAGAGGTCCGGGAACCCGGCCTCCGGCAACCACTGATGCAACGAACGGACCCGTTCCCGCCACTGTCGGAGCGCGTCGTCCCACGGTAATGCGTCGAGGCCAAGTTCGCGTACCGCTTCGGTCAAGGCGGTCGCCGCGTGCTGGGGATCGACGCGCCCCGCAGGTCTGGTTTCCAGCACGATCTGGTCGAAACGGGTCTCGCGTTGCGCCGACAGCGCACGCTTGCCCGCGTCCCAGCGCACTGCATCTTCGCTGAGGAAACGCTGCGGGAATTCCTGGCGAAGAAAGTGTTCGTCCACCGGTGCGCCGCGCAGGATCAACGCATCCTTGGCTTCGAAACGCAGCTCCTGCGCCACGATCCACGGTTCGCCGAACAGCGCGCTGTCGTCGAACAGGCGCGCCATGCGGCCATTGGCCAGCTGGTAGCGGCGTGGATCGACGGCGTGTTGATGTGCGATGCGGTCGGGGAACGCATGCGCCAGCAGATCACCCAGGTGATGCGCTTCTATCTCGCGCGCCGGCGCCTGTGTGATGCCAAGGCGGCGGCGCCACTGTTTTGCCGCCGCGTCGATGGCCGCCAATCCGGAACGATGTGCATCGCCCGCCACGCGTCCCAGGCGGAAGGCGGCCAATGCGCGCCAACGTGCGGACAGTGCGTCGCCACCACTGCGTAGCGGATCACGCGCTTCCACCAGTGCAGCCAGATCGCAGGCCAGCGCGCGCGCAGGATCGCCCTGCGCCGACAGCAACATCGCCGAAAGCCGTGGATGTGTGCCCAGCCGCAGCATGCGCTTGCCCAGCGCCGTGATCGCGTGCGTGGCGTCCAGTGCGCCCAGCCGCTGCAGCAGGTCGCGCGCTGCGGACAAGGCACCCGCCGGTGGCGGATCGACGAAGTGCAGATCGTCGCTGCCCCACGCGGCCAGTTCCAGCGCCAGCGAAGCCAGTTCGACCTGCGCGATTTCAGGCCGCCGCTGTGGTTCCAGCCGCTGCGATTGCGGCCACAGGCGCAGGGCCCAGCCTTCGGCGACACGGCCGGCGCGGCCGGCGCGCTGGTCGGCGGAAGCCTGGGAAATATTGGCGATTTCCAGCCGCGAGAAACCGCTGTTGGGGTCGTAGCGTGGTTCACGCGCCTGGCCGCTGTCGATCACCACGCGCACGCCCGGCAAGGTGACGCTGGATTCGGCGACATTGGTGGCCAGCACCACGCGCCGCCGGCCGTGTGGATCTGGTTGCAGGGCGAGCGATTGTTGTTCGATGGAGAGTTCGCCGTGGAGGGGGAGGATGAGGACTTCGTTCCCTTCTCCCTTCCCGCGTGCGGCGTGAATAGTGTCAGCCGAACCCTCGTCACTTCGACGTACCCTCACCCCAACCCCTCTCCCGTCGGGAGAGGGGCTCAACGCAGTCTGCACCCGTGCAATCTCGCGCTGTCCCGGCAGGAATACCAGCACGTCGCCGGGATGCTGTTGCAGCGCGTCTTCCACCGCGCGCCGGGTCTGCGATTCCAGCGATTCGTCGCGACGCGCCGGGAAATGGGAAACCGTCACCGGATAGCTGCGTCCCTCGCTGGCCAGTCGCGGGGCATCAAGGAACCGCGCCAGCCGCTCGCCATCCAGCGTGGCCGACATGACCACGATGCGCAGATCGTCGCGCAGTTGCTGCACGTCCAGCGCCAGCGCCAGACCCAGGTCGCCTGCGAGGTGGCGTTCGTGGAATTCGTCGAACAGCAGCGCGCCGACGCCTTCCAGTAGCGGGTCGTCCTGCAGCATGCGGGTCAGGATGCCTTCGGTGACCACTTCGATCCGCGTGCGCGCGCTGACCTTGTTCTCGAAGCGGATGCGGTAGCCGATGGTGTCGCCGACTGCATCTCCCTGTTGCTTGGCCATGAAACCAGCGGCCGCACGCGCGGCGACGCGCCGCGGTTCCAGCATCACGATCTTGCGGCCCGCCAGCCACGCTTCGTCGAGCAGCGCCAACGGCACCTGTGTGGTCTTGCCGGCGCCAGGCGGCGCTTCCAGCACCAGTCGCGGATGCGTCTGCAGGCTGCGCCGGATGTCGGGCAGCAGCGCGGTGATGGGGAATTCGGGTGGCGACATGCCGCAAGGATAAGGCTTCGCCGTTGTGTAGGAGCTGCGTAAGCTGCGACCTGGCCTTGCTTGCCTGGCATGACGAATAATTCGATGCCTCAAATCTACGGTCGCAGCTTACGCAGCTCCTACACCTGCCATCGGACACCCGTAAACTGTGCGCATGGATTTGATCGATATCGGCGCCAACCTCACCCACGACAGCTTCGACCACGACCGCGATGCGGTGCTGCAGCGCGCCCGCGAGGCGGGTGTGACGCAGATGATGGTCACCGGCGCCAGCCGTGAGCATTCGCCCAAGGCGCTGGCGCTGGCCCAGGCGCACCCCGGCTTCCTGTTCGCCACCGCTGGCGTGCATCCGCACCACGCCGTGGAATACACCGACGAATGCGATGCGGAGATGCGCGCGCTGCTGGCGCAACCGGAAGTGGTGGCGGTGGGCGAATGCGGGCTGGATTACTTCCGTGATTTCTCGCCGCGTCCGGCGCAGCGGCGCGCTTTCGAGCGCCAGTTGCAGATCGCAGCCGATCTTGCCGGCAGCGGCGCGGCCAAGCCGCTGTTCCTGCACCAGCGCGACGCGCACGACGATTTCATCGCCATGATGAAAAATTTCGAAGGCCGCACCGGCCCGGCCGTGGTTCATTGCTTCACCGGCACGCGCAAGGAGCTGTTCGATTATCTGGACCGGGACTGGTACATCGGCATCACCGGCTGGCTGTGCGACGAGCGTCGCGGCCAGCATCTACGCGAACTGGTGCCGCATATTCCGGCCGAACGCCTGATGATCGAAACCGACGCGCCCTACCTGTTGCCGCGAACGGTGAAACCGCAGCCTTCGCATCGTCGCAACGAACCGATGTACCTGGCGCATATCGTGGAAGAACTTGCGCGCGACCGCGGCGAATCGACCGAGACCACCGCCGCGGCGACCACCGCCAGCGCACGCGCGTTCTTCCGCCTGCCCATCGCAGCCTGAACCGGCCCGGCGGCACGCCACTTAGTTAATGAACTTGTCAGTACAATTCGGGGCCGCTCCTCTGCGTCGCTTACCGGAATTCGTACATGACTTTGTCGCGCTTGCCGCTTGTCGTACTGCTGGGCCTGAGCCTGAGCCTCACCGCCTGCGGCAAGGATGACGAAGCCGAAGGCGCCGACACCGCCGCCTCTTCCCTGGCCATTACGCTGGTACCGGCCACAGTACGGCCGATCCAGCGCAGCGTGATCGCCTCCGGTCCGGTGTCGGCCTACGAGGAAATGCAGCTGGGCGTGGAAATCAGCGGCGCGCGCGTGACTGCGCTCAACGTCGATGTCGGCCAGACGGTGCGCCGTGGTCAGGTGCTGCTGGAACTGGATCACCGTACCCTGGACAGCGAACTGGCACAGGCCGAAGCCGCCCTGCGTGAAGCCGACGCCTCGGTGGCGCTGGCCACCGCCAGCTACAACCGTGGCAGTCCGCTGGCAAAAGAACAGTTGATCAGCGCCAGCCAGCTGGACGAATTGCGCGCCAACAAAACCCAGTCCGAGGCACGCCGCAGCACCGCCCGCGCACAACGCGACGCCGCGCAACTGCGCCGCGACTTCGCCGAACTGCGCGCACCCGCCGACGGCATCATTTCCAAGCGTCTGGTACAGCCGGGCCAGGTGGTCGCGGCCGGGACCGAACTGCTGCGCCTGATCCGCGACGGTCGCCTGGAGTGGCGCGCCGAATTGCCCGAAGCAGAGTTGGCGCGCATCGCGCCCGGCGCGGTCGTGTCGCTGCCGGCCGCTGATGGCAGCCGCGTCGAAGGCACGATCCGCGCGGTCAGTCCCGGCGTGGACAGCGAAACCCGCACCGGCACGATCTATGCGGATCTGCCCGAGCCCGGTTCGCTGCGCACCGGCACCTATGTCGAAGGCCGCATCCTCACCGGTGCGGGCGATGCGTTGATGGTGCCGGTAGCTGCGGTGGTGCAGCGCGACGGCATCGCCTATGTGTTCATCGTCGATGCGAAGAACATTGCGCGCCGCGTGCGCGTGCGCACTGGCACCACCGCCGAGGGCCATGTCGAAATCGTCGAAGGCCTGAAGCCCGGCACGGCCATCGTCGAACAGGGCGCAGGCTTCCTGGGCGACGGCGACGTGGTGCGGGTCGTGGCTGCGTCGGCCGTCACTGCCACGAAGCCGGCCCCATGAATTTTTCCGCCTGGGCGATCAATCGGCCGCTGCCCGCGATCATGCTGTTCGTGGTGTTGTGCGTGGCCGGGCTCTGGGGCTTCTTCAAGCTGCCGGTGGCGCGCTTCCCCGACATCGCCTTCCCGATGACCACGGTCACCATCACCCAGCCCGGCGCCTCCCCGAGCCAGCTGGAAACCGAGGTTACCCGCCGCATCGAAGATTCGGTGGCGACCATTCCCAACATCAAGCGGGTGATGTCCACGGTCAACGAAGGCGTCAGCACCACCACCATCGAATTCGTGCTCGACACCGATCTGGCCACCGCGCTCGACGATACTCGCGACGCGGTCACCCGCATCCGCACCGACCTGCCGCAGGACATCCAGGAACCGGTGGTATCGAAGGTGGACATCGGCGGTTCGCTGATGACCTATGCGGTGGTCGCGCCATCGCTGTCGGCCGATGAACTGAGTTGGCTGGTCGACCGCGAGATCAGCAAGGCCATGTACGGTGTACCCGGCGTGGCCGTGGTCAAGCGTGTGGGCGGTATCGAGCGCCAGGTGCGCGTGGACCTGGACCCGAACGCCTTGCAGGCCTTCGGCGTAACCGCCGGCGATGTTTCGCAGCAACTGGCACGCATCCAGGTGGAGCGCGCCGGCGGCAAGGCCGAGCTGGACGGCAACCAGCAGGTGATCCGCACCGTCGGTACCATCGCCGACGTCAACGCATTGCGCGATTACTCCATCAGCCTGCCCGACGGTCGCGCGGTGCGGTTGTCGGCGGTGGCCAAAATCATTGACGGCGCCGCCGACCCGACCCAGGTCGCATTGTTGGATGGCAAGCCGGTGGTCGCGTTCTCGCTGTCGCGCACACGCGGTTCCAGCGAAGTGGACGTGGCCGAAGGCGTGGAGGAAGCGCTGGTGGTGCTGAAGTCGCAGCATCCCGGCGTGGAGTTCAAGCTGGTCACCACGGCCATCGACGAAACCCTGCGCTCCTACGAATCGTCGATGACCATGCTCTGGGAAGGCGCGCTGCTGGCGCTGCTGGTGGTGTGGCTGTTCCTGCGCGACTGGCGGGCGACCTGGGTGTCGGCGGTGGCCTTGCCGCTTTCGATCATTCCCACCTTCGCGGTGATGTACTGGTTCGGCTTCAGCCTCAACATCATCACCCTGCTCGCGCTCAGCGTGGTCGTGGGCATCCTGGTGGACGATGCGATCGTGGAGATCGAGAACATCGTGCGCCATCTGCGCATGGGCAAGCCGCCGCTGGAAGCCGCGCGCGATGCCGCCGCCGAAATCGGCACCGCAGTGATCGCCACGTCACTGACGCTGGCGGCGGTATTCGTGCCGGTTGCCTTTATGCCCGGCATCGCCGGCAAGTTCTTCCGCGAATTCGGCTGGACCGCGGCCACCGCCGTGCTGTTCTCGCTGCTGGTCGCGCGTCTGCTCACGCCGATGATGGCCGCCTATGTGCTCAAGGCGCAGCCTGAAACGCACCGCGAAACACGCTTGATGACCTGGTACCTGGGCTGGGTGGACGCAGCGCTGCGCCATCGTGCGCGCACCCTGTGGATCGCGACCGGTCTGTTCGTGGCTTCGCTGGCCATCGTGCCGCTGATTCCCACCACCTTCATTCCCTTCTCCGACCTGGGCCGCAGCAATCTCAGCCTGGAATTGCCGCCAGGCACCACGCTGCAGGAAACGACAGCGCTGACCGAACGCGCACGCGGGCTGCTGTCAGACATTCCGGAACTGACCCAGGTCTACACCACCGTCGGCAGCGTCCTGGACCTGGGAGATCCGGGTAAAGCCGGCGTCGGCGAGACGCGCAAGGCCACCCTGATCCTGGATTGGGGCAAGGCCGACGATCGCGATCGCGATCAGAAAACACTGGAGCGTCTGGCGCGTTCGCGCTTGGCCTCGTTACCGGGCGTGCGGGTGAGCTATCTCAGTTCCGAGCCCGGCGAACTCATGCAGCTGGTGCTGGCCGGCGACGACCCGCAGCGCCTGCAGGAAGCGGCCGCCGCGCTGGATCGCGATCTGCGCACCTTGAATGGACTCGGCAGCGTGACCTCCAGCGCCTCGCTGCTGCGACCGGAAATCGTGATCACGCCGAACTCGGCGCGCGCCGCCGATCTGGGCGTGGCGACGGCAGACATCGCCGAGGCCGCGCGCATCGCCACCTCCGGCGACTACGTGCAGCGACTGGCGAAATTGAACCTGCCCGAGCGGCAGATTCCGATCCGCGTGGGCTTCGCCGAGTCGGTGTTGTCGCAACCGTCGTTGATCGGCCAGCTGCGGGTGCGCGGCAAGAATGGGCCGGTGCCGCTGGCTGCCGTCGCGGACATCCGCGATGGCAGCGGTCCTTCGCAGATCTCGCGCTACCAGCGCCAGCGCAATGTCACCTTCAGCGCCGAACTCAACGGCCGTCCGCTGGGCGATGTGATGAAGGAGGTGCAGGCGCTGCCTTCGCTGAAGACGCTGCCCGAAGGCGTGAGCTTTCTCAACACCGGCGATGCGGAAGTCTTCGTCGAGTTGTTCTTCGGCTTTCTGCTGGCGATGGCCGCGGGCCTGGTCTGCATCTACATGGTGCTGCTGCTGCTGTTCAACCATGCGCTGATGCCGCTGACCATCCTCACCGCCGTGCCCTTGTGCGCGGGCGGCGCATTCGGCGCACTGCTGCTGACCCAGAACCTGTTGTCGCTGCCGGCGCTGATCGGTTTGCTGATGCTGATCGGCATCGCCAGCAAGAACTCCATCCTACTGGTGGACTATGCGGTGATCGCCGAGGACGAACACGGACTGAGCCAGCACGACGCGCTCATCGACGCCTGCCGCAAGCGTGCGCAGCCGGTGATCATGACCACGCTGGCGATGGGCGCGGGCATGATGCCCATCGCGCTGGGCTGGGCCGGCGACTCCAGCTTCCGCGGGCCGATGGCCATCGCGGTGATCGGCGGACTGATCACCTCCACGCTGCTGAGTCTGATCGTGATCCCGGCGGCGTTTACTGTTGTCGAGGACTTGGGCGACTGGTTCTCCAGGCGCTTTCACAGGAAGGCGCCAGCGGCCGTCTGAGGATTCGCGCGCAGGAGAGGACACGACTCCGGCGCGCGATCCCTATTTCACCTTGCGGTCCTCGGGCTTGGTCTGTGCCATGGCTTCGGGCTACAGTTCCTCGGCGCTGCGGTTGAAACGCACGAACAATCCCCACGCGATCAGCAGCACTGGGGCGCATGCGCCGATGGCCGTGGCATAGGGAAGTTTGGCCGGGTCGTCGTGCATCAGCTCGAACACCGCGACCACGGTTTCGATGGACAGGGCGATCACGATCACCGCCAGGAAGCGGGACAGATAGCGGCGCACGCGGGTCGGCCCGCTAACCTTCACGTCGCGCTGCGCTTCCTCATTCGAATATGGTCTGCGCCAGTTCCAGGGCCACCAGTGCGATGGTCAGCATGCCGATACTCTCCAGCACACTGTCGAAACGCGCGCGCAGCTCAAGTGGTCCCGCGAAAAGTCCCGTCCACAATTCGACGCCCGCAAGCGCCATCAGCGCCAACGTACACAGAAAGAACAGCGCGATGATCGCCAGGTGGCCTGCCATGAAAAGCCTGTGCAACGGATTCATGCGTGTCCTTGGTATGGCCCGTCCCAGCACCGTAGGCACTCCTGCCATAAGCGCGGCGCGAAGGCGGCGCGCTGTTTCCACAGTGTCGCCTTCAGCGGGCGGGGGCGGTGGCGGCCACCGCGTTCTTTGCCTTCCGCTGTGATTTGCTGAACCAGAACCTTGGTCGTGCCGTTGCGGCGACAGGCGCGTCTGGCTTCGGCCATCAACCGGTTGCGGGTCGCGTAGACCTGGCTGAAGTTGTGCTGGCCCAGCAGGTCCCCCACTTCCCGCTGGCTGGGCAGCGCCGGCCTTGCGCAGTCGATGACGATGGCCCTGCCCTGGCGTTCGGCCGCATGGGAGTCGAAAGAATGGAATGAGGCGAGCAACAGCAGACACAAGCTGGTCAGGCAGTGGCGGGACTGGGTATTCATGGTGGTTTTCCTTGCAGGTGGGATCGGGTTATCCGACGCCCCCAGCTTCCTGCGGCTGCTTTTGCTGGTCTTGATGGTTCCGGGGGGCAGGGCTGATGCTTTGTCGGAAAAGCTTGGGGAATGCTTAGGCCGGGAGGCTGCGGCTTGCGCGTTATGCTTTAAAAGGCTCGGATTTTCCGGATCGCGCCGCCCATGTCCTTGCCCGAACCGACCCGCCTTGCCTTCGAAGACGTGGTGATTGATTTCGCCGGGCGTCGTTTGGTGCGCGGCGGCGTGGACCAGCCCCTAGAACCCAAGGCTTTCGCGGTGCTTCGCCTGCTTGCGGGTGCGCCGGGCCAGGTCTTCGCCCGCGACGACATCCTCGACGCGGTCTGGGGGCATCGGCATGTCACTCCTGGCGTATTGAACAGGGTCATCACCCTGTTGCGGCACGCCCTGGGCGAAGACGCACAGCATCCCCAGCGGCTGCACACCGTGCATGGCACCGGGTACCGGTTCGACCTTCCGGCGGGTGCGCCAGAACCAATGCTCTCGCTGGATCAGCGACGCGCGCTGGGCGACCGCCGCGCTCCGGGAACGGAGACAACCGGGAGCGTGCCAATACCGGTTTCCCTGCGGCGGCCGTGGCTGATCGCTACGGCCGCAATGCTGGTCCTGGGGATAGGCGCTTTCGCGTGGTGGGGGCGCCAGATGCAGCCTGCCAGCGTGCACGCTCCGAAGACCACGGTTGCCGGCATACCGACCCTGGTGGTGATGCCGCTCAAGGCCATCGGCGACGACACCATGGCGCGTGAACTCGCCGATGGCCTTGGGGAAGAGTTGATCGGCACGCTTGCGCAGATTTCTGGTCTGCGTGTGATCGCGCGCGAGTCGACCGTAATCGCCACGACCGAGACTGCCGACCTGGGAAGACTGACCGAACGCCTGGGCATCACCCACGCGCTCGAAGGCAGCCTGCAGCAGGCGGGGCAACACCTGCGCATCCGCCTGCGCCTGATCGAAGCACGCAGCGGCCGCGCGATGTGGGCCAGGGATTTCGACCGCGACGCCACCGAAGTGCTGGCCCTGCAACGCGAGATCGCCCAGGCCGTGGCGACATCGCTGGCCTTGAAAATGGGCCTACCCGGCGAACTCCAGGCCCGCAGCGGCGATGCGGAATTCCTGCGCCGGTACCTCGCCGCTCAAGCCCTGCTGCGCAGCCGGGACGCCGCTGTCGACAAGACCGTCGAGCCGGCCGAGGCTGAATTCCGCGCGCTGGTGCGCGAACGCCCCGATGACGCGCGCGCACATGCCGGGCTGGCCGCCGCGCTGGGTATACGCGCCTATCGTCGCCCGCATCTGGCCACCGCTTTGCGCATCGAGGCCATGCAGGAAGCCGCCATCACCCAGCGGCTCGACCCCTCACGTCCGGAGCCATACTTCCTGCAGGGCACCGCAGCCTGTCGCGACAACCGCTGGGAGCCTTGCCTGAACCTGCTGGCCAAGGCCAGCGCGTTGGCGCCGAACGCAGAGGGTCCCCATTACCAGCGGGCGATGACGCTGGCGCAGCTGGGGTACCTGCAGCAGGCCGAAGCCAGCATGCGTGAGGACGTGGCGCGCGACCCTATCCATGCAGGAAAACGCTTCACTTTGGGCCGGGTCCTGGACACGCTGGGACGACACGAAGAAGCGCGTGAACAGTTCGAACGCAGCGACCTGTTCGCCACGTATGGTCGGTGGTTCAACGCGGTGTGGCGCAAGGATTACACCGGCGCCTTGCGCATCGCCGAACGGGATTTCAGCCATGAAGACCTGCATGACACCGAAGCCGGGCGGCTCAAGGCCTCTTACGTAGCCACGTCGCGCGCGTTGGTCGATCCGGCCCAATGGCCGTTGGCCGAAGCTGAAATGCGCAAGTTCGAAACAGAAACCGGTTTGCTCAATTTCAATCGCGTGCTCATGCCCGATGCCAGCAAGCATGCTGCCGAACTCATCGGGAGGCTCGACGAACTACGCGAGCGTTCTTATTCGAGCTGGGACCTGTTGTTGTGGACCAAGGATCTTGCCTACCTGCGTCGTGATCCCGCGTTCCAGGATTACCTGCGCGACAACGGCATCCTGGATTATTGGAAAAAGCATGGTTTCCCGCCGCAATGCCGCGCGCGCGGCGCGGGAGCGGTCTGCGACTGAGTCAGGGCGGCGCGAGGGTGCTCTGGTAGGCCTGCAGATGTGTCCAGGCAGCGCCGAGCAAGGGGGCACCAATGCCACCTCCCTGCGCGCGGTGCCACATGTCGCCGACGATGTGCGCCGCTTCCACGCGCTGGCCGGCTTCCAGGTCGCGCAGCATCGAGGCCTTGACCGGCGAATCGGCCTGGGTGAGGTTGCCCAGCGCGATGGTCTGGGTTTGCGCGCTTACAGGTTGGCCCGCGGCTTCGGCCACGGCCAGGCATTCGCGATACAGCGCCTGCATGAATTCGGTGCCGCCTTCGCCGGCCACGATCGTTCCCACGCTGGCACGCATCAGGCAGGTGCCGGCGGCGAGGGTGGTGAGGAAGCTGTACTTGTTCCAGAGCTGCTGGTTGATATCGTCGGCGGCCAGATGATCCAGGCTAGCCTGTTCGCAGAGAGCCGCGAAATCACGCACGCGCGCCGTATCAGGATTACCGTCGCGCTCGCCGAAGGTGATCGACGCCGGTTTGCCCAGATGCATTACTTCACCGTCGGGACCCTTGGTCGCGCTGATGAAACACAAGCCGCCCAGCACGCGCTCGCGACCGAAGCGCGCATCCAGCTCGGCGTAATGCAGCAGGCCGTTGAGGATGGGCATGACCGTGGTCTGCGGACCGACGGCAGGTGCGATGGCGTCCAGCGAACTGTCCAGGTCATAAGCCTTGCAGCTCAACAGCACCAGGTCGAAGGGCCTAGATTGCACCAGCGCAGCAAGGTCTTCGGCGACGACATGGGCCACCGGGAAATCCGCATCGCCCAGAGGACTGCGGATCTGCAGGCCATGTTGTTCCAATTGCGCGGCACGCGGTTTGCGCACGAGAAAGGTGATGTCGGCGCCGCACTGCGCCAAGCGCCCTCCAAAGTAACCGCCAGTGCCGCCTGCACCCAACACCAGAATCCGCATCGTGCAAGTCTTCTTCTTCTGTAGAGCCGAGCTTGCTCGGCTGCTTCGCTGCTTCACTTCATGATTTTCGTAGAGCGGAGCTTGCTCCGCTGCTCCAGCCAAAAGCAGCGGAGCAAGCTCCGCTCTACGAAGGCATCAGCTGCGCAGACCCACGCCGCGTTTCAGCAGCCACAAACCCAATGCACCTAATCCGATCACGAAGCCCAGCATCAGCGCGTACGCCACCCATACCGGCACGTCGCTGGTGCCCAGCAGCCCATAGCGGAACGCATTGACCATGTAGAAAATCGGATTGGCATGCGTCGCCGCTTCGGCCCACGGCGGCAGCAGCTTCACCGAATAGAACACGCCGCCCAGATAGGTGAGCGGGGTCAGGATGAAGGTCGGCACGATGGCCACATCGTCGAATTTCTTGGCGTACACCGCATTGATGAAACCGGCCAGCGAGAAGATGGTGGCACCCAGCAATACGGTGGTCAGGGTGATGAAAGGATGCGGGATGCGGACCTTGGTGAAGAACATCGCGATCACCAGCACGATGGCGCCGACCATCAGCCCGCGGAGCACCGCGCCGGCCACGTAACCGCCCAGGATCACCCAGTTGGGCATCGGGCTGACCAGCAGCTCCTCGATATGGCGGCCGAACTTGGCGCCGAAGAAACTGGAGGAGATGTTGCCGTAGCTGTTCTGGATGACGCTCATCATCACCAGTCCGGGCACGATGAACTCCATGTAGCTGTAACCGCCCATGTCGCCGATGCGCGAGCCGATCAGTCCGCCGAAGATCAGGAAGTACAAGGTCATGGTGATCGCCGGCGGCACCAGCGTCTGACCCCAGATGCGCAGGATGCGCATGATCTCCCGACGCACGATGGTGCCGAGGGCGACGAAGTTTTTTTGCAATGAGGTGGTGGAGGCTGCTTCGTTCATTCTTATCTCAAGTTTTTCTTGCTTGGTTTTGCCCCCTCCCTTGCGAAGCAGGGGAGGGTTGGGGAGGGGTTGGCTTTTGATTTTGATCTTGCTGTTGCTGCTGAAATAAAAAACAACGACAAGAACAAAAACAAAAGCACCCCTCCCTAGCCCTCCCCTGCTTCGCAAGGGAGGGGATGAAAAACTAGGCCGCCTGTTCCCGCTTGGCTGCGGCTTCATCGCCGGTGAGCCTGACGAACAGTTCTTCCAGCCGGTTGCTCTTGGTCCGCATCGAGCGCACGCGGATGCCCGCCTCGCCCAGGGCGGCGAACACGCGGTTGAGATCCATCGCGCGCGGCATGTCCAGTTCCAAAGTGTGGTCGTCGGTAGCGCTCAGCGTAGTGCCTTCGATGGCCGGCAATTGCGCGGGCAATTCCCCATCGATATCAAAGATGAAACCTTCCACGTCGAGTTTGGCCAGCAGCGCGCGCATCGGTCCCTGTTCGACGATGGTGCCGCGGTCGATGATCGCCACGTTACGGCACAGGCTCTCGGCTTCTTCCAGATAATGCGTGGTCAAAATGATGGTGGTGCCGGCTGCGTTGATTTCTTTCAGCGTCTTCCACATGCCGCGGCGGATCTCGATGTCCACGCCGGCGGTGGGTTCGTCCAGGATCAGCAGTCGTGGCCGCGTCATCATTGCCCGGGCGATCATCAACCGTCGCTTCATGCCGCCCGACAGCGTGCGCGACATGCTGGTTGCCTTGTCCCACAACTGGGCGCGCTTGAGTTCCTCTTCGGCACGCACCAGCGCTTCGGCGCGTGGCAATCCGTAGAAGCCGGCGTAGTTGACCAGGATGTCGATCGGCTTCTCGAACATGTTGAAGTTCAGCTCCTGCGGCACCAGGCCGAGCAGGCGCATGGCCGCATCGCGGTCCTTGGACAGGTTCACGCCGAACACCTCGACTTCACCGGCGGTCTTGTTCACCAGCGAGCTGACGATGCCGATCAGGGTGGATTTGCCGGCGCCGTTGGGGCCGAGCAAAGCGAAGAAATCGCCTGGAACCACCTGCAGCGACACGCCCTTGAGCGCTTGCACGCCGGTGTCGTAGGTCTTGCGCAGGTCGGTGATGGAGAGTGCGGGGGTGGTCGCGGGGACGACGGTCTGGGAAGCAACCATGGGGGCCTTGCGGCGCCTACACGGCGCCTGAAGTGTGCAAACGCTTATTATAGGCGTCCCGTCGGGTCCACCCCGGCACCAGACTGTCCCGGTTCCGACCCTTGGCCATCGTCCATTTCCCACTCAAGCTGGTGGAGCGCCGCATGCTGGCGCCTTCCGTCGGCCACTATGTATTCGCACGCGACGATGGGCAACCGCTGGATTTCATCCCCGGCCAGTTCATCCAGGTGCATTTTCACTATGCCGACGGCACCGCCACCAAGCGCAGTTATTCGCTGGCCACCATCCACGACCATGCGATGGGGCCGGGCGAAGCGGTCGAGATCGCGGTGAGCTACGTGGCCGGTGGTTCGGCGACCGCGCTGTTCGAGGGGTTGGAGATCGGCGGTCGCCTGGACGCGAGCGGGCCTTACGGACGCTTCTGCCTGATGCCGGGCGATGCCAACCAGCGTTATCTGCTGATCGGCACCGGCACCGGGGTGACGCCCTACCGCGCGATGCTGCCGCAACTCGAACAACTCATCGTCGAACGCGGCATCGAAGTGGTGCTGCTGTTCGGTGCGCGCACGCCGGAAGAGTTGCTGTACGGCGACGATTTCCGCGCCTTCGCCGACAGGCACCCGCAGTTCCGCTTCGTGCCCTGCTTCTCGCGCGAACTACCCGACGACCCCCATGCCGACGTTCGCCATGGCTACGTGCAGCAGTTCCTGGCCGAATTCTCGCCCAACCCCGCCACGGACATCGCCTATCTCTGCGGCAATCCCAACATGGTCGATACCTGCTTCGAGCAGTTGAAGGCCGACGGCCTGCCGATTCCGCAGATCCGGCGCGAGAAGTACGTAAGCTCAAAGTAGTGTCGGTGCTATGGGATTCCGCAAGTGGCCCGGATCAACCAACCGGACAGTAGGCTTATCTCAATAGCTCTGCCATCGAATGCGCGGCCTATCGCGACATCGACCGCTACCGCCCGCATTGCGTGTGATTGTCGGCAGGCAATCGCCTGCCAGTGAGATGTTCGGGTAGCCCCGGAGTGGCTAGCCGCGAAGGTGCGCCATGCGTAGAGCGCCTTCCTCCAGGGCCTTCCATGCCTTCTGTTCTTCCTTGCAGGCGGCATACCAGCGTTGCGCCAGGTCATCGCCCACCCGCTTGGCCAACTCTGTGATCGCACAGTCGATGCAGGGCCCGGGAAAGCGGGCATCCGCACCACACGCACAGCATCCTTCCTGCCATTCCACTGCCAGTAGCGGAGCCTGATAGCGCAGCTCCACGGCGATCGCCATCACCGACTGAAAATATTGCTGTGCATCCATAGTTCGTCCCCCCAAGGGCCCATGCTGATCTTTAGCAACGCGTCGCCGCGCCCACGCCCAATGCGAAGTGAGTGGCCTCGCGCTGCAACCAAGACAGGAAGGTCGTGAGCAGGCATTGCGCGTGATTGCATGCGAATCACATTCCGCTTCGGCCCTACTGACAGCCCCCTGCTTCAGTGGTTCGGACGATAAAGTTGCGTGATGAACGTCACAAGCTCGCTGGATTTCTGGACATTTCCGAAAATTGCATTTCAGGCATGCCGAACGGATGGAACGCTTTCAGATGGAGGTGCGTCAGGGCATGCGTTTGCTGCTTAGGGGCCGACCGAGGGTTGACTCTGCGTTGGCTAGTGCCTCGGTGCACGGCGCCTTTTCCAATTCGACAGGTTTCAGTTCGGCACGCGGATGGACTGGCGTTGGCATCTTCGAGGCGCCGCGTTGCCATTCGCGGAAGCGGCGCATGGCTTAGGCGGATCAGCGTTTGAGGCCAGGCATGCCACCGGAATTCGCCCGTTGTCCTGCACCACGCTTACGCCGACTGACCGCGACCGCCTCCTAGACCTGGCGACGCAGCGACCCTGCCCAATGTCACATCCTCGGCGCGACGTCGTCATGTCAGCATAGGATCCTCGACACCCGCCCACCGGAGACGCCATGCGTCCATTAATCGCCGCCGCCTTACTGCTTGCACTTGCTTTGGCCCCCGAGGCGCAGGCCCGCAAGCTGGGCTCGCTTGAATTCAAGAGCTGCTCGCTGAGCACGCCGTTCCAAGGCGACGCCATCGCCGCGCAATGTGCCACATTGAAGGTGCCGGAAAATCCCGCCGCCCCGGCTGGCCGCAAGATCGCGCTGAAGATCGCCTGGATACCCGCCGCCCGCGACGACGCGGCCGAGCCCGACCCGGTGTTCATGCTGGCCGGCGGTCCCGGGCAATCGGCGACGGAGAGCTATCCACAGGTAGCTTCGGCCTTCCGCGAGCTACTGAAAAAACGCCACGTGATTCTGGTCGACCAGCGCGGCACCGGCGGTTCCAACGCCTTGACCTGCAAGGAAACCTTCGACGAGACCCAGTTGCCTTCGCCGCAGGCCGCCGCCGACTACACGCGCAGCTGCCTAGCCGCGTTGTCCAGCCGCGCCAACCCGCGCTTCTACAGCACCACCGAGGCGATCCAGGATCTGGATGCGGTGCGCAAGGCGATCGGTGCGGCGCAGATCAATCTGGTCGGCATTTCCTACGGCACCCGCGTGGCCCAGCAGTACGCGGCCCGGTATCCGCAGAGCACGCGCACCATCGTGCTGGACAGCGTGGCGCCGAACTCGCTGGTGCTGGGCAATGAATTCGCCCGCAATCTGGAAGACGCGCTGGACCTGCAGTTCGCGCTCTGCGCCAAGACGCCGGCCTGCGTGCAGCGCATGGGTAACCCGCGCGAAAAGTTGCGTACGCTGATGGCCAGGCTGCAATCGGACCCGCCGCTGGTCGCTTACCGCGATGGCATGTCCGGTGAGAGCAAACAGGAGCCGTTGAACCCGGCGCTGGTCGCAGGGCTGGTGCGCATGTACGCCTACATGCCGTTGGCCGCTTCGCTGCTGCCATTGCAGTTGAACGAAGCCGCCAACGGACGCTACGACGCGCTGATGTCGCTGTCGAAGATGCTGGGCGAGCAGATGTCCGACAGCATCACCCTGGGCATGCAGCTGTCGGTGATCTGCACCGAGGACGGCAGCGAACTGGAACCCAACCCCGCCGATGAAGACACGCTGCTCGGCAACGATTTCTCCAAATACCTGTCCGCGCAGTGCGCGGTGTGGCCCAAGGGCCAGCGCCCGGTCGGTTTCCGCAAGCCGCTGGCCACGTCGGTGCCCGCCCTGCTGCTGTCGGGCGAATTCGACCCGGTCACGCCGCCGCGCTATGGCGAAGCGGTGGTCAAGACCCTGCCGAACGGCCGGCATCTGGTGCTTCGCGGCCAGGGCCACAACGTCATCGGCGTCGGCTGCATGCCGCGCTTGATGGCGCAGTTCGTCGATACCGCCGATGCGAAACCGCTCGATGCCAAGTGCCTGGCCAAGCTGGCCTACACGCCGCCATTTACCGGGTTTTACGGGTGGGAACCGTGAAGGCTGTGAATAGGGAACGGGGAATGGGGAATCGCAAAGCCTCCTCCCTGATTTCCACTTGCGCCGACAGCAATGCGTGCAAACCAGCATCCCCGCTCTTGATATCCCGTTTGCCTATTCCCCATTCCCTATTCCCGGTATCGCCATGATCCAGTTACAGGATTTGCACAAGTCGTTCACCACCAAGAAAACCGTGGTCAAGGCCGTCGATGGCGTGAGTTTCGAAGCGCGCGACGGCGAGATCACCGGCCTGCTGGGACCCAATGGCGCCGGCAAGACCACCACCTTGCGCATGCTGTACACGCTGATGAAACCCGACAGCGGCAAGGTACTCGTGGATGGCGTGGATGTGGCCGACGATCCCGAATCGGCGCGGCGCGCGCTGGGCGTGCTGCCCGACGCGCGCGGCGTGTACAAGCGCCTGACCGCGCGCGAGAACATCGCCTACTTCGGCGAACTGCACGGACTGGATGCAGCAACCATCGCCCAGCGCACCGAGCGGCTGGCGCAGGCGCTGAACATGCAGGATTTCCTGGACCGCCGCACCGAAGGCTTCTCGCAGGGTCAGCGCACCAAGACCGCGATCGCTCGCGCGCTGGTGCACGATCCGCGCAATGTGATTCTGGACGAGCCCACCAACGGCCTGGACGTGATGACCACGCGCGGGTTGCGCGAATTTCTCAAGCAACTGCGCGGCGAAGGACGCTGCGTGGTCTTCTCCAGCCACATCATGCAGGAGGTCGCCGCGCTGTGCGACCGCATCGTGATCGTCGCGCGCGGACAAGTGGTCGCTGCGGGCACCGCTGACGAACTGCGCGCGCTCACCGGCGAAGAGAATCTGGAAGAAGCATTCGTCAAAGCCATCGGCTCGGAAGAAGGACTGCACGCATGAACTCTGCACCTCTGAAATCCGTTCGAGCTATGTGGACCGTCATGCGCAAGGAATTGCGCGACATTTTTCGCGACCGCCGCACGCTGATCCTGGCGTTGGGCCTGAGTCCTTTGCTGATGCCGATCCTGATTATCGGCCTGGGCACGCTGGGCGAAAGCCGCGCGCGCAGCCAGAGCGAAAAGCCGCTGGAACTGCCGGTGGTCGGCCGCGAACATGCACCCAATCTGATGGCCTGGCTGGAAGGCCAGAATGTGGTCCTGAAAGCGCCGCCGAAAAACATTGATGCGGCCATCGCCAACCAGGAAGAGGATGTGATCCTGCGCGTCGGCCCCGACTTCCCCACGCAATGGCGCAAGAGCCTGCCGGCGCCGCTGGAGATCATCCACGACAGCACGCGCCAGGACGCGCAGATTCCGGTGCAGCGATTGCAGACCCTGCTGGCCGGTTATGGCGGCCAAACCGGATCGTTGCGGTTGCTGGCCCGCGGCGTCAGTCCAGGCACCGCAACCGCGATCCAGATCCGGCATACCGACCTGGCCACGCCCGAAGCGCAACGCGGCAGGATGCTGTCCTTCATCCTGCCCTACTTCCTGATCATCAGCGCCTTCCTCGGCGGCGCGTCGTTGATCCTGGACGCGACCGCGGGCGAACGCGAACGCCAGTCGCTGGAACCGTTGCTGGCCACGCCTGCGGCACGTGGCGCCATCGTCAGCGGCAAGATCGCTGCGGCCTGCACGCTTGCACTGGTCTCTCTGCTGCTGACGCTGCTGGCCTTCAAGCTGGGCGCATTGCTTTCGCCCACCGTAGGCCGGCAAATGGAAGTCAGCTTCATGGCCATCGCGCGGCTGGTGCTGATCCTGGTGCCGATGGTGTTCATCGGCACCACGCTGCTGACCTATCTGGCCGCATCGGCCAAGAGCATGAAGGAAGCGCAGAGCCACATGACCTGGCTGATGCTGCTGCCAATGCTACCGACCATCGTGCTGATCGTGAATCCGGTGAAGACGCAAATGTGGCAGTTCGCGGTGCCGTTCCTTGCGCAGAACCAGCTGATCCTGAAAGTGGTGCGTGGCGAAGTGATCACCGCACAGCAATGGGCGATTTATCTGGGCGCCGGCTTCGGCCTGGCGGCGATTCTGTGGTTCGCGGCGACGCGGCGATATCATCGTGAGCAGTTGGCGATATCGGGGTGAGGGTTGAGGAGTGGGCGGCGCTGACGGTTCGGCCCAGGCGAGACGCTTCAGCAATCAATGGTCGTCATCCCGGCGAAAGCCGGGACCCAACTATCCGGCGGGTAGACGCTGATCAAAAGCGCAGCCTGTTGACCACGATGTCGCCACAACCCGATATAGCTTGATCTGTCGGCTGGGTCCCGGCTTTCGCCGGGATGACGACCTTTTATTTTGGCGCAGCCTGAGCGGTTTGGGCGTGATGATTGCTATAGATGGTAGTGATTGACGACGCAAAACATTGCCGTTGCCAACGCCATAAAAAGGCCGGATGACTCCGGCCTTTTTCCTTATCGCCCTGCAATGATCAGCCCGGATTGAACGCCAGCGTGCGGCGCGTGGTCGTGGGCGCGTCGATCGGTTCGAACTTCCAGCGGCGTACCGCGTTGAGCGCTTCGCGGTCGAACACGCGGGCCGGGGTGGCGCGCACGACGCGCGCATTGGTCACCGAGCCATCGGTACCGATGGTGATTTCCACCAGCACTTCGCCGCTGGTGCCGGCACGCAACGCTTCAGGTGGATAACGCGGCGAGGGGGCAGCCACCACCTTGAGCGAAGGTGCGGCAGCGGCAGGACGCGGTGCGGCCGCCACAGGTGCCGCTGGTGTAGGAGTACGGGCAGCGGCTTCACGTTGGGCAGCTGCTGCTGCTTCGCGTTGCGCAGCCGCAGTGCGCTCGGCTTCGGCCGCACGCGCCGCTTCCTGCTGTTGCTGCGCGGCCAGGGCATCGGCGGCAAGACGTTGCTGCTCGGCCTGCTGGGCCAGACGCTTTTCTTCCAGCGCCTTGGCTTCGGCGTCGGTCACGGCCTGGGTTTTTTCGGTTTCCGCACGCGCCACGACCGCCAGCTGCGCGTCGGCGATGGTCTGCTTCAGGCGCGGCAGGGCGGGCGCCTTCGGGTCGGCTTTCTCGATCAGGGCCGACAGGCGTTGGGCTTCGGTGAAATCCTCACGGCCGATGCTCTGCTCGGTGGCGATCAGCGTGTAGGGCATCAGGTCGGTCAGCGCGCTGGCCACGGCCGGATCGCTGGGCAGCTTGTCGCGCAGGGCAAGGTAGTACTCCATGGCGTTGTCGCCGCCAGGCGCATAGATGCGGTTCTCGCTGAGCGCCTTGGTGGCCGCCTCGCGCAATTGCTCGGCGCCCATCGCCTGCACTTCGGCCGACACCGCCGGGGCGGGTGGCGCGGTGACGGCGGCGGGAGTGGCGGTGGTCGCTTGGGTGCCGGCTTGCTCGTCCTTGGAGCAGGCCGCGAGCGCGACCATCAAGGACAGCGCTACCCAGCGCGACTTCTTCGAAATCGTGGCAACAGACATGCGTTCTTACTCCCCAGGAAAACCAATGGACGACCTTCGACAATCCAAGCATGAAGCATGCCAGCGCATTTGTCGGCGTCCCCAGGGCTATTTGCCGATGCAGAAGGTCGAGAAAATACGTCCGAGCATGTCATCGGGCGAGATCCTCCCCGTGATCTCGCCCAGGGCATCGTGGGCCAAACGTAATTCTTCGGCGGCAAGCTCCAGCCTTTCGTGATCCAGTTCACGGTTTGCCGTTTCCGCGTGGCCCTGGGCCAGACGCAATGCTTCGACATGACGGCCACGTGCAGAGAACTCGCCGGCGCTGGCTTCGGCCGCGTCGCCGCCGGCCAAAGTCCGCAAGCGCGCGTGCAGCCGATCCAGCCCGATGCCGGCCTTGGCAGATACATGCACCGTGCTGGCGTCGTCGGCAGGGAACGTGACCAGCAGGTCGCTCTTGTTGTGGATCAGCAGCCTACCGGGCACTCCAACCAGCGATTCGCCCACTGCCGCCAGACCTGCATCGGGATCGCGCGCATCGACCACCACCAGGGCCAGGTCGGCGAGTTCGAGCTCGGCCCGAGCGCGGCGCATACCTTCGCGTTCGATGGCATCGCCGCCTTCGCGCAGACCTGCGGTGTCCACGAGCGTCAGTTCCAGACCTTCCAGGCGTACGCTTTCGCGCAACACATCGCGCGTGGTGCCAGCCACATCGGTCACGATGGCCCGGTCGAGGCCCGCCAGCGCATTGAGCAGCGAGCTCTTGCCGGCGTTGGGCGGCCCCACGATCACCACGTGCGCGCCATCGCGCAGCTTGCGGCCGCGTTCGGCATCGATCAGCAAGCGGTCCAGACCGGCGCGTGCCTGCGCAAGTTTCGTGCGTACTGCCGCTCCCCCCAGCGTGTCCAGCGATTCGTCGGCAAAATCGATGGCCGCTTCGATGTGGACGCGCAGGTGGGAAAAGTTCTCGGCGAGCGCTTCAACGCGCTGCGAGAACACGCCTTCCAATGAGCGACGCGCGGCGCGGGCGGCGCGCGTGTCGGACGCGGCGATGAGATCGGCGATGGCCTCGGCCTGGGTCAGGTCCAGGCGTCCATTGAGGAAGGCGCGCTCGCTGAATTCACCGGGCCGCGCATGGCGCGCGCCGAGTTCGCACGCACGCGCGACCAGTTGCTGCAACACCACCGGGCTGCCGTGCGCCTGCAACTCGACCACGTCTTCGCCGGTGAAGCTATGAGGCGCTGGAAAAGAAAGCGCCAGGCCATCGTCCAGCGTTTCTCCGTTGTCAGCGCGAAAGTGTGTGTAGTGCGCGTGCCGCGGCTGGAGTGCAAGGCCGCAGATCGACTCGGCGATGCTGCGCGCGCGCGCGCCGGAAAGCCGCACGATGCCCACGCCGCCCGCACCAGGAGAGGTGGCGATGGCGACGATGGTTTCGTTGCCGGCGCTGTTTTGCTTTGCTGATTCCATGGGAAAGAGTCTTGCATATTCCCGAACCGATTCCGATCAACCCGCCGTTCGCGGCGAACTTTGCCGAGATACCCGCTCGTGATGAACTTGTCGAGATACCGGGGCCGGATTGTAAAAAAGGGAACCCGCCTTCCGGCGGGTTTCCTTCGTTATTGGCGATGTGATCGTTTATTTGACGATCGCCTTGCCCTTGGCCTCGGGCTTTCCTGACGGCGTCTGGTGCTTCTTGCCTACCCACCACTGCTGCAGCAGGCCCAGGCTACCGTTGGTCACCCAGTACAACACCAGGCCCGACGGGAACAGCGCCATCATCACGCCGAACACCAGCGGCATGAACTGCATCATCTTCTGCTGCATCGGGTCCATGCCGACCGCTGGCGTCATCTTCTGCGTGGTCCACATGACCAGCATATTGAGCGCAGGCAGGATGAAATACGGATCGCGCGCGGTGAGGTCGTGGATCCACAGGAACCAGGGCGCCTGACGCAATTCCACCGACTCCACCAGCACCCAGTACAGGGCAAGGAAGATCGGCATGGTCACCAGGATCGGCAGGCAGCCGCCCATCGGATTGACCTTCTCCTTCTTGTACAGCTCCATCATCGCGGCCTGCTGCTTGGCCCGGTCGTCGCCGTAGCGTTCACGCAGCTGGGCCACGCGCGGGGCCAGCGCGCGCATCTTGTTGGCACTTTCATACTGCTTGTTCGAGAGCGGATACAGCGCCAGTTTCACCAGCACCACCAGGCCGATGATCGACCAGCCCCAGTTGCCGAACAGCGAATGCAGGTGGCTGAGAATCCAGAACAGACCCTGGCCGATGAAATCGAAAATAGAGAACTGGCTGTAATCGACCGCGCGGTGCAGACCGGGCACGCCCTGTGCCTTCATCTGGTCGATCAGTTTCGGGCCGACATAAAGGCGCGCGTCAGTCGCTGCGCGTTGGCCTGGTCCTACGTTGACGCCCGGGCCCAGTTCGCGGATCAGCGCGCGGCCGGCGATCTGATCGGTCTGCAGCGTGACCTCGGCTTTCGGGTCAGGAATCCAGGCACTGAAGAAGTGATGCTGCAGCATCGCGATCCAGCTGCCGGTCGCGGCCTGGTTGAGCTTGCCGTCGTCCAGATAGTCTGCGAACTTCAATCGCTCGTACTGCTGCTGCGTGCTGTACCAGGTCGCGCCGCTGAAGCTGAAGGATTCCGGATTGGTCATGCCGGTCTTGATAACCGGCGGCAGGCGTTCGAGCTGGCGGTAGATGCTGCCTTGCCACGGCGCGTTGCCGTTGTTGATCACTTCATCGCGCACGTCGATGGCGTAGTTGTTGCGCTTGAGTGTGTAGGTGCGGCGGATGCTCACGCCGTCGGGGCCATTCCACACGAACGGCACGGCCACCGAGGGCGCGCCATCGGTCAGAGTCACCGTGCCCGCGCCATTTTCGGGAACGAAACCCGCCAGGTGATTGGGTGCCGGATGCTTGGCGCTGGTCCAGCCGCTCTGGGCCACATAGAAGTGCGCTGGATCCTGGGTGAACAACACCACTGGCGGACTGCCGGCGTCCTTGGTCTGCGGATACTTCAGCAATACGGCCTCCAGCACGTTGCCGCCATCGATGGTCAGACGAAGCAGATCGCTGCTGACCACCACGTTCTGACGGATGGGTGCGGCGACGCCGGCCGAAGGTGTGGTCGCGGCGACTTCCACTGCAGGCGCAGCGGGTACCCCGGCACTTGTGGAAGGCGCGGCGGCAGTCTGCGGCGCGGGCACCGCACCGGGCACCGAACCGGTGCTGGGCTGCGGCTGTGAAGTCGGGCTTGGCAAGGAAGCAGGTTTGGGAGCGTTGAACTTTCCCCATTCCATCCACAACAGGGTCGCCACCATCAGCCAGGCGAAAAGCAGGAAAACTCGGGTCTGGTTCATCAGGCAGGCATTCTCAACCGGCGGAAACATCCGGTTTGGACGTGTTGCGGGAAAGGGAAGGATCGGATTTCTTGGCCGGCGGCATTGTGCCGGGCGCGGCCGACGCGGGCAATGCACCGGCGCGCACCAAGGTGCGAGCGAATGTCTCACGCAATTGCGTATTGTCCGCGACACGCGCCGCCACGCGCGCAACGATCACGTAGTCACCACCCGGCAATTGCGCACGCAACTTGCGGAACTGATCGCGGAAGACGCGTTTGATGCGATTGCGTCCGACCGCGTGTGGATCGACTTTGCGCGATACCGCCAGTCCGAGGCGGGCGGGCGCTTCGCCGGCCAGCCAATGCAGACTCAACAGGGGATCGGAAGTGCGCCGCGCCTTTTCGAACACGCAGGCGTACTGCGCACCGGTGCGCACGCGCACTTCAGGTGGAAAGGTCGCTTTCATTGCGTCGCTTTCATTGCACACACGAAAAAGTCCGCACAGGACTGCGCGGACTCTTGCGAAAGACAAGCATGGATGGACTCCGCCGCAAACGCGGCAGGACCATTAGGCGCTCAGGCGCGTGCGGCCCTTGGCACGACGACGGGCCAGGATCTTGCGGCCATCGGCGGTCGCCATGCGGGCACGGAAACCGTGATCGCGCTTGCGCTTGAGGTTGCTGGGTTGGTAAGTGCGCTTGGTGGCCATGGGGCCCTCGGGCGGTTCGCGGTGGAAGAACCGGAAATTCTATAGGGCCACACTACCCCGGGTCAACCACGAACTGTCCTGAGCGCCCTCGAGTCCGGCACTCCTCCTGAACATCTGCACGTCTGCTGCGCCCGGGCTGCGTGATAATGTGATCGACTGTCCTCACCCGCGTCCGCATGCCTCTCTGCTGCGTGCACGCCCTCCAGAAGAAACGATTGCTGCCCTCGATGGATGCCTGGCCCCGCTGCCTCGAACGCCTGGAAGCCGAACTGCCGGCGGAGGATGTACACACCTGGCTCAAGCCGCTGCAGGCCGAACAACGCCTGGACAGCATGGTGCTGTACGCGCCCAACGCCTTCATCCTGGAACAGGTGCGTGATCGTTACCTGCCCCGCATCCAGGATCTGCTGGGCCATTTCGCAGGCCACCGCGAGGTCTCGGTCGAAATAGGGTCGCGGATGCGCATCGCCGAAGCCATCGCGCCAGTGGCCACACATGGCAACTTTGCCGCTACCGAACCTTATGCGGGCAACCTGGATTCGCATTACAGCTTCGACAACTTCGTCGAGGGCCGCAGCAATCAACTGGGCCGCGCCGCGGCCTGGCAAGCCGCACAGAAACCCGGCGACCGCTCGCACAATCCCTTGCTGCTGTACGGCGGCACCGGTCTGGGCAAGACCCACCTGATGTTCGCGGCCGGCAACGAGCTGCGCAGGCAGAACCCCAATGCGCGTGTGCTGTACCTGCGGTCGGAACAGTTCTTCAGCGCCATGACCAAGGCGCTGATCGAGAAGTCGATGGATCAGTTCAAGCGCCGGTTCCAGCAGGTGGACGCGTTGCTGATCGATGACATCCAGTTTTTTGCCGGCAAGGACCGCACCCAGGAGGAGTTCTTCCATACCTTCAACGCGCTGTTCGACGGCAAGCAGCAGATCATCCTCACCTGCGACCGCTACCCGCGCGAAGTGGAAGGATTGGAACCGCGCCTCAAGTCGCGCCTGGCCTGGGGCTTGTCGGTGGCCATCGAACCACCAGATTTCGAAACCCGTGCAGCCATCGTCCTGGCCAAGGCCCGGGAGCGCGGTGCGCAGATTCCTGACGACGTCGCGTTCCTGCTGGCCAAGAAAATGCGCTCGAACGTGCGTGATCTGGAGGGCGCGCTGAACACGCTGACCGCGCGCGCCAACTTCACCGGCCGCGCCATCACCCCCGAATTCGCACAGGAAACCCTGCGCGATCTGCTGCGCGCGCAACAGCAGGCAATCAGCATCCCCAACATCCAGAAGACCGTGGCAGACTATTACGGTCTGCAGGTCAAGGATTTGCTGTCCAAGCGACGCACGCGCTCACTGGCGCGCCCGCGACAGGTGGCGATGGCCCTGGCCAAGGAGTTGACCGAACACAGCCTGCCCGAGATCGGCGATGCCTTCGCTGGTCGCGACCACACCACCGTTTTGCACGCCTGCCGGCAGATCCGCAACCTCATGGAAACCGACGGCAAGCTTCACGAAGACTGGGACAAACTGATCCGTAAGCTCAGTGAGTAAAACACCCCAGGCTCTGTGGATAAGTTGGGGATGAAATTTCGCCTGAAACTTATCCACAGGTTGCACCACCGCTGGACTAGGCTTGATACACGATTTCCATGGGCCGAAAAACGAATAAGATTCAATGTGTTGCGTAACTTCTCCACCGAAATCTGCGCAACCATCACCACCAGTTTTTGATTTATTACTCTTCTAAAGATCCAGTGCATAAGGGGCCAGTACCACATGCGTTTCAGTCTGCAACGCGAAGCTTTCCTGAAGCCGTTGGCACAAGTGGTCAACGTGGTCGAACGTCGACAGACCTTGCCGGTCCTTGCCAATTTCCTGGTACAGGTGCAGGGCGGGCAGCTGTCGCTCACCGGCACGGACCTGGAAGTCGAAATGATCGCGCGCAGCGCAGTCGACGACGCACAGGACGGTGAAACCACGATCCCGGCGCGCAAATTGTTCGAGATCATCCGGGCCCTGCCCGACGGCAGCAAGATCACCGTCAGCCAGACCGGCGACAAGGTCACCGTCTCTGCGGGCCGCAGTCGCTTCACGCTGGCGACGTTGCCGGCCAACGACTTTCCCTCGGTTGATGAAGTCGAGGCGACCGAGCGGGTCAATGTGCCGGAAGCGGCACTGAAGGAACTCATCGAGCGCACCGCTTTTGCGATGGCCCAGCAGGATGTCCGCTATTACCTCAACGGCCTGCTGTTCGATCTGGGCGACAAGGTGCTGCGTTGCGTTGCGACCGACGGCCATCGTCTGGCGTTGTGCGAAACACCGCTGGAGGGCGCCGCCGGTGCCAAGCGCCAGATCATCGTTCCCCGCAAAGGCGTGACCGAGCTGCAGCGCCTGCTGGAGAATGGCGACCGCGAGCTGGAACTGGAGATCGGCCGCAGCCACATCCGGGTCAAGCGCGACGATGTCACTTTCACCTCCAAGCTGATCGATGGACGATTCCCCGACTATGCCGCAGTGATTCCGATCGGTGCCGACCGCGAGGTCAAGCTGGACCGTGAGGTACTGCGCGCCGCCCTGCAGCGCGCTGCCATTCTGTCCAATGAGAAGTACCGCGGTGTCCGTGTCGAGGTTTCACCAGGCCAGCTGAAGATTAGTGCGCACAACCCGGAGCAGGAAGAAGCCCAGGAAGAGATCGAGGCGGAAACCAAGGTCAGCGACCTGGCCATCGGCTTCAACGTCAACTACCTGCTCGATGCCCTATCTGCCCTGCGCGACGAATTCGTCATCATCCAGTTGCGCGATGCCAACTCCTCAGCTCTGGTGCGTGAAGCCAGCAGTGAGAAGTCCCGGCACGTGGTGATGCCGTTGCGTCTGTGATTTCAGCCTTGTTTCACGTGGAACACCCTCGACGCCCGGACAGTTCCGGGCGTTCTGGTTTTTCCGACCCCCCTTCCGCGTTATTTCTTTCTGTTCTGATGGGCTTTGGCTTTTGTCGTGGTGTCTACCGATCAGTCGTAGGTCGGGGCCACGCCCCCGACGCTTTGGGCTCGGGGGCAGGCAAAGGGCATCGGGGACGTAGCCCCGACCAATGGGGATATGTCTTTTCGAGGAAGGCCGCCGGGAGCTCGCCTCAATGCAGGTAACCCGCCTGACCGCCTCCGGCCTGCGCCGTTTCGAACACGCTGTACTTGAGCCTGCCCCTGGCCTCAATCTGATTACTGGCGACAATGGTGCCGGCAAGACCAGCGTGCTCGAGGCTCTGCACTTGATGGCGTACGGGCGCAGTTTCCGCGGACGGGTGCGGGATGGACTGGTGCGGACGGGTTCTGAGGCGGTTGAGGTCTTTGTCGAATGGCGGGAAGGCCCCGACGCCCGCCAACGCCGCGCCGGACTGCGCCACACGGGTCAGACCTGGGTGGGCCGCCTAGATGGACAGAGTGTGGCCCAGCTGGGTGAGCTCTGTGCTGCGCTGGCGGTCGTCAGCTTTGAACCAGGTAGCCACGCTCTGGTCACCGGGGGAGGCGAACCCAGACGTCGGTTCGTGGACTGGGGCTTGTTCCACGTGGAACCTGATTTCCTAACCCTCTGGCGCCGTTATGCACGTGCCTTGAAGCAGCGCAATGCCTTGCTGAAGTCGGGTGCGGGTGGACAACAACTGGACGCTTGGGACCACGAGCTGGCGGAAGCTGGGGAGCCCCTCACCCGTTACCGGCAGCAATATCTGGAGCAACTCCAGATTCGCTTGTCTGCCGTCGCCGCCGACCTGGTGCCTGCACTGGGTACGGGTAATCTCGAATTCCAGCCGGGCTGGCGCAGCGGTGAGCTGTCGTTGGCCGACGCCCTGCTGCTTGCGCGAGATCGCGACCGGAATCTGGGCTACACGTCCGTCGGGCCCCACCGCGCTGATTGGCGTATCGATTACTCAGCCCATCCCAATCGCGAAGCCCTGTCGCGCGGCCAGGCCAAGCTCTCGGCGTTGTCTGCCCTACTCGCTCAAGCCGAGGATTACGCCCAACGGCGCGGTGAGTGGCCCATTGTAGCCCTGGACGATCTTTCCTCGGAGCTGGACCGCAACCACCAGCAACGCGTCTTGCAGCGGCTCTTAGCCAGCGGCGCTCAAGTCTTCATTACCGGCACCGAATCCCCGGCTGCCCTGGAAAGCCTTAAGGTCACGCCAACGACGTTCCACGTGGAACAAGGGCAGATTCTCCGCCGCCCGTAGGTTGGGGCTACGCCCCGACGCATCGAAAACACCTGGGCTCCTCGTCCGTCGGGGGTGTAGCCCGACCTACTCCCCGCCGGCTTCAAACCTGCCGAAATGCTATAATTACTGCCTCACTCCCTATAGCTAATGTGTCCCTGTTACCAGCCTTCGGCCGGACCATGGGTACACGGAAGCGCAGCAGGCGACCAAAGCGCATGACCGAAGAAACCAGCCCCGTCACCCCGCCTAACGGCAATTACGATTCCAGCAAGATCACCGTGCTGCGCGGCCTGGAAGCGGTGCGCAAGCGGCCGGGCATGTACATCGGCGACGTGCACGACGGCACCGGCCTGCACCACATGGTCTTCGAAGTTGTCGACAACGCCATCGACGAAGCGCTCGCCGGCCATGCCGACGATGTGGTGGTGAAGATCCTGGAAGACGGCTCGGTGGCGGTGTATGACAACGGACGCGGTATTCCGGTCGACATCCACAAGGAAGAAGGCGTTTCTGCGGCCGAAGTGATCATGACCGTGCTGCACGCCGGCGGTAAGTTCGACGACAACAGCTACAAGGTTTCCGGCGGCCTGCATGGCGTCGGCGTATCGGTGGTCAATGCCCTGTCCGAACACCTGTGGCTGGACGTCTGGCGCGACGGCTTCCACTACCAGCAGGAATACTCGCTGGGCGAACCGCTCTACCCGCTCAAGCAGCTCGAGGCCTCCGACAAGCGCGGTACGCTGCTGCGCTTCAAGCCGGCGGCGGAAATCTTCACCGACGTCGAGTTCCATTACGACATCCTGGCCAAGCGGCTGCGCGAGCTGTCGTTCCTCAACTCAGGCGTCAAGATCACGCTCAGCGACGAACGCGGCGAAGGCCGCCAGGACCTGTTCCAGTACGAGGGCGGCATCCGCTCCTTCGTCGAGCATCTGGCCCAGCTGAAGACCCCGCTGCATCCCAACGTGATCTCGGTGACCGGCGAACAGAACGGCATCACCGTCGATGTGGCCCTGCAATGGACCGACGCCTACCAGGAAACGATGTTCTGCTTCACCAACAACATCCCGCAGAAGGATGGCGGTACCCACCTGATCGGTTTCCGTGCCGCTTTGACCCGCACGTTGACCAACTACATCGAGCAGAACGGCATCGCCAAGCAGGCCAAGGTGGCGTTGTCGGGCGACGACATGCGCGAAGGCATGATCGCCGTGCTGTCGGTCAAGGTGCCCGATCCCAGCTTCTCCTCGCAGACCAAGGAAAAACTGGTCAGTTCCGAGGTCAGGCCGGTCGTTGAGAGCACGTTCGGTGCACGTTTGGAGGAGTTCCTGCAGGAACACCCAAATGAAGCCCGCGCCATCGCCGGCAAGATCGTCGATGCCGCCCGTGCCCGCGAAGCCGCCCGCAAGGCCCGCGACCTGACCCGTCGCAAGGGCGCGCTGGATATCGCCGGCCTGCCCGGCAAGCTGGCCGACTGCCAGGAAAAAGATCCCGCGCTGTCGGAACTGTTCATCGTCGAGGGTGACTCCGCAGGCGGCTCGGCCAAGCAGGGCCGTAACCGCAAGAATCAGGCGGTGCTGCCGCTGCGCGGCAAGATCCTCAACGTGGAACGCGCGCGCTTCGACCGCATGCTGGCCTCGGCCGAAGTCGGCACGCTGATCACCGCGCTGGGCACCGGCATCGGTCGCGACGAATACAACCCGGACAAGCTGCGCTACCACCGCATCATCATCATGACCGACGCCGACGTCGACGGTTCGCACATCCGCACCCTGCTGCTCACGTTCTTCTATCGGCAGATGCCGGAGTTGATCGAGCGCGGTCACATCTACATCGGCCTGCCGCCGCTCTACAAGTTGAAGCAGGGCAAGCAGGAGATGTACATGAAGGACGACGCGGCGCTGAACGTATACCTGGCCAACAGCGCCGTGGAAAATGCCGGCCTGATTCCCGCAGAAGGCGAGCCGCCGGTCACCGGCGAAGCGTTGGAAAAATTGCTGCTGTCCTTCGCTGGCGCGCGCGAGGCGATTGCCCGCAATGCGCATCGCTACGATGCGATCCTGCTGGAATCGCTGATCGATTTTTCGCCGCTCGATGCCGCGCACCTGGCCCAGAACACCGACGAGCGACAGGAACTCGATGCGCTTGAGAAGAAGCTCAATCGCGGCGGCATCGGCAGCGCGCGTTATGCGCTGACCTTGCAGGCGGCCAATGAAAACCGCCCCGCCGCGCTGCTGGCCACGCGTAAGCACATGGGTGAGGAATTGACCCAGGTGCTGCCGTTCTCGGCCTTCGAAAGCGGCGAACTGCGTCCGTTGCGTGATGCGGCCGCCGTGCTGCACGGGTTGATCCGCGAAGGCGCACAGATCGTGCGCGGCAACAAGACCCAGCCGATTTCCAGCTTCGCCGAAGCGCAGGCCTGGTTGCTGGACGAAGCCAAGAAAGGCCGCAGCATCCAGCGCTTCAAGGGCCTGGGCGAGATGAATCCGGAGCAGTTGTGGGACACCACGGTGAACCCGGAAACGCGTCGCCTGCTGCAGGTTCGCATCGAAGACGCGGTCGCGGCGGACCAGATCTTCAGTACGCTGATGGGTGATGTGGTGGAACCGCGTCGCGAGTTCATCGACGCCAATGCGTTGAAGGTTTCCAACCTCGACATCTGAGTTTCGCAACGCGAACAGAAAGGAATCCACGGATGGATCGCGTTTTGGCAGGGAAGGATTGTCCAGAAAGGAAATTGCTGGATCAGTCTCTCTTCCAATGCTCGAGGTCGCGTTGGTCGAACAATACGTCAGCTGAGGATCTGTCAGCGGAGATTTCCATTCCTCAGGCCTATAGATTCGATGAGGTGACGCCGAGGACGCAGATCAGACCTGCGGCACGGCAATCACCGGCTTTCCACGCCTGATGCCGCTTTCCAGACCCGAAGATTTTCCGAAGCGCACACAAGCGACCACCGCAAGAGCGGTGGCCGGCTTTCTGCTGGACCTGTCGCTTGCGGTGGTTCTATTGCTCGCACTGACGCTGATCTGTGGACTGGTGTGGGGCGTGATGCGTGGCGTGCAGATGGGTCTGGACGGGAGGAATCTGGGCACCCCGGCAACCCTGATCTCAAGCCTGGGGCAACCCAGTGCCATCGCTATCATCGTCATGACCTTGTTCAGTACTGGTGCCGCTGCGTTGCTGGTCTACTGGTGGCGACGGCGTGCCTCGCTTGAAGAGCGCGCTTATTCGCATCGGGCAGGGCTTCGTCTTGAGACCTGGGGCTGGGTTGGCATCACGGCGGCAGCCACATTTCTCGCCAGCATCGCGCTGGGTGCCCTGGGCCAACATTACGGAATCAGGCCGCAACCCAGCAATCTTTCGCTTATCGAAGCCGCTTCGGCAAGCCATCCGGTTTTCATGCTGCTGTTCGGCGTATTGATCGCGCCGGCCTATGAAGAGTTGCTGTTTCGTCGCGTATTGTTCGGGCGTCTCTGGCAGGCGGGAAAACCATGGCTGGGAGTGGCGCTGAGTAGCGGCGCGTTTGCGCTCATGCATGAAATCCCCGGCATGGGCGGCAATACCTGGCAGGCGACCGTCCTGCTCTGGGGAATCTACGGGGCGATGGGTGCTGCCTTCGCGCTGGTCTATTGGCGCACAGGTACCCTTTGGGCCGCCATTGGCTCCCATGCCCTGAACAACGCCATAGCGCTTCTGCTCCTGAAGCTCTGAATGCCCTGAAATGCGCCATCGCTTGACGAAAAGTTAAGGCCCGACTCGCCACACTCGGCGCACAGGAGGGGAAACATGAAGCATTGGGTTCTATCAGTCGCCATCGTCGCCGTTGTCGCGGCATGCGCCACCACCACATCTTCCACCGGGCGCACCCAGTACGTCGGTGGTGTGTCGGAACAACAGCTCAACCAGCTGGGCGCGCAGGCGTTCGTCGAAGCCAAGACCAAAGGGCCGCTCAGCACCGATGCCAGACAAGGCGCCTATGTGCGTTGCGTGGTCAATGCGCTGATCGCCCAGCTGCCCTCCTCCTCACGTAGCGTCGCCTGGGAAACGGCAGTCTTCGCCAATACCGAACCAAACGCCTTTGCACGGCCTGGCGGCAAGGTAGGCGTGAATACGGGCATTTTCACGGTCGCCCGCAATCAGGATCAGTTGGCCGCAGTGCTGGCGCACGAGATCGGTCATGTCGTGGAACGCCACCATGACGAACGCATCACCCGCCAGATGGGAGCGTCCGGTGTGCTTCAAATTCTCGGCGCCGCCGCAGGTGATTACGGATCTGCAGTGACCCAAGGCGGAGGGCTGGTCGCGCAGGCAGGCTTTCTGCTGCCGGGTTCGCGTGCGCAGGAATCCGAGGCCGATGTCGTGGGCCAGCGCCTGATGGCGGAAGCGGGCTTCAATCCGGAACAGGCGGTCAACCTGTGGCAGAACATGATTGCCGCCAGTGGCGGGCGCCAGCCCGAATGGCTTTCCACCCATCCCGATCCACAGTCGCGCATCCAGGAACTTCGTGGACGCGCGAACACGTTGATGCCTGCCTACCAGCAAGCCCGCAGCGCCGGCCGGACGCCGAAATGCGGCTGACCAGCATTGCTGCGCCGCAACACAGCCTTTTGTTTCCGAGCCAACATCGTTTCTGTTAGCGTTGCCGCCCCCGTGCCAGGACTGGCGGCGCTCTAACCGGTCTATGCAGTTCCCTTCGAGGTGATCCCATGCTGTTCCGCAATTGCAAACACGCTCTTCTCTCCCTGGCCATCGCGAGCCTGTTGGGCGCCACCACCGTGAGCTACGCCGCGCAGACGACGCGCGATCGCGCGGAGCGCAGCGGCAAGTCCAGCCAGAAGCAGGACATTCTTTACCCCGACGCCACGCGCGAAGAACCCAAGGCGAAAGGCTCGCCCAAATTGCAGACCAAACTGCAGAAGCTGATCGACGTCTACAACAAGGATGATTTCGCCGCCACGCGCACCCAGGCCGACGAGATCCTCGCCAATCCTACTGCCACCGATTACGACAAGGGCGTCGCGGCCCAGCTCGGTTCCCAGGCCGCCTACAACCTGGACGATACCCCCGCGACCGTCGCCTACCTGAAGCAGGCGATCCAGCTAAATTCGCTGGACAACAACAGCCACTACCAGTTGATGTACATGCTGGCTGGCCTGCAGCTGCAGGAAGATCAACTGGACGAAGGCCTCGCAACGCTGGACCGTTACTTCGCCGAAACCAAGTCGCAGAAGCCCGATGGCCTCATTCTCAAGGGCCAGGCGCTGTACCAGCAGGAAAAGTACGCCGAGGCCATTCCCTTCCTGAAGCAGGCCATCGAATCCTCGCCGGCTCCCAAGGACAACTGGCAGCAACTGTTGATGGCCTCCTATGCCGAAGCCGGCCAGACGGGCGAAGCCATCAAGACCGCCGAACAACTGGCCGCCAAGTCGCCGACCGACAAAAAGGCGCAGATGAACCTCGCCAGCGTCTACCTGCAGGCGGACAAGATGGATCAGGCCGCGGCCATTCTGGAGAAGCTGCGCGCCTCGGGCCAGATCACCGAGGAAAAGGAATACCGTCAGCTGTACACCACCTACGCGAATATGGACGGCAAGGAAAAGGAAGTGATTTCGGTGATCAACGACGGACTGCAGAAAGGCGTGTTGAAACCCGATCATCAGACCTACTTGGCCCTGGCGCAGTCTTATTACTATTCAGACCAGATCCCTCCCGCGATAGAAGCCTGGAAGAAGGCGGCTCCGCTGGCCCAGGACGGCGAAACCTATCTCAATCTGGCCAAGGTGTTGTGGCAGGAAGACCGGCTTGCAGAAGCCAAGCAGGCTGCCAAGTCGGCGCTGGAAAAAGGCGTCAAGAAACCGGAAGACGCAAAGAAGATCATTGCCCAGCCCTGAGCGGATGTGCCCGGAAATAGAGTTCCGGCACGCCTAAAGGATGGTACAGGCGTGGAAGATTGGGTTAAGCTCGACATCCCGCTGCGGAAACGTTTGCGGTCCCACAATTAGCAGTTGCCGGACCTTCGGCACAAGAACAGAGCTCACTGGCGCATGGCTGAACAACTGGTCATAAACAATAGATATGGCGATGTGGAAGATCCAGGCTTGAACTGGTCACGCATCCTGGGTATCGCTTTCGTCATCGCCCTGCATGTAGCGGCTTTCATGTTGCTGCTGATCCCGGCGGTTGCCCCGCCTGGGGAGCAGGAGCAGGAGCAGAAGACGCTGGTGACGATCGTCGACGCGCCGCCGCCGCCGCCGCCGCCGCCGCCGCCGCCGCCGCCGGAAGAGACCCCACCGCCGCCTATCAAGAATCTGGCGCCGCCGACCACCACCCCGCTGCCGCCGCCGCCGGAAGCGCCGCCGATCGACGTGGCCGAGCCGCGGCCGAACGACGTCTACACGCCGCCCGCCCCCCCCGCGCCACCGGCACCGGTGCAAAGCATCGGCGCCAGCGTCGACATTTCTTCGAAAAACATGAATCCGCCCAAGTACCCGCCGGCCGCCGCGCGGGCAGGTATCCAGGGCACCGTGATTCTGATCATCGACGTCGATGCCAGCGGCAACGTGACCAATGTGTCCGTCGAGAAATCGAGCCGTAACCGCGATCTCGACCGCGCCGCCATGGATGCCGCGCGCAAGTGGCGCTTCAATCCCGGCAAGTCCGGTACGCAGAGTGTTGCGGGGCGCGTACGCGTGCCTGTCGACTTCAAGATGTAAAGCAACGAACAAGCGACAAGCCACAGATTTCACACCAATAGCTTCACACCCCAACCCGCATCATTCTCATCATCACAAATAAAAGGTAAGCGTCATGCTGCAGGAAACCACCGCCGCTGCTGGAGGCACCAACGCCGCCGATGCAATGAAGAACATGGGCTTCGGACATCTGATCCAAGAGATGACCGCGCATCCCTCGGAATTCGCTGTGTCCTGGATCGTCCTGATCACGCTGGTGGTCATGTCGGCCATGGCCTGGTACTGGACCGTGATCAACTTCATCAAGAACATGCGCCTCAAGGGCCAGGCAGATCGTGTGACGGGAGCCTTCTGGGATACCGCCAACGCGCAGGACGCCATCCGTCTGATGGAAGAACAGCCCCGCAATGAGCCGTTCTCCAAGATCGCACTGGATGCAGCGCAGGCTGCTGCCCACCACTCGCGCAGCGAAGGTTCGAAGCTGGCCGAGACGCTGAACCGCTCCGAGTTCGTTGATCGTGCGCTGCGCCAGGCCGTGACCCGCGAAAGCTCCAAGCTGCAGGCCGGCATGACCGTGCTGGCCACCGTCGGCGCAACCGCTCCGTTCGTGGGTCTGCTGGGTACGGTGTGGGGCATCTACGGCGCCCTGATCAAGATCGGTGCGACCGGCCAGGCCTCCATCGACGCAGTGGCCGGCCCCGTGGGCGAGGCGCTGATCATGACTGCGCTGGGTCTGTTCGTCGCGATCCCGGCAGTGTTGGCGTACAACTTCTTCAACCGCACCAACAGCGCCACCAACGCCAAGTTCGACACCTTCGCGCACGATCTGCACGACTTCTTCGCCACCGGCTCGCGCGTCCGCTAAGCCTGCGTCGTATTCGAACAGATCCAATAACGGAGCCCGAAAATGGCCTTCAGTAGTGGTAACGACAGCGGTGGCCCCATGGCCGATATCAACGTCACGCCCCTCGTGGACGTGATGTTGGTGCTGCTGATCATCTTCATCATCACCGCGCCGCTTATGTCGCATAAGGTTCAGATCAAGCTTCCCGAAGCCAATCTGAAACAAGATCCCGAAGAGGCGGAGAAGCGCAAGATGCCGATCACCATTTCCGTCAAGGAAAATGGCGATCTGTACTGGGGAGACGAACGCGTGACCAAGGAAATCCTGGAATCGCGCCTCTCGAGCTCTGCGCAGCTGACGCCGCAACCTCCTTTGAACTTGCGCGGCGACCGCACCACGAAGATGCGCACGATCAATGAAGTGACCAAGATCGCGCAGGAACAAGGCATGCTCGACATCGGCTTCATTGCCACCAAAGACAGGGGTCAATAAGCCATGGCATTCGCAACCGGTTCCGGCAAGGGCCAGCCCATGGCCGACATCAACGTCACGCCCCTCGTGGACGTGATGCTGGTGCTGCTGATCATCTTCATCGTGACTGCGCCGGTCATGACCTACCCGATCGATGTCGATCTGCCGCAGCGTGTGATCAACCCGCCGCCGCAGTTGCGTGAGCCGCCTCCGCCGATCGAGTTGAAGATCGATGCGTCCGGCCAGGTGACCTGGAACAACAATCCGGTCCAGGTCAGCGCGGTGCAGGCGATGATGGAGAACGAGGTCCAGCGCGATCCAACCAACCAGCCACTGTTGCAGATCGACGCCAACCCCGACGCGCAGTACGACGTCATGGCCAAGGTCCTGGCTGCCGCCAAGAACGCGCAGATGCAGAAGATCGGTTTCGTCCAGCAGGAATAAGCCACACCTGTTGCTGGAATAAACAGCTTCCACGCCGCCTTCGGGCGGCGTGGTCGTTTCGGCTGCGACGAAAGTCGCGATCCCGGTCCCTTGCGGACCCCAGGCGGCGGGCGTAGCGTTGGCTTGTCCTTCAACGCAAGGAGTACGTCATGGCCTTTTCCGCCGCTGCACGGGATTCCGTTGTTGCTGAAATGAACATCACGCCGCTGGTGGACGTGATGCTGGTCCTGCTGGTGATCTTCATGGTCTCGGCGCCGGTGTTGACCCGCTCGGTCGATGCGACCTTGCCCCAATCAAGACCTCTGCCGCCGGAGACGATCCAACCCAACGTGCTGCAGCTGGAAGTGTCGGATGCCGGCAGCTATCAGCTTGACGGTCGCCCACTGTCGCCGGACGAGTTATGGCGTCGACTTGACGACGCCGTGGTGAGCGATCCACGGACGGTATTGCGGGTGCATGCCAGCTCCGGCGCGGATTACCAGCAGGTGGTCACGGCGATGGCCGAAGCCAGAAACCGTGGCATCGCCGATATCGGTTTCCAGCACTGAAGTAGTAATCGGCACCGAAAATTTCGCATCGAATTCGATATTCGGAAATTCAGCGTGGCAGCCCATCGCCGTGGACCGGCGACCCTCAACCGCGCTCGGAGAGAATGTTCAGGTAGTGATGAACGGTGCGCTCCAGGCCCACGTAAAGCGCCTCGCTGATCAAGGCGTGGCCAATGGAAACCTCCAGCACCTGCGGCACGGCTTCCAGGAATTCGGTGAGATTGGCCTGGCTGAGGTCATGCCCGGCATTGATGCCCAGACCCAGCGCCAGCGCTTCGCGGGCGGTCCTGACGCAATCGGCCAGGGCCGTGCCGGCATCGCCGGCGGCCTGTGCCTGCGCATAGGGGCCGGTATAGATTTCGATCCGATCGGCACCGATATCACGCGCCAGTTCCAACCCCGGACCACCTGCATCCACGAACACACTTACCCGGCAGTCCAGCGCCTTGAGCGCGGCGATCAACGGACGCAGGCGTTCGGCGTCACGTGCGAAATCGAACCCATGATCGGAAGTGAGCTGCCCATCGCCATCGGGCACCAGCGTCGCCTGCGCCGGCCGGACCTGTTCGCAAAGCGCCAGAAAACCCGGATAGCCGTCACGCGGAGGTGCGAAGGGATTGCCTTCGAGATTGAACTCGACGTCGTGCTCCAGGGTCAGCGAGGCGAGCGCCAACACATCGTCGGTGCGGATATGGCGCTGATCCGGGCGCGGATGCACGGTGATGCCGTGGGCGCCGGATTGCAGACAGGTCCGCGCCGCACGCACCACGTCCGGTTCGTCGCCCCCGCGCGAGTTGCGTAGCACGGCGATCTTGTTGACGTTGACGCTGAGTGCGGTCATCGCACACCTCCCTGCATGCGAAAAAACGGAGTCACGATTGCGGCGGCGTCTCTTCCGGCGATTGCAGGCCAGCCTTGCGGGCCTCGGCGATCTCGCGCAGGCGACGCAGTTCCACGGGGTCGATCATGTGGCTTTCGTCGCGACGGCCGCTGCCGATGCGGGCGGCGTACCAGCCCATGATCCAGGCCAGCAACAGGCCCAGCGAAGCCAGCAGGCACAGCACCATCAGCACCATCGAGGAAGTCTTCAACGCGACTGCCATTGCGCCCAGGGCAAGCAGAAGGAATAGCCAGTGCATAGTTCCGGTCCCCTCCAGAGAGTGGGAGAAAGTCTACTATTTCCGCTGCCGCGAAACGCCAACCCGCTCACACCCGCGCTACAGCAGCGGCGACATCAATCGGGCCAGGGCCTCGGGCAGCCGGTTCCGCCACAGTGAGCGGTTGCGCAGGTCCTGCACCGGTTCGGCGACGGCGATTTCCCCTTCCAGCAGCTGGCCCAGGGTGGAGGCGATCGCCCGATCGCGGAACAGCATCGAGATCTCGAAGTTCAGCCGGAAACTGCGGTGGTCGAAATTGGCGCTGCCGATGATGGCGACGGTGTCGTCGCACAACATGGCCTTGGTATGCAGCAGGCGGGGGCCGTACTCGTAGACCTTGATGCCGGCGGCCAGCAGTTCGTCGAAATAGGAACGCGCAGCAAAGGTGACCAGGCGCGAGTCGCTCATCTTCGGCACAACCAGGCGTACGTCCAGCCCCCCCAGGGCCGCCGAAGTCAGGGCCATGCGCGCCGCTTCGCCGGGAACGAAGTAGGGCGTCACCAGCCACACGCGGGTGCGCGCCTCGTGGATGGCGGCCACGTGCAGGCGGTGGATGGCTTCCCAGCTGGAGTCGGGGCCCGAGATCAGCGTCTGTACCGCAATCCCGCCCTGGACATCGGCGTCGATGGCCTTCCACAACACCGTGCCTTCGAAGTCCTTGCGCTTCTGCCCGGTGGCGTAGGCCCAGTCCTCGACGAACACCAGCTGCACGCTGCGGACCACTTCGCCCTCCAGACGCAGGTGCAGATCGCGATAGGCGTTGTCGTGCAGGCGCTCGTTTTCCTCGTCGGTGATGTTGATGCCGCCGGTGAAGGCGATGCGTCCGTCGACGACCACGATCTTGCGATGCGTGCGCAGATTGACCCAACTGCGCGCGGCGGGACGGAAGCGAGTGGGATGGAACCAGGCCAGCTCGCCGCCGGCCTCGGTCAACGGGCGCATGAAGCGCCGCGTCACCTTCGACGAGCCCACCGCATCCAGCAGGACCCGCACCTTGACCCCGGCGCGCGCACGCTCCACCAGCGCATCGCGCAGGCGCGTGCCGGTCTGGTCGGGCATGTAGATGTAGTACTCCAGGTGCACGTGGTTGCTGGCCTGGGCGATCGCGTCGATCAGCGCGTCGTAGGTCGCGCCGCCGTCCACCAGCAGCTGCACCGAGGTCGCGGTGGAGGGCGGCAATCCGGTCGTGGCCTGGCCCAGCAGCGCGAGTTCCGAACAGCCTTCATCGACCGGGCACGACGCTTCGTGCGATTCCATGCCCTTGCGCGAATGATTGCGGCGCAGCCGCTGACGGGTGATCTTCTGCGGGCCGAGCAGGAAATAGATCACGTAGCCCAGATAAGGCAGCATAGCCAGCGACAGCAGCCAGCTCAGGGTGGCCACGGGTTCGCGCTTCTGCAGCACGATCCAGCCGCTCAGCAACAGCAGATAGAACAGCCAGGCGATGGTCAGGTACAGCTTGAGATGCGGGATGGACCACAACGCATCCCACTGGCTTCCGATGGTTTCGAGCATCCGCTGATACTAGGCCCTGTCACTGAAACAACCAACCTACGTGTCGCCTGCCTTGAGACGGCGCGGCGCTAGGATTGGTCCATGGGCGAGTTGATCAAAGGACGAGGATCTACGGGCTATCTTCCGGGGCGCTTCGAGGTCACGGTCAGTGAAACGGTCGATGACGGCTGGCACGAGGGCGAGGAGGAAGAATTCGCCTCGGTGCTGCCGCGCACCCAAGTCAGCGAGGAAATCGCGCGCAGCATCATCACCCGCAACAATTCGCCGGATATCGGGTTCTCCCAGTCCATCAATCCCTATCGCGGTTGCGAACACGGCTGCAGCTATTGCTTCGCGCGTCCCTCGCATGCGTATCTGGGCCTGTCACCGGGACTGGATTTCGAAACCAAGCTGTTCGCCAAGACCAATGCACCAGAACTGCTGCGCCGCGAGTTGGCCAAACCCGGTCACGAAGTCAGTCCCATCGCGTTGGGCATCAACACCGATGCCTACCAGCCCATCGAGCGCAAACTGCAGCTGACCCGGCGCATCATCGAAGTCCTGGCCGAGACCAGGCATCCGTTTTCGCTCATCACCAAGAACGCGCTGGTCACGCGCGATATCGATCTGCTGGCGCCGCTGGCGCGTCAGAATCTGGTCCGCGTGCATTTTTCGGTGACTTCGCTGGAAAACCGTCTCTCGGCGGCGCTGGAACCGCGTGCCTCAGCCCCGCATTCCCGGCTGCGCGCAATCCGTGCGTTGCACGAAGCCGGCGTGCCGGTCGGGGTGATGGTGGCGCCGGTCATCCCCTGGGTGAACGACAGCGAGCTGGAGGCGGTGCTCGGGGCGGTGCATGAAGCCGGTGCCGACTCGGCGGGCTACGTGTTGCTGCGTCTGCCGCATGAGGTGTCGCCGCTGTTCCGCGACTGGCTACAGACACATGTGCCCGACCGCGCGACGCACGTGATGAGCACCATCCAGCAGCTGCGTGGTGGCAAGGACTATGACGCGACCTTCGGCAAGCGCATGCGCGGAGAGGGCGTCTACGCCGAACTGCTGGCGCGGCGATTCGCTTTGGCGCTCAAGCGCACCGGCTTCAAGCCGCGCGGTACGCGTGGACTGGACTGCAGTCTTTTCGTCGCACCGCGCAAACCTTCGCCACAGGGCGAACTGTTCTGACTTCGCGTAGTCGCTTGCGAGAGCATTGACCAATCGCGCCCGCAAGCGGTCATGATAGAAGACGCGCTAAGCTGTTCCGGTCGGTCTCTGCTGAAACACGCGCCTTGCATCGCAACAGCATCCGGCCGCCTCGATCAACGCAACCGCGCAATGCCAGGGGATAGTGCGGTCGGGCAAGCGGGGCGTCGCGCCATTTCGTTTGCTCATCCATCCAAGGGGAAAACATGAAACTTCGCTCCATCACGGCGGCCAGTCTGCTGTTCGTTTCCGGGATTGCAGCCGTAGCGGCGGCAGAGAAAATCGCGCCGTCGCAGTACCACGACAAGGACCCGCAGCAGGCCGCCCAGGCATTGCTCGCGGTGGCCAAAGTGCAGGCCGGCAAGGGCAGCTGGGAGCGGATCGCGGTCGGCCGCATCTACTATCTCGGTGGCTTCAAGTCCGAGGGAAAAGCGATCTTCGACGATGTCTTGAACCACGACCCGGACGCGAGCGACCTGTTCCGGATCGCGCGCATCTACCGCCAGGCCGGCGAGTGGGAACAAGCCAAGGTATTGCTGGAACGCGCGGTTCGCGACAATCCCAAGGACAGCAGCGGAATGGCCGAACTGGGCGCCTATTACCTGCTGGCCGGTGATCGTGCTTCGGCCGAGGCGCTGTTCGACCGCTCGTTCCAGCGCGACGACGAACTGTGGGCCACGGTCGCCGCGGCCGGTGCCTATCTGGGTGTCGCGCCGCAGGAATAAGCGGTTTCCTGGTAGGCAAACGGCGCGATCTCAATCGGATCGCGCCGTTGCCATCAGCTCCCCGCGTAGAGTTTTTCTGCCGGCTGGAACAGGATCCAGCTGGTAGCGATGAACTTGTCGCCGTTCTGCGGGCGGTTGCCGCGGTGGGTATGAGTGAAGGCGGTGGGCGCGATCAACAGGCTGCCGGTGCGCGGCTTCACCCGTCTTTGCTGGTAGAGGAATTCGGTCTCACCCTCCTCGAACTCGTCATTGAGGTAAAGCGTCCACAACAGGTGCCGGTGCAGGGTCTCGGCATTGGCCTCGCGGGGATACAACTCGCAATGCCAGTAGGGGTAGCCACCTTCGCCTGCGCTATAACGCTGCAGGTTGATGCGCCCCGGCCTGAAAACGCTAGTGGCGATCTGCGCAAGCTCGCCGTCGCGCATGCTGGCAAAGTGCAGTGGCTCAAGGCGTTGGCTGGCCCCTTTGTCGTCGTGCCTGTGCACCATCAGTGGGGCAAGGAGCGCATGGTTATAGCGGCGCAGGTAGTGCAACAGCCGCGAAAACACCGCGTTGTTCAGGGCCTGCTCGATGTCGCGCCACTCGGCGCGCCCGCTGATGCAGATATCCTGGCTGTACTTGAGATCGGGATAATGGCCTCCGCCGACCAGTCCGGGCCGATCTTGGCCACTGGTGCAGAATCGTTGCATCAAGCTGCGACAAGCCTGTGCGTCCAGCACGTCGTCGTATACCTCGATGAAGTCTTTGCCTTCGTCCACCGAGCCTCTCGATCCTAAAAAGCCGCGCAGTTTGCGCGGTCATCGGGAGGGAATTCCACCACATATTTCCAGACAAATATCAGCGATTACTTTTCTTTACACTCAACAGACACTCTTATTTACTTCTTTACATTCACCGAGCACTATTAATTCACCGGGCTCTGCAAGAAAAGAGTGCAGTACACAGTCACAGATGAAAAAAAATGGAATTCAGCCGTAAAGCTTGTCGGCAGGCTGGAACAGGATCCAACTGGTAGCGATGAACTTGTCGCCGTTCTGCGGTCGGTTGCCGCGGTGGGTGTGGGTGAAGGCGGTGGGGGCGATCAGCAGGCTGCCCGCACGCGGCGCGACCTTGCGCTGCTGGAACAGGAATTCGGTTTCGCCTGCTTCGAAGCCGTCGTTGAGATAGAGCGTCCATAGCAGGTGGCGATGCAGGGTCTCGCCGCCAGCATCGCGCGGGTACAGCTCGCAATGCCAGTACGGGTAGCCGCCTTCGTCAGCCGCGTACCATTGCAGATTGATTGCACCAGGACGCAGGCAGGTCCGCGCCAGCCGCGCGACCGCCTCGTCGTTCATCGCCGCGAAATCCTCCGCCTGCAGCCGTCGTGGCTGGCCATCGCTGCCGTCGATCTGCAGCATCAGCGGCGAGATCAACACCTGCGGATAGCGGCGAATATAGGCCACGAGTCCGGCGAAGACCGCCTGCTGCAGTCGTTGCTCCACCTCGGCCCACTGCGGATCGCCGCTGATGCGCAGATCACGGCTGCGTTTGAGCTCGGGATGCACACCGCCACCCACCCGTCCGGGTTGCAGGCCTTCGCTCGCGCGCATCCGCGCCACGATGGCGGCGCAGGTTCCGCGGTCGATGAGGTCCGGAGTGACTTCAATGAAATCGGCGGGTGCGTGCATGGGGTGATTCTAGAGGTTCCTCCCGCTTGCAAGCACATCCAACCCTGTCATCCCGAGCGCAGCGAGGGATCTGCTATTGCTGTCCGGTGAAGCAGATCCCTCGCTGCGCTCGGGATGACAGGGATTGAGAAGGCGTCGTCCAGCGGTCGTCGACTAGATGATCCGCAGCGTGATCGCCTTCAACACCGCACGCGTCCGGTCGCGGGTCCCAAGTTTGTCCAGCAAAGTGGAGACGTAGTTCTTCACCGTGCCTTCGGCCAGGAACAGGCTGCGCGCGATTTCCTTGTTGGAGTAGCCGCCGGCCAGCAGGCGCAGGATGGCGACTTCGCGCGTGCTGAATGGTTCGCTAGGTGGTGCTTCGTCGCGGAAACGGAACCGCGCCCGGACCGGATCGGTGCTGACCGGCTGCAACAGGGTTTCGCCGGCAGCCACGCGGACGATGGCCTCGCGCAGGTCTTCCGGCGCAGCGTCCTTCAACAGGAAACCCTGCGCGCCCGCATCGGTGGCGCGTAGCAGCAGATCGCTGTCGTCGAAGGTGGTCAGCAGCAGCACCGGTGTGGCATCGCCACGCGCGCGCAGCTGCAGCAGCGCTTCGATGCCGTCGGTGCCCGGCATGCGGATATCGCTGAGCACGACGTCCACGGGTCGCTCGGCCAGTTTCAAAAGCAGGTCGGCGCCGTCCTCGGCTTCGAACACCACCACGATGCCCTGTTGCAGCAGCAGTGCGCGCAGCCCCGCGCGGACCAGCGCCTGGTCGTCGGCCAGCGCTACGTGGACGTTATTTTCACTCATGCGGGCAGGCTCACTTGCAGATGCATGCCGCCATGGGCGGTGGTGCCCAGCCGCAGGCTGCCTTCCACGCAGGCCACGCGCTCGCGCATGCCGGCGATGCCGTTGCCTTCGCGCAAGGTACCGCGCACGCGTCCATCATCCTGGATGTCCAGCAGCAACCGGCTGTCCGCCTGATGCAAGGCTACCGACAGCGTGTCGGCATCGGCATGTCGCGCGGCGTTGGTCATGGATTCCTGGACCACGCGCAGGATGGTTTCGGCGATGGCGGGGTCGGAGATATGCACTTGTTCGTCGATTTCCAGTTTCAGCAACGGTCGCGGCATCGGTGCGGCCAACGCACGCAGCGCCGTCTGCATGTCCAGTCCGTGAGAATCGCGCAAGGCCTGCACCACGTTGCGGATGTCGTCCAGCAATTCGGAAGAAAGCTGTTCGGCAATCACGACTTCGCTGCGCTGGGCCAGCGCCGGATCACTGGCCAGCGCGCGCAGGTTGAGTTTCATCGCAGTCAGTTTGTGCCCGGCCACATCATGCAGTTCCCGCGCCACCCGGATGCGTTCTGCATCGCGTGCGCTGTCGGCCAGCAGCGCGCGCGTGGCCAGCAGGTCGGCGTTGACCAGGGCCAGTTGATCGCGCGACGACTCAGCGCTGACCGCGTAATAGACGCACAACGCAGCCAGCGCCTGGAAACCGGCATTGATCATGACCATGGTCAACGGTGCGCTGAACCCTGCATCGCGAATCAGCAGGTAGAAACCCGCATCCACAAGCAGTGCGGCCGCAAGCGCCACTTTTGGCCGCCAGGTCGAGAATGCGCAGGCCACCCAGATCACCAGCAGTATTTGCGCGACGCCCAGACCCGGTGCCAGGTGAATCTGGACCAGCGCAGTAGCGGCCATCGACATCAGCAGCACCGAACGGATGCGCTTGCGCGCGTCGGGCAGGGAGACCAGCACGGTGAAGATCACGGCGAAGACAAGCAGCAGCATGGCCATGAGCAGCGTCACGTCGCGCTCGGTGAAACGCAACGACAACGCCACCGCACCGATGGTGAAAAAGCCCGCCAGGTTCAGCGGTTGCAGCAGGTTTCGCAGGAATTCGCGCATGACGACATGCTGGGCCCTGGTCATTCGCAAGGCAATGCTCGTGCTGCAGAAAGTGACTTCCGGCACTGCGGATTGGTGACTCCCGGCATCTGATCCGGCCGGTCCCAGCGCGGACACTGGCGTCCTCCACCCAACGCCCAAGGACACCACCATGAACCGCACTCTCCCTTCACCCATCGCACTCGTACTGGCGGTCGCGCTTTGCGTCGCTGCGATCAGCCCAGCCGGCGCCGCCGAACTCACCGTCAAGCTGCACGGTATCCGCGCGCAGGGCGGTCTGGTGAAAGTGGCCCTGGTCGAGTCGCAGGACGCATGGGACGGCAAGACTTCGCCCACACGTGGCACAGGCGGACCGGCGACAGGCGAAGACGCCACCTTCGCCTTCAAGGACCTCAAGCCCGGCGACTATGCGGTGATGATCACCCACGACGAAAACGGCAACGGCAAGCTGGACACCAACGTCATGGGCATGCCGCTGGAAGGCTATGGCTTCAGCAACAACCCGCAGGTCATGCGCAAGCCAACCTGGGACGAAGCGCGCTTCAGCGTCGCCGACAGTGATGTCGTCATCGACATCGACCTGCGTTGAGGGCCAGGCCATGAGCGTTGCTGATAACCACCGCCGTCGTTTCCTTCGCAACCTGCTGTCCGGGGCGACGGCGCTCGCGTTCGCCCCTGCGCTGCTGCGCGGACAGGATGCCCTCGCCGGCGATCCCGCCGCATTCGCACGCGGTCTGCGCGACAACCCCTGGCTGGCGGGGTGGAAAAGCGTAACCGCCGAATCGATGGGCCCGACGGTGATAGAAGTGGAAGGCCGGCTGCCCACGGGATTTTCCGGCACCTTGTATCGCAACGGACCGGCGTGGACCGAGCGCGCGGGTTTCCGCTACGAACACTGGTTCGATGGCGACGGGATGGTCCACGGCTGGAACTTCGAGGAAGGCAAAGTGACGCACCATGCGCGCATGGTCGCCACGCCCAAGTTCAGCCGCGAACAGAAGGCCGGGCGATTCCTGTATCCCGTGGCCGGCACGACCGTCCCGGACACGCAATCCATCCGCAACAACGACGATGCCAATCCCGCCAACACCTCGGTGATGACCCTCAACGGGCGACTGTTCGCGCTGTGCGAAGCGGGTTCGGCCTTCGAACTCGATCCCGACCAGCTCACCACCCTCGGCCCGGTCGCCTGGCGTCCGGACCTGGCCAGCATTCCCTTCTCCGCGCACCCGCTGGTGGACCGCGACGGGTCGGTGTGGAACTTCGGCGCCGTCAGCCTGATGGGCGGCGCCGGGCTGATGGTCTGGCACCTGGGCGCCGACGGCAGGCTGATCTCGGGCGATGTGTTGGAGACACCGGTGCAAGGCTATCTGCACAGCTTTGCCCAGACCGACCGGCATCTGATATTTGTCCTGATCCCGTTCCGCTACCGGGATGGCAGCGGCGCGTTCTTCGAGCGCCTGCGTTTCCAGCCGGACCAGTCGCTGCGCGTGGCCGTGGTGCCCAAGCAGGCGCCGACCGCCGCGCGCTGGTTCGAGGCCGACTTCGCCGCGATCTACCATTTCGGCGATGCCTACGAACGCAATGGCGAGATCGTGATGCGCGCCGTGCAGCATGACGATATCGAGCACGCGCGTTCGCCGATGCAGTTGGCGATGAACGGCCTGCCCGGAGATCAGAGCGGCAAGGGACGCTTGCGAGAATTGCGCCTGAATCTGCGCAATGGCAAGGCGCGTTGGGAAGACACTGCCGTGGCCGGCATCGAGTTCCCCCTGTTCGATCCGCGCACGCGTGGCGACGCGGCTGCGCGCCTGTATGCGCCGACCAACGAAGGTGCGCATCAGGCGCCTTACTTCAACGCCATCGCCGCGTTCGATGTCGAACGCGGACGCCGCAAGGTGCACGACTACGGCAAGTCGGTGCTGGCCGAAGAGCACGTGTTCGTTCCCAAGCCGGGGAGCACGCGTGCCGGCGACGGTTGGCTGGTCGGCACCTTGCTGGACAGCGCGCGCGGCCGCAGCGGGATTGCGGTGCTGGATGCCGAACGGGTCGAGGCAGGCCCGCTGGCGCAGGCCTGGTTGCCGCATACGCTGCCGCTGGGTTTCCACGGCCATTTCGCCGCGCGCGGTTAGCGCGCGTTTCGGCTGCGGGTCATCAACCGAAAGTGAGCTTGCCCTTCATCACGCCGAAGTGGCCGGGGAACGAGCAGAAAAAACTGTAGTCGCCGCCTTTCTTCAGCTTGCTGGTGGGAAAGGTGACGCTGGTGGACTGGCCGCCGCCGACGATCTTGGTGAAGGCGATGATGCGCGGGTCGCCCTTGGGCAGATGGCTGTCGGCCACGGAGGCTTTCATGCCGGCCATGGCCAGCGGCTGCATGTCGGCGGTTTTCGACAGCACCCAGTTGTGGCCCATCACGGTGGCGGCCATCTTGCCGGTGTGCTTGAGGGTCACGGTGACCTGGGTGCAATCGGCGGCCAGCTTGATCGCGGGCAGGTTGAACTTCATCTGGTCGTTGCCTTCGATGGCCACGGCGCAATTCTTGGCGAAAGCGGCGGGCGAGAGCAGGACCAGAGCGGCGAGGATCAGGAAACGGCGGTGGGATTTCATCAGGCAATACCGGACAGTGGGATTGCTGCCGAGGTTAGGCCTGCGGCAGTAGCGTTGCCTTGACCTGGATCAACCGCCGCACCCGCGTCGTTCAGGCGTCGGCATCGGTAGCCCATCCCTCGCCACTGCCGCGGTGGAACACCTGGTCCGACTCCAACACTTTGCCAGCGGGAAAGGCCTCACGCTGGGCCAGTCTGGCGTAAATCGGGCGGAAGTCCGGCTCGGTCGCGGCGATCAATTGCGCGTAGCTGTCGATGACGAAGTAGGTTTTCTGGAAGGTATCGATGCGGTAACGGGTGCGCATGATCCGTTCCAGATCGAAGCCGATGCGGTTGGGCGCGTCGGCTTCCAGCGAATACAACGACTCGCCCTTGGACGACACGATACCGGCGCCATAGATGCGCAGCCCTTGCGGCGTGTTTATCAAACCGAATTCCACGGTGTACCAGTACAGCCGCGTCAGGTTGATCAGCGCTTCGGGGCCTATGCCATGCGCCTTCACGCCGCCGCGTCCGTAGGCCTGCATGTAGTCGGCGAACAGCGGATTCATCAGCAGAGGCACATGGCCGAACAGGTCGTGGAACAGGTCGGGTTCGGCGATGTAGTCGATCTGATCGGGACGCCGGATCCACCAGGTCACCGGAAAACGACGATTGGCCAGGTGCTCGAAGAAATCCAGTTCCGGTAGCAGGCCTTCCACGCAGATCAGGGTCCAGCCGGTCGTGGCCTGCAGCACCGCGTTCAACTGGTCGAAGCGCGGGATCGCATCCGGGCTCATGCCCATCTCGTCCTGCGCGGCCAGGAATTCCTCGCTGGCGCGGCCGACCAGCAGCTCGCGCTGGCGCATATAGAGCGTGCCCCAGGTCGCGTGGTCCTCGGCGGTGTAGTTCTCCCAGGGTTGCTCTACCACGGCGGTGGTGTAGACCGGGACGTAACCCTTGTCGGTCTGCTGGTGCTCGACGCGGCGCGGCTCGTTCATGGGGGTTCCGGGGGAATGAATCGATGATCGATGTTAGCGCCGGAGCCGCGCAACAGGGTTGCAAAGTTGCGCGGGTGATGGCTTCTGACGCAATATTGTTGTGTCAATGGAGAATATGAAGCATCGAATGGCCGACTCCCTCACGCTTGACCGCACCGACCTGCGCCTGCTGGCCCTGCTGCAACAGGACGGGCGCGCCACCAACGCTGATATCGCCGGCCAAGTGAATCTGTCGCCGTCGGCCTGCCTGCGCCGGATCCAGCGCCTGGAAGCGACGGGCGTGATCCAGGGCTATGCCGCCGCCGTGGACCCCAAGCGGGTCGGCCTGGGCCTGCAGGCCTTTGTGCGCGTGCAGCTGGAAAAACACGGCCAGCTGGGTCTGGACCGTTTCATCGAGGGCGTTAACAGCTGGGATGAAGTCGTGGCCTGCCACGCCCTGACCGGCGACATGGACTATCTGCTGCAGGTGGTGGTGCAGGACCTGGAGCACTTCTCCCGGTTCCTGCTGGACAAACTGATCAACGCCACTGGCGTGGCCGACGTGAATTCCAGTTTCGTCCTGCGCACCGTCAAACAGACCCGCGCGCTGCCGCTGGGGCATCTCGGATAGCGGATTGTAGGAGCGGGCCCTGCCCGCGACGCTCTACCCGTAAAGCCTATCGCGGGCAGCGCCCGCTCCTACATGATTGTCGGTGGGGAGGTAGGGCACGCCATTGATGCATGGCCACCCCGGCGATCACTTTGGCCTCCAGTTCGTGACCTGATCGGCTGAATGGGACTTCCGGCCATTGCCCCGCTTGTTGCTGTCCTGCAACATGCCTGTGCTAGGCGCAGCGCGCCGGCTTTCCTCCTCCACTCGCCCGGAAGCCCTCATGTCCCCCAGCCGTTCCTCACGCGTGCGTCCGCACCGCCTTGCGCTTGCCATTGCCACCTTGCTGCCGTTTGGCACCGCCTTCGCCCAGCAAGCCGAGCCCACCGCCACGACCACCGAAGCCACGACCCTGGATGCCGTCGAGGTCACCGCCCAGCGCCGCGTGGAAAACATCCAGGATGTGCCGGTGTCCATCAGCACCATCAGTGGCGAACAGCTGGATGCCCTGGCTTCCGGCGGCGCCGATATCCGCTACCTGTCCGGCCGCGTGCCCAGCCTCAATATCGAGTCCTCGTTCGGCCGCGCCTTCCCGCGCTTCTACATCCGCGGCTACGGCAACACCGACTTCCGTCTGAACACCTCGCAGCCGGTGTCGCTGGTGTACGACGACGTGGTCCAGGAAAACCCGATCCTGAAAGGCTTCCCGCTGTTCGATCTGGAACGGGTGGAAGTGCTGCGCGGCCCGCAGGGTTCGCTGTTCGGTCGCAACAGCCCGGCCGGCGTGGTCAAGTTCGAATCGGCCAAGCCCACGCAGGAATTCGGCGGCTACGGCAAGGTGTCCTACGGCACCGACGAGATGTGGAACGTGGAAAGCGCTGTCGGGGGCGGCCTCACCGATCGCTGGTCGGCGCGCGCCTCGGTGCTGTTCCAGCGCCGCGACGACTCGGTGGAGAACACCTATGCGGCGGGCGCCAACAAGGGCTTCGAGGGTTACGACGAATCGGCGGGGCGCGTGCAGTTCCTGTACGAGGGCGATAGCTTCGAAGCGCTGTTGAACGCGCATGCACGCAAGCTCAATGGCAACGCACGCCTGTTCCGCGCCAACATCATCCAGCCGGGCACCAACAACTTAGTGCCTGGCTTCGATCGCGACGATGTCTCGCAGGACGGCCTCAACTACTCCAGGCTGGAATCGCAGGGCGCCAGCGCGCGCCTGAGCTGGGACCTGGGCGAGTACAAGCTGTACTCCATCACTGGCTATGAAAGCGTCGAGACCATCAACCGTGGCGACATCGACGGCGGTTACGGCGCGCCGTACGCGCCCGGCGGCCAATACGGTCCGGGGTTCATTCCGTTCTCATCGGAAACCGCCGACGGCATTCCCGAACATGCGCAGTGGACCCAGGAGTTCCGCATCGAATCGGCCTATGCCGGCCCGTGGAACTGGCAGGCGGGCCTGTTCTACTTCGACGAGGACTACAAGGTAGAGAGCTTCAGCTACGACTCCATCTTCACCAATGGCGCGCAAAGCGGCTACGAACGCGTGCGCCAGACCAACGATTCGTGGGCCGTGTTCGGCGCGACCACCTGGCAGGCGACCGACAAGCTGGAACTGCGCGGTGGCCTGCGTTACACCGTGGACAAGAAGGACCTGACTGTCGAGGCCTACAACGGTACCAAGGGCGATCTGGCCGGCCTGCTGGCCGCGCAGCAGGCGGCGTACGCTGCTGGCGATGCGGCCGATCCCTATCTGACTGCTTCCCCCGAGGACAAGAAGCTCAGCTGGGATCTGTCAGCGGTATACAAACTCAATGACGACACCAATCTGTACGCGCGCGTGGCGACCGGTTACCGCGGCAGCAGCATCCAGGCCGCTGGCGATTTCAACAACAAGACCGTGGCAGGCCCGGAAACCTCCACCGCATACGAGGCCGGCATCAAGACCGACTTCTGGGACAAGCGCGCGCGGTTGAGCGCCAACATCTTCTACTACGAGGTCAAGGATCAGCAGTTGACCGCCGTCGGCGGCGCCAACAATTCCAACATCCTGCTCAACGCCGAGAAGAGCACGGGCCAGGGCGTCGAACTGGACTTCCAGGCCTATGTGCTCGACAACCTGCTGCTGACGCTGGGCAGCAGCTACAACGATACCGAGATCAAGGACGGCGATCTGGCGGTGTCGGTGTGCGCGCAATGCACCGTGACCGATCCGCTGGACGCGACGGGCAAGGCGCTGATCAATGGCAACTCGCTGCCGCAAGCGCCGAAGTGGGTGCACAACCTGACCGCGCGCTGGGCCATGCCGGTGGGCGAGGGCGGCGAGTTCTATGTCTACACCGATTGGGCCTATCGCAGCGAAGTGAATTTCTTCCTGTACGAGTCGGTGGAATTCACCGGCAAGTCGTCGCTGGAAGGCGGTCTGCGCGTCGGCTACAACTGGAACCAGGGCGACTATGGCGTGGCCGTGTTCGGTCGCAACATCACCGATCAGACCCGCATCGTCGGCGGCATCGACTTCAACAATCTCACCGGCTTCCTCAACGAGCCGCGCACGGTGGGCGTGGAGTTCAGCGCTCGGTTCTGAGCACTACCCAATCTTCCTGTGGAAAGCGGGAAGATTGGGTGAATCGCAGACATCGCAAAGCATCGTAGGAGCGACGCAAGTCGCGAGGCTGGTTGTGCCTACCCGAGAGGCACACACACCTCCATATGCGTTTCGCGACTTGCGTCGCTCCTACGACGGTACCGGTAGATCGGCTATTCGCGCGGCGGGAATTTCAACACCACGCCGCGTTCTTCCGGGCCGTCAACGCGATTCCACAATACCGGCACCTGCTGAGGTGCAGGCGGTTCCAGTTCGTCGTCCAGCGGCGACAGGTTTTCTTCTTCGTCTTCCCAGCTGTAGCGTTTGCGCGGCAACGCAGGATCGAATTTGCGGAACAGCACGGCCGCGACAATGCCGCCGATGGCACCGCCCAGATGCGACTGCCAGGACACGCCCGGCTCCTGCGGCAGTACGGTCAGCAACATGCCGCCGTAGAACAGGAACGCGATCATGCCGGTCGCAATGGCGGGCCGGTCGCGCCGCAACACACCCAGCACGAAGATCAGAAACATCAGGCCATGGGTCACGCCGCTGGCACCGAGATGCCGCGATCCCGCATCGCCCAGCAGCCAGGCGCCCAGGCCGGAGCCGATCCACAGCAACGGCAGCGACCACAGCGTGGCGCGTGGATACACGCTACCGGCCAAGGTGCCCAGCATCAACAAGGCCACGCTGTTGGCGGCGACATGTTCAATCGAACCATGCAGCAGCGGCGCGGTGAGAATACCGATCAAGCCCTCGACGCTATGCGGCGCCACCGCAAGCGGACGCCAGTCGAAGCTGCCCTGCGCCGAATAAACCAGGATCAGCGCCAGCACGAAAGCCAGGCTGGCATTCAGGGCGCGGATCAGGCGGCGCCGGTCGGCTTTGGCCTGGGTTTCGGGGTCGTGGCGCGGATCGTCGGGGTGATAAGGGTCCATGCGAAAGGGATGGCGACGGGGCGCGGGAATGCAAGGGTGGGCGGGTAGGGATGGTGAATCCCGTTCGCTTTCCCGCTTTTTGCTCCCCCCCCTTGCGCAGCAGGGGAGGGTTGGGGAGGGGTGCTTTTCGCGCTGAGCTTGTGGGCGAACATGGCCAGTGGAAGTACGAACAGCGAGCTACAGTGCGCCGCAAATCAATACGCCAAGAGCACCCCTCCCCAACCCTCCCCTTTGCTGCGCAAAAGGGAGGGGGCTGATTGCCGTGCTTTCCACCATTGCGCGCTGGTAGTGAGGTGAGAGGGGGCGGCCAGGCACCGCGTAGAATATCCACATGAATACGCCACTCCCCACCGTCCACCTGAAGAACGCCTGGCGCTCCAGCCATCCCTGGATTTTCCAGAAGCTCGTTGCCAAACCCGAACAGAAACCCAAGCCCGGCAGCATCGTCGATGTGATCGGTGTGGAAGGCGAATGGATCGGGCGCGGTTTCTACAACGGCCATTCGCGCATCGCGATGCGCATCCTGGAAACCGACCGCGACGTACCGGTGGATGCGGGCTGGTTCTCGCGCAAGATCGCCGAAGCGGTGTCGTTGCGTCGCGACGTGCTGAAACTCGACGCAGTGTCCAACGCGTGGCGGGTGGTGCATGCCGAAGGCGACGGGCTGTCGGGATTGGTCGTAGACCGCTACGACGATCTGCTGGTGGTCGAGTTCTTCAGCGCCGGCATGTTCCGCCATCGCGAATGGATCTACGAAGCGCTGAATGAACAGTTTCCCGGCGCGCGTTTCTACAGCTTCGCCGAAGAACATGTACAGAAGCAGGAGTCGTTCGATTTCCGAGGCACCGAACCGCCCGCGCCGGCCATCATCACCGAGAACGGCGTGCGTTTCCGCGCCGATCCGGCGGGCGCGCACAAGACCGGCTTCTTCGCCGACCAGCGCGAGAACCGCGAGTGGCTGTCGCATCAGGTCGCCGGCAAGCGCGTGCTGGATCTGTGCTGCAACACCGGCGGCTTCGGCGTGTACGCGAAAGTGCGTGGTGCCGAAGAAGTGGTCGGCGTGGACATCGATGAAGACGTGATTTCCATCGCCAAGGGCAATGCCAAGCTCAACGACGTGCGGTTGAAGTTCGTGCAGGCCGACATCTTTCCGTGGCTGCGCGATGCCGGCAACGCCAAGGATCTCTACGACGTGGTGATCCTGGACCCGGCGAAGATGACCCGCGACCGCGAGCAGGTGATCGCCGCGTTGAAAAAGTATCTCGACATGAACAAGCTGGCGCTGGGCGTGGTGAAACCGGGTGGCTTGTTCGCCACGTTCTCGTGCACCGGCCTGGTCAGCGAACAGGAATTCCTGGACATGCTGCGCCGCGCCGCTTATTTCTCGGGCCGCACCATCCAAATTTTGAAAGTTGCCGGCGCTGGTGCCGACCATCCGTTCATGGCGCATGTGCAGGAATCGCGGTATCTGAAGGCGGTGTTCTGCCGGGTGTTCTGATGCTTTTGCTCCCTTTGAAAAAGGGGGCTGGCGGCTGCTATGCAGCCGATGGGGGATTCGCTCTTGACCTTCGCTTTGCGGTTACGGCAGAAGCAAAAGCAAAGCAAATCCCCCTCAGTCCCCCTTTTTCAAAGGGGGAGGTTCTGTAGCCTTATTCCCGCTGCGGCCTCGGCGTCAGCGGATAACCCGAGAATGGCTTCACTTCATCCATCAGGAAGTGGGAGACGATTTTTTCCACACCGTACTCGCCACCCAGCAACAGGCGTGCGATGTCTTTCCAGTGGTGCACGTCGTGCACGATCACGCGCAACAGATAATCGAAGGAACCGCTGACGCGGCTGGCTTCGACCACTTCGGGCATGGCCAGGATGCGGTGGTCGAACTCGGTGAATTCATCCAGCGCATGCTGCTTGAAGGTCACCTGCGCCAGCACGATGGTCGCCGAACGGATGCGGTCTACCGCTACATGCGCGCGGTAGCTGCGGATCAGTCCGCGCGCTTCCAGCCCACGCACGCGTGCCAGGCACGCGCTGGGCGACAGCGCGACCAGATCGGCCAGCGCCTGGTTGGTGATGCGCGCGTCCTGCTGCAGCACGTCGAGGATCTTCAGGTCCAGGCGATCAGGGGCTTTGAGAGACATGGCGGACTCGGCAGGCAAAGGGGCGAAAGGCGCGTGAAGACGTGCCGCAGGTTGTAGGGAATATTGGGCAGTATCCCGAATAATCTGCAGTAATCATGTTAAAAATCCGCGTACTTTGCGGAATTCAAGAAACTAATTCTTTCCTTATCAGCAGCTTACCAAAAGAGCGGGCCCCACTGTTTCTGCTGGACGCGGGTGCAACGGTCACCTATTACTGCTGGGGAGCAGGTTGTCGATGCCGCCGCGACGGGAGGTCACTGGCGCGCCGTCGATGGCCCTGCCGGTTCGCCGCTTCCGCCCGCCATTCGAGGGAATCCCCATGAAAACGCCCGCCCGCCACACCCTGTCCCGCGCCATCCGCCTGGCTTGCCTGTGCAGCCTGGCCGTCGCTGCACCCGCCTGGGCCCAGAACGCCGCACCCGCAGAAACGACGGCCCGGGAAACGGCCGCCCAGGACGCCACCACCCTGCACACCGTCACCGTTACCGCCGGCAAGCGCGAACAGTCGATCCGCGAGGTCGCCGGGTCGGTCTCCGCAGTCACTGGTCAACAACTGGAGGATATCGGCGCGCAGAGCCTGGCCGACTATATCCAGAGCACGCCGGGCGTGGTTTTCAACCAGTACCAGCCGGGCGTGTCGCACGTGGTGGTGCGAGGCATCGCCAGCAACTCGGGCAATGTGCAGGGCCAGGCGACGACCGGCTATTTCCTCAACGAAGTGCCGCTGACCGAGCCGGGCTGGACCATCGTCGTGCCCGACATCGACACCTTCGACCTCAACCGTGTGGAAGTGCTGCGCGGCCCGCAGGGCACGCTGTTCGGTTCGGCCTCGATGGGCGGTTCGATCAACTACATCGCCAACACCGCCGACGCCTCCGGCTTCGACGCCGCGGTGGAAGCCACTGTCAGCCAGACCCGCAACGCCGACACCGGTTTCGGCGCCAAGGCGATGGTGAATATTCCGATCAAGGAAGACGTGTTCGCGATCCGTGCCGTAGCCCAGTACCGCGACGATCCCGGTTACCTGGACAACATCGGCCTGGGCCGCGACGGTTCCAACGACGTCAGCGTCTCCGGCGGCCGATTGTCGATGGTGCTGACGCCCAGCGAGAACACCACGCTGACCTGGCTCAGCCTGCTGCAGACCACCGATTCGGACGACAACAGCTACCGCATTCCCGCGCTCGGCGATCTGGTGCGAGACACGGCCGTGGCCGAATTCACCAACACCGACATCACCCTGCACAGCCTGCGTTGGGACCAGGACCTGGGTTGGGCGAACTTCACCGCGCTGGCTTCGTACCAGAAGAAGCAGCAGGACTGGCGCTTCGATTACACCCCGATCCGCGTTTACTACAACGCCGACCTGGACCTCAACCTCACCTCGCCCCTGTATATCAATTCGGGCGGCGAAAGCGACGGCCGCAGCATCGAGTTGCGTCTGACCTCGCCCTCGGGCGGCCGCTTCGAGTGGCTGCTGGGCGCGATGTATTTCGATACCGACAAGTTCCTGTACGAGGCCATCGGCGCGGAAGGCGCGGCGGCCGAATTCGACAACTCCTCTTTGTATGGCCCCGGCAGCGGCGCGATCATCGCCCCCGATGGCGAAATCTTCAACGCCTACTATTCCGACGTGACCGGTTCGGAAGCGGCGCTGTTCGGCGAAGGCAGCTATGCGTTCACGCCGCAGTGGAAGCTCACCGTCGGCGGCCGCCTGTTCAAGACCAAAGTCAGGATCACCTCCACCCAGGTCGGTTTCTCCACCTATCCCGGCGATCCCATCGTGACGCCGTCGGAAACCGACGAAAGCGGCTTCAACCCGAAGGTGTCGCTGAGCTATACGCCCAGCGACAACGTGATGTTCTACGGCCTGGTGTCCGAAGGCTTCCGCTTCGGCACGCCCAATACACCTGGGCTCAGCGCGTATCCGATTCCGTCCGGTTCCAGCAGCGACAGCCTGGTCAACTACGAACTTGGCACGCGCACCAGTTGGCTGGACGGCAGATTGCAGCTTGATGCAACCGCCTTCTACGTCGACTGGAGCGACATCCAGCTGCGCCTGCAGACGCCGGACTTCTTCAACTACGCCACCAACGGCGGCAAGGCCTACAGCCGCGGCATCGAACTGACCGCCAACTGGCGACCCAACGACCAGTTCCAGTGGTTGACCTCGGCGACCTGGCAACGCGCGCGCCTGGACGAGGATCTCTTCATCCTCTACTACGGCACCGCGCCCAAGGGCTCGCGCCTGCCGGGTTCCTCGGACTGGTCGGTCAACAACAACCTGAGCTATCGCTTCGATTCGCGGTTCTCACCGACGCTCACCCTGACCCATCAATACCTGTCCGAAGGCATCAGCGATCTCAATTCCGCCGTGCCCGGCGCGGTGCCCAACGAGCAGGGCGATTACAACCTGTTCGACCTGCGTTTCCGGATGAGCTTCGGCAACACCGACATCACCCTGTTCGGCAGCAACCTGACCGACGAACGCGGCGTCACCCGCACCGTGTCGGAAGTCAACGGACTGGGCGAAGGCATCGTGCGTCCGCGCACCTTCGGCGTGACTGCGCACTGGCGTTATTGAGTCGCGCGAGATGACTTCGCGCTGGAAGCGCGCGCTGGCGCGCAAGCCGCTGGAACACGTGTTGGCCGATGCCGACGCCAGCGGCCTGCGCCGTCAGCTGGGCGCGGGCAGCCTGCTGGTGCTGGGCGTGGCCAACATCCTCGGCGCCGGCATCTACGTGATGACCGGCGAAGCGGCGGCCAGTTTCGCCGGTCCTGCGGTGTTGCTGTCGTTCGTGCTGGCTGGGCTGGCCTGTGGTTTCACCGGCCTGTGCTATGCCGAACTCTCGTCGGTGATTCCGGCGTCCGGTTCGGCCTACAGCTATTGCCAGGTCACCCTGGGCGAAGGATTCGCCTGGGCGCTGGGTTGGATGATCATGCTGGAGTACGCCCTGGCGGCGGCGGCCGTGGCCGCAGGTTTTTCGGGGTATCTGATCAGCCTGCTGCACGATCTTGGCGTCACCATTCCCGCGATGCTCGCGGTGTCGACTATCGGTGCGGACCAGGTCGCCGGACACACGGCATTGCGGTTCACCGGCGGCATCAACCTGGTGGCGGCGGGTGCGGTGATGGCGGCGGCGATGACGCTGATCTTCGGCGTGGGCCGTTCGGCGCTGGCCAACACCGTGCTGGTGCTGATCAAGGTGGCGGTGCTGGTCAGCTTCATCGTAGTCGGCGCGCAGTATGTGCAGGCGGCGAACTGGCATCCGTTCCTGCCCGCCAACGAAGGCGGCTTCGCCTATGGTTGGCCGGGCGTGCTGCGTGCGGCGGCGATGCTGTTCTTCGCCTATCTGGGTTTCGAAACCGTGTCGATGGCGGCGGCCGAAGCACGCAATCCGCGACGCGACGTGCCCATCGGCATCCTCGGTTCGCTGGTGGTGTGCACGCTGCTGTACATCGCTGCGGCCGCAGTGCTGACCGGACTGGTGCCTTTCCGCGAACTCGGCGTCTCCGATCCGGTCGCGCTGGCGGTGGACCGCGTCGGCTGGCCGGGGTTCGCCATCGTGATCAAGATCGGGGCGCTGACCGGACTGGCCTCGGTGCTGCTGGCCAACGCCTACGGGCATTCGCGCATGTGCCTGACCATGGCGCGCGATGGATTGCTGCCGCCGGTGTTCACCCGTGTGCATCCGCGCTACCGCACGCCGTGGAAGGGCAACCTGATTCTCGGCACGATCGGCGCCACCATGGCCGCGTTGCTGCCGATCAGCGTGCTGGGTGACCTGATCTGCCTGGGCATCGCCTCGGCCTTCATCGTGGTCTGCATTTCGGTGATGTGGCTGCGGACCAATCGGCCTGACCTGCACGGAGGTTTCCGCGTGCCCCTGGGAGGCGTGCGCGTGGGTCGTTACTGGATAGGCGTGGTGCCGGTGCTGGGCATCGTGCTCTGCCTGTCAATGATGGCGCCGGTGCTGGCCGATATGGTCGAACAGGTGCGCCGCGGCGATCTGCTGCCAGCGACCATCCTGACGGTGTATGTCATTGCCGGCATTGTCATCTACCTGTTCTACGGTTTGCGGCATTCGCGCCGCGCCGCGCTGGCCACGACGCAGGCTGGCGCATGAGCGCATCGCTCACACGTCACGATGCGCTGGCGCTAGGCCGGCTGGATGCGCACGATCAGGCCGCGTTGCGTCGCTCCGGCGAAGTGTCGGCGCTGGAACTGGTCGAAGCAGCCATCGTGCGCACCGAGCAGCTAGACGGGGCGCTGGGCGCGGTCTGCTATCGCGCGTTCGATCTCGCACGCGAACGCGCGCGCAGCATCGACGCGGATCGCAACGCCCAGAGCCGCGCAGGCGTGCCGTTCCTGGTGAAGGATTCGCTGAGCACGCCCGGCATGCCCACACATGGCGGTTCGCGCAGCCGCGACGATACGCTGGCTACCCAGGCGTTTCCGTTCCTGCAACGACTCGATGACGCCGGTCTGGTGGCCATCGGCAAGAGCACCATGCCCGAGTTCGGATTGATGCCCTCCACCGAACCGCTGCGCGGACCGGTCACGCGCAATCCCTGGTCGTTCGCGCATTCGCCGGGCGGCTCCAGCGGCGGTGCGGGCGCGGCCATCGCCGCGGGCATCGTGCCGCTGGCGCATGGCAGCGACGGGGCAGGTTCCATCCGCATGCCGGCCGCGTGTTGCGGCATCGTCGGCCTGAAGCCCGGTCGCGGCGGCGCGGTCCGCGTACGTTCGCGCCATGTGCTGGAAGACCTGCTGGTGGGCGACAGCCTGATGTCGCGCAGCGTTCGGGATACGGCGTGGGCTTTCGCCTTGGCGCATCCGCATGTCCCCACACCCGTGACCCAGGCTTCGCCACGTCGGCTGCGCATTGCGGTGATCGACGACAACCTTGTCGGCGAGGCGCCGCATCCGCAGGTGGCCGCGGCGCTCGCGCATAGCGCGGCCTTGTGCGAATCGCTGGGCCATGAGGTCGAGGTCACGACATGGCCGGTCGACGTACCGGCGGTGAGCCGTGCACTGCATACCCTGTGGTCGCATCTGGCCGCCGATTGCGTGGACACGACCGAAGCATCGCTCGGTCGGCAACGGGCGCGGGTCACGCTGGAACCGTGGACGCGCAGGCTGGCCCAGTGGAATCGGGAACACTGCGGTGTGGAAGCGCTGGAACAGGCCTATGTGCAACTGGCCGAACTTCCCCGCCGCTTCGAGGCGTTTCACCAGCACTACGACGTGATCCTGTCGCCGGTGCTGCGCGCGCCGCCGGTGTTGATCGGTGAACTGGCACCGGACCGCGAATTCGAAGCGCTGATGCCCGCGCTGTTCGACTGGATGTCGTACACGCCGCTGCAGAACCTGGCGGGTACGCCGGGCATTTCCCTGCCACTGTTCTCCACACCGGAAGGCTTGCCGGTCGGCACCCAGTTCGTTGCCGACCGCGGGCAGGAAGCGATGCTGCTGCAGCTGGCCTTCGAACTGGAAGCCGCCGCTCCCTGGCACGACCGCTGGCCGCCGCATTCGGTCGCGACCACGCAACAACGCACCTGATTAACCGCACGACTTCACGGATACGCCATGGGACACGCAAGAGACACGTTGTACGCCGCCCGCTCGCAGGACGACCTGGTCGCTCTGCTGGCGGCACAACCGCTGGCCTGGATGGTGTCGTCCGGCGGTGACGATGCCGCTTCCACGCCACTGCCATTGCGCGCCGGTTTCGACGCGGAGGGCAGGCTGGTGTCGCTGCTGGGGCATTTCGCCAGACGCAATCCGCATGTCGCGCGGCTGCAACGCGATCCAACCGCGCAGGTGCTGGTGATGGGGCCGCATGCCTACGTCTCGCCTTCGTGGCTGGACGACCGCACGCAGGCGCCGACGTGGAACTACGCCAGCGCGAGTTTCCAGGTGCGCGTGACCTTGCTCGATAACGTGGAAGCGATCGACGCCGAACTGGATGGCCTGGTCACGCAGATGGAAACCGGCCGGGAGCACGCGTGGCGCATGTCGGAAATGGGCGAACGCCAGGCGCGCCTGGCCCAGGGCGTACTCGCCCTGCGTGCTGACATCCTGTCGGTGCAAGCGACCTTCAAGCTGGGACAGGATGAGCGCCGCCATGATTTCGACCAGATCGTGAATGGTTTGGCGAAGGCAGGCGAGTCGGACGTCGTGGACTGGATGCGCGCGTTCGATGCGCGCAATGTGGAAGGTGGCCTGTGAACCGCAGTCTGGAAGCGTTGGAACCGGGCGTTCGCCAGTTCGTCGAAACCGTTTGCAGCGAATCCGCGCGCCTGACCGCCGGACGCACGCTGGAGTGGGCGCAGAAGCGACCCATCGCCGAGACCACGCGTGCGCCATGGCGCAGCGGTGGACCGGCGATGGCCGACACGCGCGAGAAAACGCTGCCCGGCAACGGCACGCCGTTCCGCGTACGTCTGTATTACCCGCGCGTCATCGACGAAGCATTGCCCGTGCTGGTGTACCTGCACGGCGGTGGCTGGTCGATCTTCAGCATCGACACGCACGACCGGCTGATGCGCGAATACGCGCATGCCACCGGCGCGGTGGTGCTAGGCGTGGATTACGCCTTATCGCCGGAACACCGCTATCCGGTCGCGTTGAACCAGTGTGTGGAAACCGTGCGCTGGCTGCGCGCGAATGCCGGTGAACTGCGCATCGACACCTCGCGCGTCGCGCTGGGTGGCGACTCGGCCGGCGCCAACCTGGTCTTGTCCACGGCGCTGGTGCTGCGTGATGCAGCCAGCGACGAAGGACTGCGCGCATTGCTGCTGAACTACGGCGGATTCGATACCTACAGTTCCGAGCAGGCACGCGCGACGCTGGGCACCTCGGACGACATGCTGTCCGGCGAAGAGATGGATGCGTTCTGGAACAGCTATCTGGGCGATGCCGAAGAAAATCGCAACGACCCGCTCGCCGTGCCCATGCGGGCGACGTTGCACGATCTGCCGCCCGCTTTCCTGGTGCTGGCCGAGCGGGACGTGCTGGCCGAACAGAGCGAGCGCATGGCCGCGCTGCTGCGTGCGCAGGGCAATCCGGCCGAATTGCATCGCTATGCGGGCGCTTCGCACAGCTTTCTCGAGGCGATGTCGATATCCTCGCTGGCGCAGCAGGCCATCGCCGACAGCGCCGCCTGGCTGCGCCGACAACTGGGAACGGACGATTGAAAACCTACCACCTCCTGCGCTTCGTTCTTGCGTCGCTGCTTGCATGCGCCGTCTCAGCGCCCGCGCTCGCCGCAACTCACACGATCACGCCGGACGACATCGTCGATCTGAAGCAGGTGGGCGATCCGCAGATCACTGCCGATGGCGCGCGCATCGCCTACACCGTGTCCACACCGCAGGCCGGCGGCAAGCCCGCACGCAGCCGCATTCTGCGGATCGATGTGCACGGCAAGGCTGCTTCGGTTGAACTGACGGCGCCTGCGGAGGCCAACGACAACACGCCGCGCTGGTCGCCGGACGGGCAACGCCTGCTGTTTCTTTCCGATAGAAAATTGCCTGCGACCACGACGGACGGTTTGGCCTCCATGCAGGTCTGGAGCGTGGCAGGCGAAACCGGCACCCCGGTGCCGCTCACCCGTTCGGCCGGCGAGGTCCTGTCGTTCTCGCTGTCGCGCGATGCGCGCACGCTGGCCTATGTCGCGCTGGATCCGTTGCCGAAGGAAGTCGCGGCGCGGATCGAACGCAAGGACGACGCCATCGAAGTCGGCCGTCCGCTGCAGTTCGCGCGTTTGTGGCGACAGGATCTCTCCGACGGAAGCGCACACGCGCTGACGCCAGCACACATGCAGGTGCAGGAAGCGGCGTGGTCGCCCGATGGCAGGCAACTCGCGCTGCGTGTTTCCAGCGGCACCACGCTCAACGATTACTGGTATCGCTCGCGCGTGGTCCTGGTCGATGCGACCGACGGCACGCTGCTGCGCACGCTGTGCGACCGCGCTTCCGCCGCGCCGCTGCTGTGGTCGCCCGATGGCAGTCGTCTGCTCTACGGGCAGCTGGGCGAACACGGCATGACCGCCACGCTGTTCGTGCACAGCCTGGCCGACGATCAGCGCGTCGCGCTCGCCACCGACTGGCCCGGCACGCTGTGGGGCGCGCGCTGGCAAAACGACACGCAGCTCATCGGCCAGGGCCAACGCGGCGTGCGCGCAGAGTTCCTGCGCATCGATCCAGTCAATGGCCAGTGGTCGAAACTCGCCGACGTGCAGGCACCATGGCAGGCATTCAATGTCGCCGGCAACGGAGACATCGTCTACGTCGGTATGCGCAGCGACGCGCCGGCCGAAATCTGGTCGCTCGCAAGCGGCAAGGCGCGCTCACTGACTTCCACCAATCCCCAGGTCGCGGACTGGGCGCGCGGACAGCTACGCGAGATCAGCTGGAAGAGTTCGCGCGACGGCCTGCCGATCCACGGGTTGCTGATGTTGCCGCCGGACTACAAGCCGGGCACGCCATTGCCGACGCTGGTGCAGATTCATGGCGGTCCGGCCTGGGCGTGGTGGTCGGGCTGGCTGGGTTCGTGGCACGAATGGGCGCAGTTGCTCGCCTCGCACGGCTATGCGGTGCTGATGCCCAATCCACGCGGTTCCGAAGGGCAGGGCAGCGCCTTCGCCGAACTCTCGCGCAACGACTGGGGCGGTGCCGATTACCAGGACGTGCTCGACGGCCTGGACCAGATCGTGAAGCAAGGCATCGCCGATCCCCAACGCGTCGCCATCGGTGGCTGGAGCTACGGCGGTTATCTGTCGGCGTGGGCGGTGACCCAGGACGACCGCTTCAAGACCGCGATTGTCGGTGCGGCCGTCATCGACATCGGCGCCATGGCGCTGACTACCGACACACCGGACTACCTGCCCGGCTACTTCGGCGATCCGCTTACGCAGCGCGCCACCTACGACAAGCATTCGCCGATCCGCTACGCCAACCAGGTGAAAGTGCCGGTGCTGATCCTGCACGGCGAACAGGACAAGCGTGTGCCCATCGCGCTGGGCGAACAGTTCTATGGCGCGTTGAAGTTCAACGGCACGCCGGTGAAAATGGTCCGCTACCCTCGAGGCCCGCACTGGTTCCACGAACGAGAGCATGAGCGCGATGTGTTGGAACGGGTGTTGCGCTGGCTGGATAAGCATTTGTAAGGGATGGTCTTGGCCGACCGCGCGCATGCGCGTTGGGTAAGCGCAGTCGTCATCCCAGCGAAAGCTGGGATCCATTTTGACTTTGGCTTTGCTCTTAGCTCCACCAATCTTGCAACAGCAAGATCAAAGTGGATCCCAGCTTTCGCTGGGATGACGAAACCTAATTGGCCGTCAGCAACTGACTCTGCCCGCCCTCAGTAGCCCTGCTCACGCAGCGTCGCATGCACCTGCTCATGTTGCGCCTGCAGCTGTGGGCCCGGCGCCTTGCCCAGCAGACTGACCACGATGATCGCGACCGTGGCGGCGAAGAAGCCCGGCACGATTTCGTACAGGGCGCTGCCGGTCTGCTTCCACAGCACCACCGTCAACGCACCGGCCACCATCCCCGCCAGGGCGCCATTGCGCGTCATCCGCTTCCAGAACAGCGACAGCAGCACCACCGGACCGAACGCCGCACCGAAACCTGCCCACGCATAGGCCACCAGCCCCAGCACGCGGCTGTCCGGATCGCGCGCAATCCATACCGCCAGCAGTGCCACCATCAGCACCATGGCCCGGCCGAACCACACCAGTTCCTTATGCCCGGCCTTGGGGCGCAGGAAGCCGCGGTAGAAATCCTCGGTGAGCGCACTGGAGCAGACCAGCAGCTGCGCCGACAGCGTGCTCATGATCGCGGCCAGGATCGCCGACAGCAGCACGCCGGCCACCCACGGGTTGAACAGCAGTTCCGACAGCGCAATGAACACGCGCTCGGGATTGGCATTGACCGGGCCGGCCGCTTCGGGGTGGACAGCGAACCAGGCGATGCCCAGGAAGCCGGTTGCCATGGCGCCGGCCAGGCACAGGATCATCCAGGTCATGCCGATGCGGCGTGCGCGCGGAATCGTCGCCAGGTTGTCGGCCGCCATGAACCGCGCCAGCACATGCGGTTGCCCGAAATAGCCCAGCCCCCAGGCCATCGACGACACGATCGCGATCACGCCACCGGCGCCTACCCACTGCAACCGCGACGGATCGACCTGTTCAATCAAATGCATCGCCGGCGCCAGCCCACCCACGCCGATCACCGTGAACGTGGGTACCAGCAGCAGCGCGAAGATCATCAGCGTGGCCTGCACGGTGTCGGTCCAGCTCACCGCCAGGAAACCGCCGATGAAGGTGTAGGCGATGGTGACCGCCGCGCCCCAGAACATCGCCTGCGCATACGGCAGGCCGAACATGCTTTCGAACAGCCGCGCGCCAGCGACGATGCCCGATGCGCAATAGATGGCGAAGAACACCAGGATCACCAGTGCCGACAGGATGCGCAGCAGGCGGCTTTCATCGGCGAAGCGATGGGTGAAGTAATCCGGCAGGGTCAGCGCGTTGCGGGTGTGCTCGGTGTAGACCCGCAGCGGCCCGGCGACGTACTTCCAGTTGCACCACGCGCCGATGACCAGGCCAATGGCGATCCAGGCCTCCGAGGCGCCGCCCAGGTACAGCGCGCCCGGCAGGCCCATCATCAGCCAGCCACTCATGTCCGACGCGCCCGCCGCCAGGGCGGTGACATAGCTGCCCAGCGAACGCCCGCCCAGGATGTAGTCGTCGAACGTGCGGGTGCGGCGCCAGGCCATGAAGCCGATGCCAATCATCACCAGCAGGTAGGCGGCGAAGGTGACGAGCAGCGGGGTACTGGCAGTCATTGGAGTCCTTGGTGTCGTCGATGGAAGGTGGCGCGGCAGGCCAGGGAATGAAGCTTGCCCGTGAATGGCGACCCTGCCGTGGGTCCCGGCAAGCAATCGTCAGCAGACTAAAGGGCGACGGCGGGGCAGGCAATCGGCGCTGCACCACCTGGCCCGGTTGATCGAGGTCAATGCCGCGCCCGCAGCAAGGAATAGGCTGCACCGGTCACTTACTGCAAGGGAGCCAGCCGATGCATCCGATACTGCGCGAGATCTTCATGGAACCGGTCGGCTGGATGACCATCATCGGTGGCCTGGTCCTCCTCGGCCTGCCCTTGGTGCTGGGCGTATTCCTGCGCCGCAAGATACGCGAAGAACAGAACGGCAGACCGAAAAAGTAGCGGGGATGGCAGGGGTCCAGCCACGCGGCTGACCCTCCGCTTTTGCTTTGCCCCCTTTGCAAAGGGGGCTACGGGGGATTTGCTTTTGATCTTGCTTCAAAACAAAAGCAAATCCCCTCAATCCCCCTTTTACAAAGGGGGAGGTCAAAGCTTGACTCACGCCTTCGGCGTTTCGTTGGTCACCTTGTAAGCGCTGCCTTTCTCCGGATCGATGGGCCTGATCTCGTAGAACAGGCCGTGCTGCATGCACGGATTCTGCGCGGCCAGTTGCGCGGCTTCTTCCAGGCTATGGGCCAGGATGAACCAGTAACCGCCCACGACTTCCTTGGATTCGCCGAACGGGCCGTCAGTCACCGCGCCCTTACGCGACACCGTGGCGCCCGGTGTGTCGAGACGCTGACCGGTCTTCATTCTGCCATCGGCGATGCACTGCTCCAGCCATACATAGAACGCATCGATGGCGGTCTGGATTTCCGCAGGGTCCGCGTGCTTGTCCCATTGGCCGCGTGAAAGGACCAGGTATTCGGAGGGTGGCGATTCGGTCATGGGCTTGTTGTTCCGTGCAATGGCTTCAGGGCGTTGTTGCGCCCAATAAAATAGCAAGGACTTGTTTGGCCTTGCCTTCGGCATCGCCACCTAGTCGGTTGGACAGGCACACCACGGTGAGGCGTTCGCCGGGCAGGCGGGCCATGAAGGTGGACGTATCCAGATCGCCGCCGGAGAACCAGAGCATGGCTTGGCCTTGGAAATCGCCGTGCACCAGACCAAAGGCATCGCTGTCCTTGTCGTGGGCAAACTTTTCCCGATGCAGCATCTGCGCAGTGAAGGCCGGGCCGGCGAGTCGATGGCTGTAGAAGTTCGCGTCCCATTTCGCCAGGTCTTCCAGCGTACTGAACACGCCGCTGCCGCCGTAATGCGGCGAAATCCGTGGCAGGCGGATGGGTGCGGTGCCGGCGTGGGCGTTTATTCCAAGGGACGCCAGTTGCTTCAGGATCTCCGGATCGGAACGATCGGCGTACCCGGTGGCCCGGTTCGGAATGATGGTGGTGGCGTCGTCGTTCAACAGCGAATCGCCCATGCCCAGCGGCTTGAAAATGCGGGTCTGCAGAAAGTCGGCGAAGGGCATGCCGCTGGCGCGTTCGACGATCCTGGTCAGCAGCATGTAGTTGACGTTGGAATATTCCCACTTCGTGCCGGGCGCGAAGTTCGATTTTCCGGCCGCGAGCGAAGTGGCGATGGCCTCGTCGGTGGAGAAGTAGAAGAAAGAAAACCACGGCATGCCGCTGCGGCGGGGCAGCGAGGTGTACTCCGGTATCCCGCTGGTGAAATAGATCAGGTGCTTGATCCGCAGGTCCGCACCGAATGCTTTCGCCTCGGGAATGTACTCGGCCACGGGCGTATCCAGCGAAAGCTTTCCCTCGACGATAAGCAAGGCGATGGCAGCGGCCGTGAACTGCTTGGACAGCGACGCCAGATGGAACGAGGTATGCGGCGTGATGGGCACGTTGTTGTCCAGCTCTGCGCGGCCGTAACCGCGCGCGAACACCAGCTTTCCTTCGCGGACCACGCCGATGGCGTAGCCAGGCGATCCGTCATGATCGAATGGCGCGAAGATTTCGTCGATGTGGCGGATTTCCTCCGGACGCAGGTTCTCTTGCGCGATGACACCGCTGCAGGAAAAGATCAGGCACAGGAACAGACAAAGCCTAAGTCGAAGCATGCTGCTGACTCCGCGAGGTCTCCGGTGAACGGCATCGTAGCCTGCTTTGATTACGCCCCCAACTTGCTTGCAAGGGAGTTACGACTGTCCGGCTCAACCTCTGAGACCGACCCCGCTACACTGTCCGCATATGGATACCAACTCACTCCTCATGCTCGTGGCCGGCCTGGTGCTGGCCGCCATTGCCCTGCTGATCACCTTACTGCTGCGCCGCCCTGAGCAGCGCATGGAATCGGCATTACGCGAGGAACAGCGCAGCGGCCGCAGCGAGTTGCGCGAGCAGCTGGACAGTCTGTCGAAGCAGCAGGAAACCCGGATCGAGGGTTTCGGCCGCAACCTGACCGAGCTGAGCACGCGTACCGACCAGCGCCTGGACCTGTTGCGCGAGGCGTTGGGCGAAGACGCGCGCAAGGGGCGGCTGGAAAGCGCCGAACAGCAGCAGCGTTTCAGCGACACGCTGAGCCAGCGGCTCAACGAACTGACCCAGCGCAACGAACTGCGCATCGGCGAGCTGCGCGCCACCCTGGAATCACGCCTCAAGGAACTGCAGGCCGACAACACCGCCAAGCTGGAGCAGATGCGCCAGACCGTGGACGAGAAACTGCATGCCACCCTGGAAACCCGCCTGACCGAAAGCTTCGGCAATGTCACCGCCATGCTGGCGCAGGTGCACCAGGGCCTGGGCGACATGAACAAGCTGGCCGCCGACGTGGGTGGATTGCAGCGCGTGCTCAACAACGTCAAGTCGCGCGGCGTGTTCGGCGAAGTGCAGCTGGCCGGTCTGCTGGAGCAGGTATTCGCGCCCGACCAGTATTCGGCCAACGTCGCCACCGTGCCCGGCAGCAACGAACGCGTGGAATTCGCCGTGCGGTTTCCGGGTTCGTCGGTCGACTCGGTGGTGTGGCTGCCGATCGACGCCAAATTCCCGCGCGAAGATTACGAACGCCTGCTGGATGCGCAGGAAAAAGCCGATGCCGATGGCGCGCGCGTTGCGGGCGATGCGCTGGAACGCCGCGTGCGCCTGGAAGCGGCGCGCATCCGCGACAAATATGTGTCGCCGCCCAGCACCACCGAGTTCGCGATCCTGTTCCTGCCCACCGAAGGCCTGTATGCCGAAGTGCTGCGCCGCCCGGGACTGGTGGATGCCTTGCAGCGCGACCAACGCATCGCCGTTGCTGGCCCGACCACGTTGCTGGCGCTGATGACCAGCTTCCACATGGGTTTCCGCACCCTGGCCATCGAAAAGCGCTCCAGCGAAGTGTGGAAGACCCTGGGCGCGGTGAAGACCGAGTTCTCCAAGTTCGGCGACGTGCTGGACTCGGTGAAGAGCAAGCTGGACCAGGCCAGCACCCAGATCGAGAAGACCGGCGTACGCACGCGCGCGATCGAGCGCAGGCTGCGCGACGTGGAGTCGTTGCCCAGCGAAGGCGAGCCGGGGTTGCTGGGTGAGGTTGAGGATGTGCAGGAATAACCCGGTAAACCGACGACGTCATCCCAGCGAACGCTGGGATCCATTTTGACGTTGTTGTTGCCTTTGCTATGCCGAGTTGCCCACCAAGATCAAGATGGATCCCAGCGTTCGCTGGGATGACGATGGTTATTTTTTGATTGGGCGTCGAAGTGCGATATGGACTGGCACCGAGCGAGCGGTAAAAGCAGACAGTGCAGCAGCCAAGGCTGCACGACAAAGGGCAGCAGGTGTTTCGCTAGACGGAAAATTAAAAGGGTCGTCATCCCGGCGAAAGCCGGGACCCAACTATGAGGGAGACGATCATTCCGCCAGCACTGAAAATTGGGTCCCGGCTTTCGCCGGGATGACGACCCTTCATTTTTAGGGCGGGCCATCTCCTATTAGGACGTGGCCAATCCCAGACAGAGCGAATTCAAGACAGGGAGAATTCAAGACAGGCGAGGCCAAGCGCTGCCAATCTAAGTAAGCAGGTCCGTTTTTTGCCAGTGACGCGCTGTCGCGCTGCACCCACGCAACAGCGCTCAGCCGCCCGGCGTCGGCACAACCACCGGCATCGCATCGATGGGAACGATGGGGTTTTCTTCCTCTTCCAGCAGATAGTCGGGCAGGTTTTCGTCGTCCGACTGCTTGCGGTCTTCGCCGATCTGATAGTTGCGGCGTTGCAGCCATGAATCGCGCCACAGCGCGTATTCGTCGACGGCGCCTTCGCGCAACGAGTCGATGGACAGCAGTTGCGCGCGCACGTTGACCAGTTGCAGGCCCTGCAGGAAGAAACGTACCTTGTCGTCTTCCACCTGGCGGATCGGCGAGAGCGGCGCATCGCCGATCAGACCGAACACGTCGCGCACGGTACGCGGGCCGAACAGGGGCAGTTCCACATAGCGCGAACGCTTCCAGCCCCACACGCCCAGGGTCTGGCCGAAATCCTCGTTCTTGCGCGGCAGCTTGGCGTCGGTGGCCGGGTCGAAGATGCCGCCGATACCCAGCGTGCTGTTCAACAGGAAACGCCCCAGCGACTGGCCGGCCTGCTTGGGCTTGCCCTGCAGCAGGCTGTTGAGCGCGGTGATGGGCTCGCCCAGATTACTGAAGAAATTGCCCACGCCCAGACGCACCGGACGCGGCACGACCTTGACGTAACCGAGCGCCAGCGGACGGGCGATGGTGCGGTCCACCGCGTTGTTGAAACGATGCATGCTGCGGTTGAACTTCTCCCACGGGTCGTAGGACACGGGCATGACCACGCCCGGCGGCAAGGTGGGATCGGCGACCGGGTTGTATTCGTCGCCGTAGATGGCGCTGTAGTCGTCCTCGGCGGCGGTCTCGGTGTCGGTGCTAACAGCGGCCGTCGAAATCGCAGGGTCGGCAGGCATGGTCGCGCTGTCGGCGACGGCTGCTTCGGTGGTCGCGCTTTCTGCGGCCGGTGCAGGCGCGTTCTCGTCCGCCTGGCCCACGACGATGGTGTCGGCCGGGGGCGCGGTGGACGCGGCGGGAGGCGCCGATGCGCACGCGGAAGCCAGCGCGGCAAGGACGAAGACAATGGCGAGGCGTGACAGGTTCATCCGGATCCCTCGCGCCGTGGGGGGGGGCGCGCGATTGTTTACGAGGCAGGCGACCCGGGGAAGTCCAACCCGGGGGTAAGGCGGTAAGCGGTGCTCAGTTCGGACAGGCCAGCAGGTTCACCTACCAGCACCGGCTCGGTGCCGGCCTGGCGCAACCTGGCGCTGAGCTCGGCCAACAATGCCAGCCCGGCACTGTCCACGGTAGTGACATTGGTCAGGACGATGCGTTGCGTGCCCGCGAGCGCCTTGCTGGCAGGCGTCCACAAAGCGGCGGCCGCCTGACGGTCGATGGCCCCGGCGAAGACCAGGGCATCGCCGTCGCGGCGAACGCTGGCGTCAGTGGCCGCCACTGGGCTGCATCTTGCCGGCGCGCAGGTCGGCGGCGACCTGGGGAATGGTCTTCTGGCGCAGCGGGCCGTCGAACTGGTTCTTGAAGGTCTGCACGTAGGAAATGCCTTCGATCATCACGTCGAACGCCTTCCATTGCCCGCCGACATTGCGCAGCAGGTAATCCACTGGAATCGGATCGCCGCCTTCACGCAGCATCTCGGTGGACACCTTGACCCCGCGGTTGCCGGGCAATGGGGACTCCGACTTCACCCGTACCCGCAGCTTGGAGTTGAAGTCCAGCAGCGAGGTGCCGTAGCGGGCGGTCAGGTTGTCGGCCAGCGCGTCGGCGAACAGTTTGACGTCGGCATCCGAGGCGCCGCGGCCATGCACGCCCAGTACCAGGCGGGCGGCGTAGTCGCGGTCGAACATGCGGTTGAATTCGGTGGTGATGAACTGCTTGAGCGTCGCCGGATTGCTGCGGAACTCGGCGCGGCGCTGTTCCAGCGTGCCCAGGATGCGGGTGCTGCTGTCCAGCACCAGCTTGCTGGCGCTGCCCTGGGCGGCGGGTGCGGCGGCGGCGGGCTTGGCAGCCTGCGCGGTGGCCAGCAGGGGTGCGCCAGCCAGCAGGGCGGAGGCGATGATGAGCGAAAGCAGGGACTTCTTCATGGGGTCGGTTCCTCGGAGGACGGGGGTGCGGCAGGTGGGGTGCTGGCCTCGGCGCCGGCATCGGCGCTGTTCGCCTCGTCGGAGCCGGCCGGCTTGCCGCCGCCGCTGAACATGTACTTGCCGACCAGCTGCAACAGGTCGACCGCGGGTTGGGTGAAGGCGATCTCTTCGCCGGGCTTCAGCACTTCCGGGTCGCCGCCCGGTGAGAGGCCAATGTAGTTCTCGCCCAGCAAACCGCTGGTGAAGATGCCGGCCGAGGTGTCGGCGGGCAGGTCCTTGTATTCATTGTCGATGTCCAGAGTGACGATGGAATCGAACTTCACCGGGTCCAGCCCGATCTTCGACACCTGGCCCACGACCACTCCGCCGATCTTCACCGGCGCCTGCGGACGCAGCTGGCCCAGGTTGGTGAAGCGCGCGGTCAGCTCGTAGCTGCTGCTGCCGAAGCCGAACTTCTTGTTGGTGGAAGCCAGTGCCAGCACCAGCAGCGAGGCCAGCGCCAGGATAAGGAAGGCACCGACGGCGAATTCGAGACGGGGTCCACGGACGGCCATGGCATCAACTCCTGAACAACAAGGCGGAAAGAACGAAATTGAACATCAGCACGAGCAGCGAGGCGTTGACCACCGCGCGGGTGGTGGCCAGCGCGGTGCCCTCGATGGTGGGTTCGGCATGGAAGCCTTCGTAGGCCGCGACCAGGGCGCAGATGCCGCCGAACACGGCCGACTTCAACAGGGCCACACCGAAGTCATCCCAGAAATCGACGCTGTTGCTCAGCGCCGACCAGAACACGCCATTGTCCAGGCCCAGCACGTGCACCGCTTCCAGATAGCTGGCGCTGATGGCCAGGCTGCAGAAGAAGCCGGTGAGCAACGGCACGGTCAGCACCGCAGCCCAGAAACGCGGCGCCACGGCCTTGGCCACCGGGTCGATGGCCATCAACTCCAGCGCCTTGATCTGGTCGGTGGCGCGCATCAGCCCCAGTTCGGCCGCAATCGACGAACCGGCTCGGCCGATGAACAGCAGCGCGGTCAGGACAGGGCCCAGTTCGCGGTACAGCGACAGGCCCAGCAGGGTGGAGAGGGCGTCTGAAGCGCCGAAGGTAGTCAGCGTGCGCCAGCCCTGCAGGGTCAGCACCAGCCCGACGAAGGCGCCGCCCACGGCAATGATCGGCAGCGAACGTGCGCCAATCTTGTAGATTTCGCGCACAAGTTCGGCGAAAAAGTCGGCAGTGGGCTTGGACGAACGGAACACCGACAGGGTGAACAGGCCGGCGCGGCCTACGGAGCGGATGGAGGTGGCGAGGGACATCAGAGCAGCTTCCCGATCAGCGCAACTGGCAGGCACCCGTCATTGCCCCCTTTGAAAAAGGGGGCGACAAGACGCAACAGCGGCTTGTGGGGGATTTGCTCTTGGCGCGAAGAGCAAATCCCCCGTCGCCCGCTTTGCGGCCGCCCTCCCCCTTTTTCAAAGGGGGCAAGGCTGCCGCGCTGGCCGAGGTATTCAAAGCTGGACTGAGTCATGCCGCCTCCGTCCTTGGAGCCGTATCGAACCCAATCGGCCCATCCGGCTGTCCGCGCAGGAACTGCTGCACCAGCGGATCGCCGGAGGCTTCCAGCTCGGCCGGACTACCGGAGAACACGATGCTGCCGTTGGCGATCACCAGCGCCTGATCGGCGATGGGCAGGGTCTCGTGGACGTGGTGGGTGACGATGATGCTGGTCAGGCCCAGGGTGTCGTTGAGGCGCTGGACCAGGCTCATGATCACGCCGCTGGCGATGGGGTCCAGCCCGGTCAGGGGTTCGTCGTAGAGCATCAGCGGCGGGTCCAGCGCCAGCGCGCGGGCCAGGGCCACGCGCCGGGCCATGCCGCCGGAGAGTTCGCGCGGGTAGGCATTGGCGGCGGCCAGCAGGCCGACCGCATTGAGTTTGAAATCGACCTGGCGCTTGATCAGCACCGCCGGCAGTTGCGTATGCGTGCGCAGCGGCAGGGCCACGTTCTCAGCCACGGTCATGTCGGTCAGCAGGCCATTGCCCTGCAGCAATACGCCGATGCCCTTGCGCATCTCCAGCAGTGGGCGGCTGCCCAGCGGCACCGGTTTGCCGAAGACCTCGACCGAGCCCTCTGCCGGGGGCAGCTCGCCCGTCAGCGCGGCCAGCAGGGTCGATTTGCCGCTGCCCGAGGGGCCAAGCACGGCGGTGATGCTGCCGCGCGGTACCGACAGGTCTATCCCGCGCAGGATCGCGCGTCCGCCACGGTCTAGCCGGACGTTGGAAAGGCGTGCTGCGGGTGAATCGGGGGAGGAGATCGACACGTAAGACTCCAGGCGACCGTGGAGGATCACGGCCGACAGCTGAACAATAGTGCACTGCGCAGTTTCATTTTGGGTAACAGGCGGGAGTTTGGCCACCCGACAGGCCGCCATTGCGGACCAATGCGCAGGATTGGTCGCGGCAGATGCGACGGCGCTGCGGCAAGATGGCGCGATGCCTGTACCCGCCTCCGACTTCCGCCTGTACCCCTCCAACGACCTTGACGTGCTGGCCGGCGTGCTGGGCGAGTTGCTGCAGGCACCCGGCGACGGCGACTGGTGGCAGGAGGAATGGGTACTGGTGCCGCAGTTCTCCATGCGCCGCTGGTTGCAGCAAGTGCTGGCCGAGCGCCTGGGCATCTGCGCCAACGTGCGCTTTGTGACCCCGGGTGAGTTCGTCGAACATGCCCTGGAACTCCATCCCGGCTCAGGTGCGGGGCAGGCTCCAGCTCCGGTTCCGCGTGGCGACCGGCTGATGCCGGAAGTGCTGCGCTGGCATCTGCTGCGCGAACTCGAACACGAGCCGCCGGCCGAATTCGCTGCCTTCGCCGGGCAGGCCGATCCGCGCCTGCGCTGGTCGCTGGCGACCTCGCTGGCCGACAGTTTCGAGAAATACCAGGCCTGGCGCCGCGACCTGCTGCTGGACTGGGAACGCCGCGCGCCGCGCGACGACGGCCAGGCGCAGTTGTGGAAACGCATCGGCAGCGGCCGCCAGCACCGCGCGCGCCGCATCGGCGAGTACCTGCGGCGTTTCGGCGACGAGGGCGACGAAGCGCCCACCTCACTGCCGCCGCGCCTGTTCGTGTTCGCCTGCCAGAACGTCTCGCCCGACGTGCTGCAGGTCATCGCCAGCCAAGCGCGCGCAGGCCAGCAACACTTCCTGTTGCACACGCCTTCGCGCGTGTACTGGGGCGACCTGGATCGCTGGGCGGCCGAGTACCGCCCGGACCAGGACGATGCATTCGGCGGCGACAACCCGCTGCTCGCCGCGTGGGGCCAGGCCGGACGCGACTTTATCGCCGCGCTCGGGAGCGGCGAGACCGTGAGGGCGCGCTTTGAAACGCCCGCCTTCACCCAGCCACACGCCGACCTGTTGCTGGGCCGCGTGCAAGCCGACGTGCTGGAAAACCGCGCGCCTCTTTCCAGCGCTGCGACGCACGAAGCCTGGCCGCGCCAGGAAGTGGAAACCGCCGACACCAGCCTGCAGTTCCACGCCTGCCACACCCGCCTGCGCGAAGTGCAGGTGCTGCACGATCAGTTGCGCGCGCTGCTGGAACAACCCGCACAGGCCGGTCGCCCCCGTATCGACCCGCGCGACATCGCCGTGCTGATGCCCGATGTGGATGCTTACGCGCCGTACGTGGAAGCGGTATTCGGCGGCGCACTGGGCACGCCGCGCGAGATTCCCTACACCATTGCCGATACCAGCCCGCTGGCCAGTGCGGCCCTGGCCGAAGCCTTCCTGCGCCTGCTCAAGTTGCCGCTGCAGGCGCTGACCCTGCCGGACTTGATCGATCTGTTGGCGGTGCCTGCGCTGGCCGAACGCTTCGATATCGACGATGCCGACCGCGCGCGCTTGCAGGAATGGCTGCAGGCCACTGGCGCGCGCTGGGGTCTGGATAGCGAGGACCGCGAACGCCATGAGGCAGGCAGCGAAAGCGCCTACACCTTCGAGTTCGCGCTCGACCGCCTGCTGCTGGGCATGGCCAGCGGCGATGAGGAGATGATCGCGGGCGTGGCCCCATGGCCCGCGCTGGAAGGCCAGGCCACGCAATCGCTGGATGCGCTGGTTCGATTGCTCGCTGCCCTGCGTGGTTTCAGCGCACGTTTGCAGGGGCCGCATTCGCCGCGCGCGTGGGCCGGCCACCTGGCCGAATTGCTGGACGCGGTCTTCGCCAGCGAACCGCGCGATCCCGCCGAACGCGCGGTGCTGGATCGCCTGCACCAGGCCATCACCGATTTCGCCGACAGCGCGATGCAGGCCGACTTCGACGAAGCGGTGGCGCACTGCGTGGTGCTGGACCACTTCCAGGCCGAATTGGGCAGCAGCGATGCGCGCGCGCCGTTTCTGTCCGGTGGGGTGTGCTTCGGCAAGATGGTGCCGATGCGCCTGATCCCGTTCCGCGTGATCTGCGTGCTGGGCATGGAGGAGGCCGCCTTCCCCGCGCGCGATGGGCGCGACCCGATCAATCGCATCAACCAATCGCTGGATAGCGCGCAGCGCCGCGTCGGCGATCCTTCACGCCGCGATGCGGACCGTTACCTGTTCCTGCAGTTGTTCACTTCGGCCAGCCGCGTGTTCTACACCAGCTGGGTGGGCATGGATGCGCGCGACGGCAGCCGGCGCGAACCTTCCATGCTGGTCTCCGAACTGCTGGACACCGCCACGCGCTATCACGCGGGCGATGCGGCAAAAGTGCGCGAAGCGCTGGTCGTGCGCCATGCTCTGCAGCCGTTCGCGCCAGCTGCGTTCGGCGCTGCGCTGGCTGATGAAACCGAGGGCGACGCGCGGCGTTTCAGCTTCGATGCGCGCTGGCATCCTGCGGCCGGTGCGGGCATCGGACTACGCGAGCGCGAGGTGTTCGCATCGCCCTTGCCGCCGCGCAACGAAGCGATGCCCACGACGGTTTCGCTGACCCAGTTGCGCCATGCCTTGATGCGTCCGCACGACTATTACCTGCAACAGGGCCTTGGCCTGCGGCTGCCCGAAGAAGAAGCGGCACTGGAAGAACACGAACCCTTCGGCACGCCGGATGCGCTCGCACGACATGGCTTGAGGCAGGTCGTGTTCGACGCCTGGCTTGAAGCGGGCACCACGCCTGCACTGCACGATTTGCAGACGCTGCTGCTCGCGCGCGGCTTGCTGGCGCCCGGCGCCGATGGTGTGGCCGTGTTGCAGGGTCTGCTGGAAGACATCGCCCCGTTTGCGGAAGCCGCGGTGGAGGCCGGTTTCACTGGCGGTAGCGAAACGGCTTCCTTCGAGTTGCCGCTGGGCGGCCAGTCGCTCATCGGTGCGCTGGGCCAGGTCTATCCGCGCGGCGTGTTCCGCGCGGCGTTGAATGCAGGCGGACGCCATGGTGGTCACGTGCTGCGCCACGGACTGGATTGGCTGGTCGCGTCGACCCTTGGTTTGCCATTGCACGAGCTGTATGTAGAGAAGAAGGAGGCGCCGCCGAGAATCGATGTGCGCCCGCCCTTGTCGTCTGCCATGGCCTCGCAGGTGTTGTCCGCCCTGCTGGCGACGCGGCAACTCGCAACGCGGTCACCGCTGTGCTTCCTGCCCAAGAGTGCCTATGCGTGGTGGAAGCAGGCGCAGGACGATCCGGATAGAGCATTGGAAGCAGCGCAGAAAACCTGGGCCGGTGGCGAAGGCGATTTCGGTGGCGTGGGCGAGGCACAGGCATCGACCTTAATTGCCTTGCGCGGTCGCGATCCGTTCCTGGACAGCGACGCGGATTCGCGCGATGCCTTCGAATTGCTGTCGCACCTGCTGTTCAGCGCGGTCGAGCGCGGCGAGCCCTTTGATGCGGAGCAGCTGCGATGAGCGACGCGGTCTTCGACACCGACCTGCAGCAACGCAGCCTGGTGGAAGCGAGTGCCGGCACCGGCAAGACCTATGCGCTTGCCGGCCTGTTCGCGCGCGCAGTCATCGTGGGTCGTCTGCGTGTGCCGCAGATCCTGGCCGTCACTTACACCGTGGCCGCCACCCAGGAACTGCAACAGCGCGTGCGCCTGCGCTTGCAGCAGGCGGTGGAACTGGCCAGCCATTGGCGCGAAGACGATGCCGCGCAACAGCCTGCGGACGCGCCGGAAATCGCCATGCTGCGCCACTTGCTGCACGAGGCTTTGCACGCCGAGCCGCGCGAATCGCTGCCCGTCCTGCGCCAGCGCCTGTCGCGCGCGCTGCGCGAGATGGACCTGGCCGTCATCGCCACCATCCATGGCTTCTGCCAGCGCGTGCTGCGCGAACACGCGCTGGACACACGGCAACCTTTGGCGGCGTCCGTACTGGAAACCAGCACTGCCGACAGCCGCGCCGCGCTGGCCGTCGATCTGTGGCGCGCGTTCGCGCACGACGCCGAAGGCGCGGGTTTCCTGCGCCGACGCTTCGGTCGCGTGGAAGATCTGACGCGCGCACTGGGCGATCTGCTCGCCTATGAGCCTTTGCTGCCCCCTGCGCCTGTGGCCTTGGTAGACCCGCGTCCGCAACTGGCGCAGGCGTGGCGCGAGGTGTGCGAAAGATTCTCCACGCACGGCGACTCTGCCTGCGATGGCATCGAGGCGGCGATTGCCAATGGCGTGCTCAAGGGAAACGAATACAAGGCCGCGCATGCGCTCTCCTTGCGGCAATGGCTGCAGCGCGCGACCGTGGCGGCCGCGCTGCCGTCCGCCGTCCATCCCAAGCTGCACAAGTACGTGCCGGCGGTACTGGAAAAGGGCACGCTGAAAGCGAAGGCAGGCCACACGCCCCAATCGCCCCTGTTCGCCAGTTTCATCCCGCTGATCGAATCAATGGAAGCGCTGGCGCTGTGGCAGGAAGCGCGCGATCTGCAGCAACTGCACGCATTGCGCGCGCAGGCCAGGCAGCGCGAACGCGCACGCAAGCAGGCCTTCAACGTGCGCGACTACGACGATCTGATCGGCGAACTTCACGAAGCGGTCGATGCCGACGCAGGCGGCCTCGCCAATGCATTGCGCCAACAATTTCCTTGCGTGCTGGTCGATGAATTCCAGGACACCGACGCACGCCAGTGGGACATCTTCGCCCGGCTGTTCGGCGAAGGCAGTCTGGTGCTGGTCGGCGATCCCAAGCAGGCCATCTACCGCTTTCGTGGCGGCGACGTGAACACCTATGTCGCCGCATCGCACACCGCGCAACGCGGCACGCCGCTGGACCACAATTTCCGTTCGCGCCCTTGCGTGATCCGCGCGGTCAACACGCTGTTTGAGCTGGCTCCTGCCGGCGTGCTGGGCGAGGGCATCGACTTCCTGCCCACGCAGCCCGGCGGCACCGTCGTCGATGCGGATCTGATGATCGACCAACAGCCCGCGCCCGCGATCCATTTCCAGGTCGTACCGCCACGCGAAAACGACAAGGACTGGACCAAGCCCATGTCGGTGCAGCTTGCCGCCGATCTGTGCGCCGATGCCATCGTGCACAGGTTGCAGCAGGCGCAAACCGGCAATGCGTTGCTGAAGGACAAGCACACCAGGGCGTTGCGCGCGCTGCAGCCACGCGACTTCGCTGTGCTGGTGCGCGAACACCGGCAGGCGGCGGCGATTCGCCACGCGCTGTCGTTGCGCGGCGTACCGGCTGTCGCTTCGGGCAGAGAAAGCCTGTACCAGGGCGAAGAAGTGCAGGACCTGTTGATCCTGTTGCTGGCGTTGCGTTCGCCCGGCGACGACCGCCGCCTGCGCGCCTTGCTGGCCACGCCGTTGATCGGCTTGAATGCGGTCGGCATCGCCGCGTTGGATGCGGACGGCGATGCCGCCGATTCGAACACGGGCGAGGCCTTGCGCCACTGGCAGCAGCAGCTGGTGGCCTGGCGCACGCGCTGGGAAAACCACGGCCCGCAGGCGATGCTGGCCGAGGTGCTGGCCACGCATGCCGAACGCCTGCTGCAACTGAGCGGTGGCGAACGCCGCCTGACCAACTATCTGCAGCTCGCCGAATTGATGCAGTCCGCCGCCGGGCGCAACCTGGGAACGCAGGGACAGCTGGATGCGCTGCGCCATGCCATGGCCCACGCCGATATCGACAACGAGGCCCAGCAGCCGCGGCTGGAATCCGATGCCGGACGCGTGCAGATCCTGACCCTGCACAAGAGCAAGGGCCTGGAATTTCCGCTGGTGTACCTGCCTTTCATCGGCATCGGCCGGCAGGAACGGATCAACGGCATGGCCCTGTACACCGATGCGCAGGGCCAACGCGTGCGCCAGTGCGAAACCGCGCAGGCCTTCGAAGGCGCACCTGCCTGGTCAGAGGCGAAGCAACAACACTTCAAGGAAGAGAATGCCGAAGACATGCGCCTGCTGTACGTCGGCCTGACCCGGGCCAGCGAAAGCCTGTGGGTCTGCGGCGGACACCTTTCGGAACAGCGAAATGCCTCGTTGACACGATTGCTGGGCGGCAGCGCGCCTGCACCGCAGTTGCTGGCGGCGCTGGGTGGCCAAGCCACCGTCAGCACGGACTTTCCCTCCGCGGAAAAACCAACGCGCCTTGCGCTTCCATCTGCGCCAGAAGTTCCAGCCGCGCGCCTTGCGCAGCGCCGGCTGTACCGCAACTGGTGGATCCACAGTTTCAGCCAGTTGCACAAACAGCAGTCGCACGGCGCCAGCGTGATGGTCGAATCGCGCCCGGCCGATGACGAAGTGCCGCTGGCTGCATCCACGCCGTTGCAGCCCCGTCTGTTCGCCGGGTCGCGCTTCGGCAACGTGCTGCATCACGCGCTGGAACACGTGGACTTCGCCGCCTGGCGCGACCACGCCGGCCATGTGCCGCCTGCGACGCAACGCCAGTGCCTCATTGATGCGCTGAACAGCCAGGGCTACGCGGAGAAGCTGCATGAGGCGGGTGTGCGCGAACTCGTGCCGCTGGTCGCCAACACCTTGAACGCCGAGCTGCCAGAACACCTGCGCCTGTGCGATCTGCCCAACACTTCGCGGCTGGTGGAACTGGAATTCCACCTGGCCTTGCGTGGCGCGACCACGCGCCAGTTCCTCGATCTGCTGCATCAACATGGACTGGCATTGGCGCGCAGCGACTTTGGTGTGTGGACGCAGCTCAGCGGCCTGTTGAACGGCAAGATCGACCTGACCTATCGCCATCAGGGCCGCGTCTACGTCATGGATTACAAATCCAACGACCTGCCCGCCTACGACCAGGCCGCGCTGGCGCAGACGATGGCCTCCAGCGAATACGATCTGCAGGCGCTGCTTTACACGCTGGCCGTGCATCGCTGGATGCGGCTGCGCCTGGGCCATCGCTACGACTACGACCGCGACTTCGGCGGCGTGCGTTACGTGTTCTGTCGCGGGCTGGACCGTTCGGATCCGGCGCAGGGAATCTTCGAGCCCCGCTTCCCGCGTGCACTGGTCGAAGCGGTCGACAGCTTGCTGGTGTCGCCAGCGGAGCAGGCCGCATGAGCACGCTGGCACGCCTGCAGAAAAACAGCGACAGCCTGCGTGCGGTGGATGTCGCGCTGGCCGACTCTCTGCAGCGGCTGGATCCAAACAGCGATGCCCAGGTGCTGGCGGGTGCGGCGCTTGCTTCGCTTGCAGTCGGTCTTGGCCATGCGGCGTTCGATCCTGCACGCCCGCAGCTATTGGTCGGGCAGGCAGATGGTTTGCCCGAGGCGGAAGCGTGGCTGGCGGCTATTGCTGCTTCCTCCTGGGTGAGCACACCGAGTGCGGAAGAGATCGCGCCTGCCGATTCGCCCCTGGTGCTGGAAAGCGGCCTGCTGTACCTGCGCCGTTATCGTGAATACGAACGTTCGCTGGCTGCCGGCCTCAAACGTCTCGCTGGGCATACGCGCGGCGAGATCGATTTCAGCGCGGTGCGGCCGCTGTTCGCGGCTTTGTTTCCACGCGCAGCAGAAGGCGACAGACAGGCGCGCGCCGCCGCACTGGCCCTGGTGCAGTCGTTGTTGTTGATTACGGGCGGCCCCGGCACCGGCAAGACCACCACCATCGCGCGCTTGTTGCTGCTGCTGGTGGCGCAGGGCGACGCACGTGGCGAAACGCTGCGCATCGCGTTGGCCGCGCCGACCGGCCGTGCGGCGGACCGCATGTCCGAAAGCCTGCACGCGGCCGTTGCCGCACTGGAAAATCTGCCTGTATTGCAGCCGCACTGGCTGTCGGCATTGCCGGTGCAGGCCAGCACCCTGCATCGCCTTTTAGGCAGCCAGCCGGGCAGTCCGCAGTTCCGTCATCACGCCGGACAACCCTTGCCCTTCGATGTGATCGTGGTGGACGAAGCGTCCATGGTCGACCTGCCGTTGATGTGCAAGCTGGTGGATGCCGTGGCGGAAGGAGCGCGCCTGATCCTGCTCGGCGATCGCGATCAGTTGCCTTCGGTGGAAGCAGGCGATGTGCTGGCGGCCATCGGCGATGCGGCTGGTGATGGTGATGTGTTGCCGGAAGCGCTGGTGGGGGTGTTGGCGCCGCTTGTTCCCGACGTCGTTGAATCTCGTGGTTTCGCGACTTGCGTCGCTCCTACGTTGCTGTCTGGCGAGCGTTCGCCGTTGCATGGCCATCGTGTGCAGTTGCTGCAGGGCTATCGCCAGTCCGATCAGCTCGACTTGGCGCCGCTGGCCCATGCGGTACGCAACGGCGATGCCGACCTGACCCTTTCCCTGCTGCAGGGCGAAGGCCCGCGCGGGGTGCATTTCCACGAACGGATCGCCAGCCCCTTGGCTTCGGCCACGCGCGAGGCGCTGCTCTCGCACTGGCGCGGCCTGCTCGCGGAGACCGATCCCGCACAGGCGCTACAGATGGCTAACCGCCTGCGTCTGCTGACCGCCCTGCGGGACGGCCCACAAGGCGCTTCCACGCTCAATGCGCAGATCGAGGAAGCGCTGGCGGGCGCGCAGCGCGGAGCGTATTTCCACGGCCGCCTGTTGCTGGTCACCGAAAACAGTTATCGGCATGGCCTGTTCAATGGCGACGTCGGCATCTGCATGCGCGGCGCCGATGGCAACCCGGTGGTGTATTTCACCGGTGGTGCCGATGGCACGCGCGGTTTCCATCCCGCCGCCCTGCCGGCGCACGCCAGCGCCTTCGCGCTGACCGTGCACAAGGCGCAGGGCTCCGAATTCGACCAGGCCTGGATCGTGCTGCCGCAGCAGGACGCGCGCACCCTGAGCCGGGAACTGCTCTACACCGCGCTGACCCGCGCACGGAACGAGGTGCATCTTTTTTCCAGCGAGCACGTATTACGTACGTTGCTTGCACGCAAAGCCGAGCGCGTCACCGGACTGGCGAAAAGACTGGCTTGATGCGCTACCATCCACGCCCCTGCACGGGAGCTTCAACCCCATGAGTGACCCGAAGAAATCCCCGGCCAATCCAACGGTCACCCGCACCCAGGCCGAAGACGCTGTGCGCACGCTGCTGGCCTGGGCCGGCGAAGACCCCACCCGCGAAGGCCTGCTGGATACGCCCAAGCGCGTGGTCGAGGCCTACGGCGACTGGTACAGCGGCTACAGCGAAGACCCGCGCGAGTTCCTGGCCCGCACCTTCAAGGAAGTGGCCGGCTACGACGAAATGATCGTGCTGCGCGATATCGAGTTCGAAAGCCACTGCGAACACCACATGGCCCCGATCATCGGCAAGGCGCACGTGGGTTATTTGCCCGACGGCAAGGTCGTGGGCATCAGCAAGCTGGCGCGCGTGGTGGAAACCTATGCACGTCGTTTCCAGGTGCAGGAAAAGATGACCGCGCAGATCGCCGCCTGCATCCAGGACGTATTGCAGCCGCTGGGCGTGGGCGTGGTGGTGGAAGGCGTGCACGAATGCATGACCACACGCGGCATCCACAAGCGCGGCGTCAGCATGACCACCTCCAAGATGCTGGGCAGCTTCCGCGAGGATGCGCGCACCCGAGCAGAGTTTCTGCGCTTTATCGAGTCGGGCAACGGCAAGCGCTGAGGTTAGATTTACTTGGATTGCGTCCTTCTCCCCGCTTGCGGAGAGCGAGGGACCGCAACATAGTCATCCGCCGATTGCCACTACAGAATCGTCTCATCCCAACCAAACAGCGCAAACGCTTTCCGCCATTCCGCATCCAGCGGCGCCATCACCGCGATGCGCTCGCCGCTGAGCGGGTGGGCGAACGACAGGCGTGAGGCGTGGAGCAGCATGCGGTGCACCCCGCGCATGCGGAACTGCAGATTGTGGCGGCCGTCGCCGTGGCTGGTGTCGCCGATCATGTGGTGGAACGCATGCTTCAGATGCCGCCGGATCTGGCGGAAGCGGCCGGTTTCCAGCCGGCAACGCAGCAAGGCGTAGCGCGAAGTTTCGAAGCCATTCGACGGCACCGGCAATTCACCGGTCGCCAGCCGCGTGAAATGGGTAATCGCCGGCTTCTTCTCCGGCTTGCCGGGTCCGCCGTCCAGCGGATGGTCGATGGTGAAGCTTTCCTCCGGCCAGCCACGGCAGACGGTCAGGTATTCCTTGTCCACTTCCTGCGACATCAGCGTCTTGCCCAATGCGCTGGCCGTCTCCTTGTCGAAAGCGAGCAGCAGGCAGCCGCTGGTGGCGCGATCCAGCCGATGGATCAGGAAGATGGGTTTGCCGAACTGCTCGCGCAACCGGTCGGCGGCGAAGTCGGTTTCGCCACGCGCCAGTTTGCTGTCGTGAACCATCAGCCCCGCAGGCTTGTCGATGACCGCCAGCTGCGCGTCAACGTACAGCACGGGAAGTGTGAGAGAACTCTGGGTTGAGGCGATAACGTCGGAGTCAGGCGAAGACACGATAAATTTGCGATCCTTGGAAGTCGGAACCGCGCGTCAATGTCGGCGGCCGACACCATCATCACATGGAGCCACCACATGAAAGGACATCGTCGTTTCTTCGCCGCAGGTCTTGCATTGGCGCTCGCCCTGGGCGCCACCTGCCCAGCCTGGGCTGAAGCGCCTCTGCCCAAGGGGGTCGTCGCCGGGCCCAGCATCGAGGGCATCAGCGAATACACCCTCCCCAACGGCTTGCGCGTTTTGCTGTTTCCCGATGCCACCAAGCCCACGGTGACCGTGAACCTTGTCTACGGCGTGGGCTCGGTGAACGAGAACTACGGCGAGACCGGCATGGCCCACCTGCTGGAACACCTGTTGTTCAAGGGCACGCCCACGCAGAGCGACATCAGCGGCGAGCTGAAGAAGCGCGGCATCCAGTTCAACGCGACCACCTCGCTGGACCGCACCAATTATTTCTCCTCGTTCCCGGCCAATGACGACACCCTGGCCTGGCTGCTGGGCATGGAAGCCGACCGCATGGTCCATTCCAACGTGGCCAAGAAGGATCTCGACAGCGAGATGACCGTGGTCCGCAACGAAATGGAGAGCCGCGAGAACAATCCCGGCGGCGCGCTGTTCGAGCGCGTGCGCTCCACCGCGTTCCTCTGGCACAACTACGGCAAGAGCACCATCGGCGCGCGTTCGGACGTGGAAGGCGTGCCCATCGACCGTCTGCAGGCGTTCTATCGCCAGTGGTACCAGCCCGACAACGCCACCCTGATTCTCGCCGGCCGCATCGAACCTTCGCAGGCGCTGACATTGGTCAGCGAACGCTTCGGCAAGATCGCCAAGCCCACGCGCACGCTGCCGCGCTACTACACGGTCGAGCCCACCCAGGACGGCGAACGCGAAGTCACCGTGCGCCGCGTCGGCGATCTCAACCTCACCGCTGTCGCCTATCACGTGCCAGCCGTCGCCCATCCCGACAATGCGCCGTTGAGTGTGCTCGCCGACGTGCTGGGCTACACGCCCGGTGGACGCCTGCACAAGGCGCTGGTGGAATCGAAGCTGGCGGCGGGCGAAGGCGCCTTTGTTGAATCCATGCGCGATCCCGGACTGTTCGGCGCCTATGTCGTGGTGCCCAAAGGCGGCGATAACGCCAAGGCACAGGCCGAGCTGCTGAAGCAGCTGGAACAGCTGGCCGAACGCCCGGTCACGCAGGCCGAAGTGGACGAATCGCGCCAGCGCATCGGTAATTCGTTCGACCTCTATTTCACCGACGTCAACGCGGTGGGCATGGGTCTGTCGGAGTATCTGGCGGCGGGCGACTGGCGTCTGCTGTTCACCTCGCGCGATGCCATCGACAAGGTCACCGCGGCCGACGTCAACCGCGTGGCCGCGGCCTACCTGAAATCGAGCAACCGCACGCTGGGCCGGTTCGTGCCGGACGACAAGCCGGACCGCGCGGAGATTCCTGTCGCGCCCGCAGCGGCGACGCTGGTCGATGGCTATAAAGGCCGCGCAGTCGTGGCGGCTGGCGAGAACTTCGATCCGTCGCCGCAGAACCTGCAGGCACGCACCGAAACCTTCACCCTGGGCAACGGCCTGAAGGTGTCGCTGCTGCCCAAGAAGACGCGTGGCGAAACCGTGATCGTCAGCGCGCAGTTCCGTTTCGGCGACGTGGCTTCGCTTACCGGTCGCCAGGATGCGGCCGGCATGGCCGGCGCCATGCTGATGCGTGGCAGCAAATCGATGACCCGCCAGCAGATCGATCAGCGCTTCGAGGCGTTGAAGACCCAGGCCAATATCGGCGGCAGCCTGCAGGGTGCGGGCATCAATCTGCAGACCCGTCGCGCGCAACTGGCTGATGCGCTGTCGCTGGCTGCCGACGTGCTGCGCAATCCGGCCTATCCGGAAAGCGAATTCGAACAGCTGCGCGTACAGGCCATCACCGGCCTGGAAGCTTCGCGCAAGGAACCGGGCACAATCGCCGGCATGGCTTTAGCGCGGCACTTCGATCCGTGGCCCGTCGGCCATCCGCTGCACACGCTGACCCTGGACGAATCGCTGGCGGCATTGAAAGCCTTGAAGCTGTCGGACCTGGCGCGTTTCCACCACGACTTCTACGGCACTGCGGATGGCGAGATCGCCATCGTCGGTGATTTCGATGCGGCTGAAATCAGGAAGCAACTGGAAAGCCTGTTCGTCGGCTGGAAGACACCCAGGCCCTTCGCGCCCATCGACACGCATTACACCGACGTGGCAGCCAGTCGCGAACGTTTCGAAACGCCGGACAAGCCCAACGCGGTGTTGTTGGCGCGGCATAACCTGTCGTTCAAGGTCAGCGACGAGGACTATCCGGCCTTGCTGGTCGCCAATCGCGTGTTCGGCGGCGGCGCGCTCAAGTCGCGCCTGGGCGACCGCATCCGCCAGAAGGAAGGTCTCAGCTATGGCGTGGCCAGCAGCGTGCAGGCCGACGACAGTATAGACCGCAAGGACGATGCCGGCAGCTTCAACATCCAGGCCATCGCCGCGCCGCAGAACATGGACAAGGTGGAAGCCGCCATCCGCGAAGAGCTGGCGCGACTGGTGAAAGACGGCATCACCGCAGAAGAACTGCGCGATGCGGTGTCCGGCACGCTCACCGAACGCCAGCAGGCACGCGCCGAAGACGGCAGCATCGCCGGCATGCTCGCCGACCAGCTGTACTACGGCCGCGACATGCGCTTCACCGCCGAACTCGACGCGCGTTATCAGGCGCTGACGCTGGAACAGGTCAACGCAGCCATCCGCAAACACCTGAAACCCGAAGCGCTGACGGTGTACAACGCGGGAGATTTTGCGAAGGCCAAGTCGCTACCCAGCCAGTAAGCGACCAAATTGTTTGCAAAACGACTACGGCCCGAATTCGGGCCGTAGTCGTTTCTGAAACCGATGCAGTCCAGCGATTGCGGCCGCTAGCTCAATCCATGCCGCAGCCACAGGACCGCATCGCTCTCGTTGGTGAAGACGCGCGCCTGCATGCCGGCTTCCACCGCGAATATCTCGCAGTACTCGATCTTCTCCAGTCCCATCGGTTTGACGTGTGCTATCCGCACCCGTTCCAGCGGACCGCCCTTCATCATCTCGACCAGTTGCCGCCAGTCCTCTTCCGACAAGGGAGCGCCCGTCATTTCGTCGACCAGCAGCAGGCCGGTCGCTGGCCGCCTTTCCAGTTCGGTCGCTATCTCGCGCCAGTAGGCAACGGTATTTCCGAATACGCCCTCGCCGCGGACGTGTGCCTTCAACCCGTACGGATGCGTGGAGAACGCGATCTGAAAGGTGGCCTGGATCATGGAATGCTCCCGCCTGACGACGGGGGCAATGCTATACCTGCAGGAGTGGTGCCGCGTGAATCCGCAGCCCGGCAGCACCGTGCGGCGTTGTCAGGAAGAAAGCGCTCAGCGCCGAGGCCACGCCGCCAGCAAGGCCCACAGGCCGCCAATGCCTGCAATCCAGGAGGATGCCGGAATCGAGAATATTCTCGGACCACCGGCTTCAAAGCCGTACAGCACCGCCGCCACGATCAGCAATCCGGTCCCCAGGATGGCGGCGACAATGCGCCGTTGCATGCCTTTCATGGTCGAAGCGAGTTCGTTGAGATCGCGCGAGCGCAACGCGAGCTCGTGCTTGCCTTCGACCTGCTGCTTCAGCCAGGCGTGCACCAGGCGCGGCATGTCCGGTGCGTGGGTCATGATTTCGGGCAGGCGCTTGCGCAGTTCCTGCGCCGCGCGCTGCGGGCTGTAGCGCTCCAGCAGGATGCGTTCCAGCACTGGCTTGGCCACGGCCCAGATGTCCAGCTGCGGGTCCAGCTGGCGACCGACGCCTTCGATGTTCAACAGCGTCTTCTGCAGCAGGATCAGCTGCGGCTGCAGCGTGAGTTCGTATTTCTGCGCGGTGCGAAACAGCTTCACCAGCACTTCGGCCAGCGAGATTTCCGAAAGCGGGCGGGTGAAGTAAGGCTCGCAGACCGAACGCGCCGCTGCTTCCAGTTCGTCGATGCGCACGGTGGCCGGCATCCAGCCCGCTTCGACATGCAGTTCGGCGATGCGTCGATAGTCTTTATTGAAGATGGCCATGAAGTTCTCGGCCAGATAGTACTGATCCTGCTGCGACAGCTGGCCCATGATCCCGAAATCCAGCGCAATGAAACGTGGATTGGTCTTGCGCGCGGGATCGCTGTCGACCCAGATGTTGCCGGCATGCGCATCGGCATGGAAGAAGTTGTCGCGGAACACCTGGGTGTAGAACACGCGCACACCCTTGGCGGCGAGGGCCTTGCGGTCGATGCCGGCTGCATCGAGCGCAGCGATATCGTCCGAGGGAATGCCGCGCACGCGCTCCATGGTCAGTGCGCGCTCGGCGGTGTGGCTCCAGACGATCTCGGGCACGTACAGGTCGTCCGAGTCCAGCCACATGCGCCGCATTACGCTGGCGTTGCCGCCTTCGCGCTGCAGGTCCAGTTCGGCGGCCAGCGTGGTTTCGATTTCGGCCACGATCTCGCGCGGCCGGATCTTGTCGGCGCTGGGATGGGCGCGGTCCACCAGCGCGGCCACCGAATTGAGCAGGGCGATGTCGCCCTTGATCTGCTTCTCGATATTCGGCCGCAGTACCTTGACCACGACTTCCCGCGACACGCCGTTCTTATCCGGGGTCAGCGTGGCCGCATGTACCTGCGCAATCGAGGCCGAGGCCAGCGGCGTGGTGTCGAAGGACTCGAAGGCTTCGGTCACCGGCATGCCCAGCGCCTGCTCGACGATGGCGCGTGCGGTCTCGCCGTCGAACGGTTTTACCCGGTCCTGCAACTGCGAGAGTTCGTCGGCGACATCCGGCGGTACCAGGTCGCGTCGCGTCGACAGAATCTGACCGAACTTGACGAAGATCGGGCCCAGTTCCTGCAACGCCAGACGCAAGCGTGCGCCACGCGATTGCGCCGCGATGGTGGCCGAAGCGCGCGGCACGAACGGGCGCGCCAGCTTCAGCCAGCGCTCGGCCGGCGTGTCTTCAAACAGATCGTCCAGCCGGTAGCGCAGCAACACCCGACCGATCTTGCTGGCACGTAGCGCGGCCTTCATGCGCTGCGTCCGCGCAGGCGTTCGACACGCGCTTGCAGACGCTCGACGTCGTCGCGGATCGCATCGACATCGTCGTGGAAGGCGTTGAGCTCCTCGCGCCCGACCACATCACGCGATTCTTCGGTGACGAATTCGGCGGCGTTGCGGGCCAAACTGCCGCTGAGGTCACGCAACTGGTCCAGCGCGCGGCGCACACCGTTGGCGATCTGCACGCCGATGAGGTCGCCGAAGACCGCGACGAAGGGCTGTTGCCAATCGGGGTCGAAACGGCTGGCGAGGGTTTGCAGTCTGCGGGCCAGTTCGGCATCTCCCGAGACGCGCACGCGGCCGACCGGCGCGGCATTGTCTTTGCGCAGGAACGGCAACTGGCCCAGCAAGCCACCCAGCGTGCTGCGCACAGCAAGATCGGGTTCATCGGCAACCACGGGACCCACCTGCAGGCGATCACCGGCCACGCTGATCTGCAAGGCAAGCGCGGGAGCTTCAACAGCAAGGGTGATGGTGCGGCCGTCCAGCGATTTCAATGCATCGCGGGTATCGGGATCGAGCGCGAGCGAACGGTTGAGCGCGGTTTCCAGCGCCTTGCCGGCCAGCGGCTTGAGGGAATCGAAAGTAGAAGTCGCCATGCCGGCATTCTAACCGGCCGGGATGGCCGGTCGCGGCCGCGCGATGAAAGCGCGACGCGACCGGCGGGCCTGGATCAGGCGCGTTTGCGGAAGAAAGACACGGCGGCCAGGATCAGGAACACCACGAACAGGATCCAGGCGATGTTGCTGGCGGCACCGGCGATGCCGCTGAAACCCAGCACGGCGGCGATGATGGCGATGACGAGAAAGATGACGGCGTAATGCAGCATGGGGTGCTCCGTAGGTTGGCTGCGCCCGATTGGCGACGCGACCATCATCGGCACTGGGAAGTTTCTTTCAGGTGATGGTGAGACCCGATGCGAGCGATTCCTTCAGCCTTGTGATGCCTTCGTCAAAGCCGACGCGGGGCACGTAGCCGAAGTCGCGGGTCGCCGGCGCCATGTCGTACCAGTGCGTCGTGCTGAGTTGTTCGGCCAGGAAACGGGTCATCGGCGGCTCGCCCTTCAAGGGCAGGATTTTCCACGCGGCTTCGCATACGGCGCCGATGCGGTAGGCGGCCTTGAAGGAGAGATGCTTGTCCACGCGCGGCGCACCGGCGGCATCGAGCAAGGCATTCAACAGTTCGCCCATCGGCTTGGGTTCGCCATTGGAAATGAAATACGCGCGCCCGGCGCAGGCCGCGCCGACGGCAAGATGATCGAAGGCATCGAAATGCGCCTGCGCCGCATTGTCGATATACGTCGTATCGACGAGATTCCGGCCGTCGCCAACAATGCGCAGGCGGCCGGCCTTCGCGCGCTCCACCAGACGCGGCAGGATCTGTTGGTCGCCCGGGCCCCAGATCAGGCGCGGACGCAGCGCGATGGTGGCGAGCGTGGCGTCGTTGGCGGCGAGCACCGCCTTCTCCGCGATGGCCTTGGTCTCGGCATACGGCGCCTGGAAATTTTCGCCATAAGGCACTTCGTCGGCCGTGCCGCCTTCGACCGGATGCGTGGCGCGATGGGTGACGCTGGGCGTGGAGGTGTAGACCAGTTTGCCGATGCCATGCCGGCGGCAGGCTTCCAGCACGTTCTGCGTGCCGACCACATTGGCTGAGTGATAGCTGGCATAGCTGCCCCACGCGCCCGCCTTGGCCGCATTGTGGAAGATGGCTTCGACGCCATCGGCCGCATGGATCAGCGCATGCGCGTCGGCCAGATCGCCCTGCACCTGGCCCACTCCCAATTGGGCCAGCACCGGATAGTGACCACGGTTGAAACTGATGACCTGATGGCCACGCTCGACCAGGCCGCGACACAGCGCCTGTCCGAGGAATCCACCACCGCCGGTGACGAGTATTTTCATGCTTGGTCTCTCCATTTGACTTCCTTGCCTGCAAAGGCAGCCGAGGACTGGAGAGGATCGCTGTCGCTGTTGTTTCTAGCCTCCTCCCTTGCGCGAAGCGCAGGGGAGGATTGAGGAGGGGTGCCTTTGATCTTGCCGTTGCTCCGCATCAACTTCGAAACCCTCAGAATGTCTTCAAGAACATAGGAAGTCTGCAGCAGCACATCGTCATTCCAGTATCGCAAGACCCGATAACCTTTTGCCTCCAACGCAAGAGTCCGCTGCTTGTCGTAGGCAGATTGCTCGACATGCTGACCGCCATCCAATTCCACGATCAACTTCAGTTCGTGGCATAAGAAGTCGGCAATATAGCCTGTTACTGGGACTTGCCTTCTGAACTTGAGACCATCCAGCTGCTTCAGCCTAAGATGCTGCCAGAGACGACGCTCGGCGCCGGTGGCAGAGTTGCGAAGCTTGCGTGCTCTGTGGCGAAGTGTGTCCATGGCTTCCTGCCTTGGTTCTTACTTTTGGTTGACTATTCCGCAGCAAAGCGCGAGCAAGATCAAGAGCAACCCCTCCCCAACCCTCCCCTGCTGCGCAAGGGAGGGGGCCACAGCACTGCATTACTGTTTGTCCAAGGTAGACGCCGCCCACTTCGCCAACTTCTCCCGCCCAATCTTCGCGTTATGGCGGATATCCACCGGAAAGGCGGGATGGCAGAGGTAATGCGCGATGCGGATGGTGTGCGGGTGCTTGGAGGCCATGGCGCGTAGTTCGTCGGCGATGCTGTCGCGACGATCTGCTGCGACATCCGGCCGCAACTCGTAGCAAAGGACCGGCACCTGCTGGCCCAACGTGCCAATACCCACCAGGGCCGTGCGCTTCACCTGGGGGTGCGTGTTGAAGATCGGCTCTACCTGTTCGGTATACAGCGGACCATCGGCGGTTTCCACGCGTTGCGTCTTGCGTCCGCAGAACCACAGACGTCCTTGCGGGTCGAAATAGCCGACGTCACCCATGCGGTGCACGATGCGCTCGCTTCCATCGGGCAAGGGTTCGCGGATCTTCGCCGCACGCGTGGCTGCTTCACGATTGAAGTAGCTGTCGGTGGCGGTGGGGCCGGCGACGGTGATCTCGCCGACGATGCCCGACGCGACCTCGATCGCGTCGGCCCACGTTGCAATCTGGGAATCATCGATGGCGATGATGCGCACTTCGTTGGGCGTGACCGGACGGCCGACGCAGGTTCCGGCGCCGGTTTCGGTTTGCGCGCGCGTGCTTTGCAGTTCACGGCCTTCGATGACGGCTACCGGCAGGCACTCGGTGGCACCGTAGGGCGTCCAGAACTGCGCGCCTTCGGGCAACAGGGCGCGGATCTTTTCGACTACGTCCGGCGGGACCGGCGCGCCGGCGGAAGTCACGCGTTGCACGCCATCCAGTGGTTCGCCGTGATTGGCCAGAACGCGCATCAAGGCCGGCGAACCGAACAGCTGGGTTACGCCGTATTCGCGGATCGCATGCAGCAGCTTGTGCGGATTGGCGCGGGCCGGACGCGTGGGGTCCATGTCCGGGATGATCGAAGTCAGACCTAATGCGGGATCGAACAAGGCGAACGGCGGAAACGTCGGCAGGTCGACGCCACCGGGCTGCATGCCGAAGGCGCTGCGCAGCAGTTCGACTTGCGCGGCGAAATGTCGGTGCCGATACACCACGCCCTTCGGCACGCCGGTGGATCCGCTGGTGAACAGAATGCCGGCGGTGTCATCGGGCTGTGTGGCAGCCAGTTGCGGACCGGCACCCGCGCCGGCCCGTTCGATGTCGCGCAACGTGACGCCACCCCAGCCCCAGCGCTTGCCGACGGTGACCAATCGCCGGGCACTGCGTGCCCAGCCCAGCACCAGGCGCGCAACATGCGCGAGCGGAATGCCGATGAACGCTTCCGGCTGCGCCTCATCCAGGCATTGCTTCAGTGCGCGGCGATCGATGCCCGGATCCACCAGCACCGGCACGGCACCGGCCTTGAACAGCGCGAACATCAACAGGAAAAACTCGGGCGACGGCCGCACCATGATCACCGTGCGCGTGCCGCGGACAATGCCATGCCCAGCCAGCCCTGCCGCGATCGCGTCGCTGCGTGCATCCAGTTGGGCGTAGGTCAATGCGACGTCGTAGCGCGCGAATCCATCGGCGCCACGCGAACCGGGACAGCGGATTGCGATCTGGTCGGGGCGTTCCAGCGCCAGACGCGGAAGCGAGGCGGCGATGTTGCAGGCTTCAGTCATGGCTTGTTGTCATTGCTCCGCACACCGATGTCGTGGTTGTAGGAGCTGCGTAAGCTGCGACCACGACAATGACCGACTGGAAGGTCCCGAACCTCTTCATTTCTGTCGCAGCTTACGCAGCTCCTACAGGGGGTTTGCATCCAGGAAGTGACGGATCGCCGGCAGCAGCTCGGCCTGCTTGTCTTCCAGCACGTAATGGCCGGCGTCTTCGAAAGCGTTGACCTGCGCATTGGGCAAGGCCTGCCGGAAGCCGGCCAGGAAATGCTGGTCGAACACGAAGTCCTTCAGACCCCAGCCGATGAAGGCAGGGCGGTCGGCGAACTGCGGCAGCTTCTGGCCGGTCGCTTCGACCAGCGCCCAGGCCTTGTCGCCGGGATGCAGCGGAATGTCCTGCATGAAGCGCAGCGTGCTGATCCGGTTCTTCCAGCTGTTGTACGGCGCCACGTAGGCGCGGCGCACGTCGGCGGGCATTTTCGTTTCCACGCCCTGGTAGGACGCACCACTGGAGAACGCATTGAACGCGCGGATGATGAAGGCGCCGAATTTCGAATCGCGCCCCAGCGACAGTTGCCACGGCATCTTCTTGGCGGATGGCAACGGGAACGCGGCGGTGTTGGTGATCACCAGCCGCTGCACCTGCGCGGCATGGTCCAGCGCCCAGCCGAAACCGATCATGCCGCCCCAGTCGTGCACGGCCAAGGTCACCGGACCGGTGATGTCTAGATGTTGGAGCAGCGCAGCGAGGTCGTCGACACGCGATTGCAGGGTGTAGTCGTAGTCGCGGTCATCGGGCTTGTCGGAAAAACCCATGCCGACGTGGTCGGGCACGATGCAGCGGTATTTGTCGCTCAGGCCCGACACCAGATTGCGCCAGTAGTAACTCCACGACGGATTGCCGTGCAGCATCACCACGATGTCGCCGTCGCGCGGACCTTCGTCGAGATAACTCATCGACAGGCCGGGACGGACTTCGAACTTCTTCGGCGTGAAGGGATAACCGGGAAGATTCATCGTGTACTGGCGCCCCAAATGAAAGAGGCCGGCGAACCGGCCCCTGTAGACAGTCGTTGTCCGCTTACCAGACCACTTCGGCCATCGAGCAGTTCAGCCCCGAACCGATGCCGAGCAGCGCGATGCGGTCGCCCTTCTTCAGACGGCCCAACTGCTTGAGCTTGCTCAACACGATCGGCACGCTGGCCGGGCCGATGTTGCCGTGCTCGCCGAAGATGGTCATGACCTTCTTCGGATCAATGCCGAAAGCCTTGATGAAGGCCTGCGTGTGCACCTGGCTGACCTGATGGATCACGAACTGGTCCAGTTCGTCGACCACCCAGCCCATCGCGATCTTGGCCGCGACGAAGGTCTTCTGGGCCAGCTTGAGGCCTTCGATCAGCAGCATGCGGGTGTCGGTGACCATGCGGTCCAGGTTGCCGCGGCACAGGGTGTTCCACTGCGTGGCGGCCTTGGTTACGCCGCCCTTGTAGCGCGGCGCGTCGGGGGTCAGGTCGGCGCGCGACATGACCATCGCGGCGGCACCGCAGCCCAGGGTCAGGGTGGCCAGCTCGTTGCGGAACTGTTCTTCGGTGACGTCGGGCGACTGCATGCGCTCCAGGGTCATCTTGTAGGCCAGGTTGGCGGTTTCGCCATCCACGACCAGGGCGTAGTTGATCTCGCCGCGTTCCAGCATGCGGGCGGCGATGTCCATGCCGTTGATGAAGGCCAGGCAGGCGTTGGCCACGTCGAAGTTCTGGCAGTCCTCGCCCATGCCCAGGTTGCCGGACACGATGCTGGCGGTGGACGGTTCCAGGTAATCGCGGCTGACGGAGGTGTTGACCAGCAGGCCGATCTGTTCGGCGGTGACGCCGGCGTCTTCCATCGCCAGACGGGCGGCCAGGGTGGCCACGTCGGAGGCTTGCTGTTCGTCGTCCCACAGGCGGCGCGCATGGATGCCGGCGATGTCGCCCAGCACGTCGGTGCGGATGCCCAGACGGTCCATGGTGGGCTTCAACTGTTCGTTGATGGCTTTGGAAGTCAGGGTGTGCGGCGCATCGATATGCGCCAGTCCCGCGATGGAGACGTTCTGGAAGAGCATCTAGTTGAGCGCCGAGGCTGGCCGAAGGGGCGACAAGGGTACCGGCTTCCGTGCCTGATCGCACCTTTGGGTGTAGGTCGGGGCTACGCCCCCGACGCACGGACATCCCGTTTCATGCGTCGGGGGGCGTAGAAGGCATCTTGACGTTTCATGCGTCGGGGGCGTAGCCCCGACCTACTTAGCGGCCGCTGCAGCGATAGGCGGCGAAACGCTGGGCGCCATCGGTTGGCTCGCCGAGCGGCTGAACGGTATTGGCCTGTATGCCCGGAGCTTCGTTGCGGGCCAGGGTTTCCAGCTCGTCGCGTACGCGCAGGGCGTTGCGCTCATAGAAAGCCACGCTGTCCTTGACCGATACCGAGACTTCGCCGCGCTTTTCGCAGTTGGCCGGGGCCGGGCCGGCGGCGATGACGCGCACGCTTCCCGCTTCGGGGGCCATCTGCACCCAGGTGCAGCCGGACAGCGTCAGGATCAGGGCGGTGGCGAACAGGGGCAGGCGCATGGGGAATCCTGTGGCGGGAACGGACCGGAGTATGTGGCGAAGGTCATGAACTTACGAGGAAGCCGGTCTTTGTGCGAACAGGTCCGGATCGACATCCCAACCGTAAGAGCGGGCCTTGCCCGCGATGCTTCTTGCAGATCGATACAAAGAGCATCGCGGGCAAGGCCCGCTCCTACAGAGGCCCACGTGGTCGGGGCTACGCCCCCGACATCGGCATTCTTGGCGCTTCATGTATTGGCATCCTCAACATTTCGTGTGTCGGGGGCGTAGCCCCGACCTACGCTATTTCTTGGTGGCGACGGGTTTGCCGTCCGTATCGAGCACGGTGACTTCACCCAGATTGAGCGCACGCACAGGGGCCTCGACCTTGGACAGGTCTCCGACCACGACATAGATCAATGCCTCCGGAGCCAGGGTCTTGGCCGCGGCCTGCACTTCCTCTACGGTCATTGCCTCGTTGCGGGCCTTGTACTGGACGATGTAATCGTCAGGCCGGCCATAGCGCAGGTTGCTGCTGATCTGGCCCTGCACGGCCGCCCCGGTTTCGTAGCTGCCCGGCAGGCTGAGCGTATTGCTGGCGCGAACCTTGGCGATCTCGGCGGCGGTGGCAGGTTTCTGACCACTGGCGAAAGCGCTGATCTCCGTGCGCAGTTCCTTGATCGAATCGGCGGTCTTGTCGGTCTGCACCGCTGCCGAGGCGAACCAGGGGCGCTGCCCACGCACGTTGCGCGCGCTGCTGTAGGAACCATAGGCCCAGTGCTTGTCCTCGCGCAGGTTGCTGTTGAGGCGCGAAGTGAACTCCCCGCCCAGCACGCCATTGGCGAAGTCGAAATCGATGGTGCTTGCGTCGCCGGTCGGTGGCACCAGCTGGCCGATATAGATGTTGGACTGGATGGCCGCCGGCTGGTTGACCAGATAGACCACACTCTTGGCCGGCAGGGCGACCGTGGGCAGTTCCGGCAGCGCCGGCGCGCCGGCGGCCGTCTTCCAGTCGCCCAGGCGCTGTTCCAGCAGCGGCAGGATCTGCTTCAGCGTGGTGTCGCCCACCACGACAATGCTGGCCTTGTCCGGCTGCAGCCAGTTGCCGTGGAAAGCGACCAGGTCGTCGCGGGTCAGCGACGCGATGGAAGCTTCGGTACCGGTGCCGGTGGCCGGGATCGAATACGGATGGCCCGGCCCGTACATCAACGGCGGCGAGATCCGGGCCACCAGCGATTGCGGCGCGGCCTTTTCCTGCTTGATGTCTGCGATCCAGGTCCCGCGTACGCGCTCCACTTCATCGGCGGCGAAGGTCGGGCGCCTCAGCACGTCGGCCAGCAGGTCCAGCGAGTCGGGCAACTTGTCGCTCAAGGCCGACAGGCCCACCGCCGAATAGTCGATGCCGGCGCCCGTGCTGATCTGGGCACCCAGGTCTTCCTGGCGCGCGGCCAGTTCCAGCGCGGTGTAGGGACCGGCGCCGTCGTCCAGCATCTCCATGGCGAAGTTGGCCGTGCCCAGTTTCCTGCCCTGGTCGGCGGTGAAGCCGCCCGGGAATTCGACCGACACCTGCACCACCGGCGTCTCATGGCGTTCGGCCAGCACCACCTGCATGCCGTTGGAGAGCGTCGCCCGCTCCAGCGCGGGGAACTTGAGCGCGGGGAAGCTGGTGGTCCTGGGCACGCCCTTGCTGCGGTCAATGGAGGTCTTGACCGTCTTGAACTTCGGATCGACGGCAGGCACGGCGGCCGGCTTGCTGGCGGGCGCGGCGAACACGGTTTCCGGCATCGCCGAGGCCGGCGTCTCGCTGGGCTGCACCACCAGCGTGTGCGAACCCACGCCCAGCCACTTCTTCGCGGCGGCCTGCACGCTGGCCGGCGTGGCGGCGTCGAGGTCGGCCAGGTCGGTCTTGTAGCAATCGGGCCTGGCGCTGTAGACGGCGCACTGCGCCAGCACGTCGGACTTGCCGCCGAAACCGCCTATGCGTTCGATGCCGCGCACGAAGCCGGCGCGGGTGGTGATCTTGGCGCGCTCAAGCTCTTCGGCCGTCGGGCCCTCGTTGATCAGGCGCTGCAGTTCCTCGTCCAGGGTCTTTTCGACCTTGGCGGTGTCCACGCCTTCCTTGACCGTGGCCATCAGGAAGAACGTGCCGCTGATTTCGCTGCTCCAGGCATAGGCGCTGGCGTTGTCGACCAGTTTGTCGCCGTGCACCAGGCGCGTGTCGAAACGCGAGGACGCGCTGCCACCCAGCACCTGCGCGAACAGGTCCAGCAGGGTGGCGTCCTTGCTGCCGAGTTCGGCTACCGGCCAGGCACGGTAGACGCGCACCTGCGGCACGCGGTCGGGCACGGTTTCGCGGGTGTCCTGGTCGCGCTTGGGAATATTGGTGGGCATGTCGGCCAGCGTGGCGCTGGCGGGGATGTCGCCGAAGTATTCGGTGACCTTCTGCTTGGCGGTCTTCAGGTCGATGTCGCCGGCCAGCACCAGTACGGCGTTGTTGGGGCCGTACCAGCTCTTGAACCAGGTCTTCACGTCGTCCAGCGTGGCGGCATCCAGGTCGGCCATCGAGCCGATGGTCTGCCAGCTGTAGGGATGGCCGGCTGGATACAGTGCTTCGAAAATGCGCGCGCTGATGCGGCGGCCGTAGGGTTGGTTCTCGCCACGGCGCTTCTCGTTCTGGACCACGCCGCGCTGCTCGTCCAGCGACTTCTGGTCGATGGCGCCCAGCAGGTGGCCCATGCGGTCCGATTCCATCCACAGGGCCATGTCCAGCGCGGTGGTGGGCACGTTCTGGAAGTAGTTGGTGCGGTCCTGGTTGGTGGTGCCGTTCTGGTCGGTCGCGCCAACCAGTTCGTAAGGCTCGAAATATTCGGCCTTGTGGTTTTCCGAACCCTGGAACATCAGATGCTCGAACAGATGCGCGAAGCCGGTGCGCCCGGGCTGCTCGTTCTTGCTGCCCACGTGGTACCAGACATTCACCGCCACGATCGGCGCCTTGCGGTCGGTGTGCACGATGACGCGCAGGCCATTGGGCAGGGTGAATTCGTCGTACTTGATCTCTATCTGGCTGCTGCCCGCAGGTTTGACCTGGGCGTCGTGAGGCAATGCGGCCAGCCCGGTCAGGGCGGCGGAAAGGGCGACGGCAAGCAAGGCGGCACGCGGGCGGCGGGACAGGGTCATCAGGCACTCCATAAGGGAATCAGATGCCCAGCGTAATCGCTCGATGTCCCGGAGGCATGGGCCACAAGGCATGCGGCAGGCCAGCAGAGCAAGGTCTAGACATTACTAATAGCGGAAGCGCTTGCGGCGGCCCCGAGGTGCCCAGGCGCGGCATGCAGTGCCTGATAGGCCGCGCTTCAACCTTTTATTGCTGAAGCGCATCACAACCGGGGTGCGAATAGCTGGCCGGATGGTTTCTCTCGGCGCGTAGAAGGGGGTCACAAAGCACAGGGTTGGGCGTCTTTGCCTTGACCCGGTCATCCGCCGGACACCCTGGCGGACGGACGGACAGTTCATAGATGATCATATTTTCAAACTAATCAACAACTTGCAGTTGGCACGGCCTGTGCGTTATTCACCGCAAGGCCGAACAGCCCGTTTAACCTGACTGGCAACTGAACAAAAGAACTGCAACTACAGCTTCTGCTTGACCGTTCTGATTAGGTGTACTACCTTACTACCACACCACCCAACAACGACACTAAAGAGGCACAACACCATGAACACCAAGACCTTCCTTCCGCTGACCGCCGCCGCCCTGTTCGCCGTGTGCTCCGGTTCCATGCTGCTGGCCAGCCAGTCCTATGATGCCAACGCCAGCGCCAAGACCGAAGTCACCGCCGCCAAGATCGTGGACATGCCGACCGTCACCGTTCGCCCGTCCGCCGAAGACGCCGCCTACTACCAGGCCAACAAGATCGTCGACCTGGCCGCCGTGACGGTTCGCCCCGCCGCCGAAGACCTGGCTTACTTCCTGGCCGACAACACCGCCCGCATCGTCGACATGCCGGTCGTGACGGTTCGTCCTTCGGTCGAAGACATGCAGATCGTGGCAATCGGTGCGGCCACCCTGGCCCAGCAGCTGGCTTCGCGTTGATCGTTTGAAGCGCAACACCCTGCGGAAACGCAACCAAACGCTTCATCCATCGCCGGAACCAAGTGCAGCCCGCCCTCTACAGTGCCGGCGCCCGTAAAATCCCGCGATGAGTAACGACAACGCAAGTGCACTGGACCTGGATGTGCTGCTGTACCAGCCGGAGATTCCACCGAACACCGGCAACGCGATCCGCCTCTGTGCCAATACCGGCGCGCGGCTGCACCTGATCGAGCCCCTGGGCTTCGACCTGCAGGACAAGCAGCTACGACGCGCCGGCCTGGATTACCACGAATACGCCACGCTGCAGGTGCACGCCTCCCTGGAAGCGGCCCTGGCCACGATCGCGCCGCGACGACTGTTCGCGCTCAGTACCCGCGGCACCCAACGCTACGACCAGCCGCGCTATGCCGCCGGCGATGCGGTCCTGTTCGGCCCGGAAACGCGCGGCCTGCCGGCTGAGGTATTGGAAAGCCTGCCCCTCGAGCAGCGCCTGCGCCTGCCCATGCGCCCAGATAATCGCAGCCTTAATCTTTCCAACAGCATCGCCGTGGTCGTGTTCGAGGCCTGGCGCCAGATCGGTTTCGCCGGCGGCCGCTGAGCCGCATCCACGAAGTTCGCAATGTTCTCTTGGCGCGCGCGTCGTCAGCGCGCGACTTCGATGAAAACAGGATTGGAGTAGAACCACAGATCCTTCCAGGGATCCTCTCCTGGAACGTCGGCCTGGGGTATGTCCTCCACTGCGCTGGTGCCGCGCGCACGCACGAAGCCACCCGTCACGGGTGCCGGTAGCTCCCAGGACAGGGATCGCCATTGGCCCTCCTGCTTCCAGTCGTCGGGACCGAAGCGCTTGACCTGCATCCGCGGCTTACCGCTTTCTGCATTGCTGCCGACGATCAGTTCGACGTGATGCAGGGTTGGATGTTCGCGATGCGCGTTGGGCCGCCTGGGCTGGCGGAACTTCAACGTTATCCGCATCGTGGTGTTCGCGGAAATCTGCAACGCCTCGCCCATGCCCGCGCTGTGCGCTGGATGACTCGCCGCCTGTACCGTCAATTCCAGCGCATCGATCAGGTCGCCGGTGACCGCGAACATCCTGCCCTTGCGCATGCCCTCGAGAATATCCTCGGCCTCCGGTCGCGCCAGCACGTAGGTCTTGCTGTACTCGCCCGGATCGAAGTCGCCGCCGCCATCGCGCCGGTTGATGTGCGAATCCGAAGTGGCCGTGATCCAGAAGCGCCGGCCCTCGGCGAGCATCGAATCCCACACGCCACCGATCTGCGCGGTCATCTGGTCGAATCCGCCGAACGTGGGTGCCGCGGCGTTGCGATACAGGCCACGATGCAAATGGTCCGCCTGGTGTCCCGGCGCGCCCTCCATACCCACCAGCACCTGCGGCGCAGCTTCGTGCCAGGCGCGCAGTTCGGACGGTTCCACTTCGCCCCATTGGCCGATACCGGTGGCGGTGCGCCCGGGATGGTTGATGAACATCAACGGCGGCTTCGGCAGCGTCCGCATCTGCGCCAGCGCATCGAGCATCAGCTGTGCGTAATCGCGTGTGCCCCGTTGCAGCGGTTCGCTGCGGCCGTAGTCACGCTCGATCGCGACCAGCTGGTCGCGTTCCTCCGGCCCCGGCGCGATGATCAGCGACGCGTGTTCGCCCGCCGGCACATCGAATTCCATGCCGTTGAACTGGATCAGTGCCGGCACTTCGCGTCTGGCCTGCAACAACGCCGGCCAGGCGTGGTCGCGCGTCACCACGGAATGGCCGGGGCCGCCGTGATCGGCATGCACCATCCAGCGCAGGCCGTTGGCGAGCGCCCGCTGTGCATTGCGCGATCGCGTATAGGGCGAGTCGCCGCCACGGATTGGTGTGGGCGGAGAAGTGCTGCGGTCCCAGTCCACGCTCCATTCGCTGTGCACGTGGTGATCCCCTGCCAACCAGTCACGACCATCATCCTGGTCGAGCGCGTAAGCAGGGCTCACCCATGCCATGAGCGCCACCAGTGGCAGCAGCCTCAAGAGTCGCATTGCTAGTTCCTTCGTTTTGATAGGAGTCGGTGTCTGCCCGTCAGGTGTGGGCCGACCACTCGAACGACCAGCATGACGGTCAGCAGACCGCCATGCCGGAGCAGGAAACGCAGGCCAGGATCAGAAGTCGGCCCGGATACCCAGACTGATGCGACGGCCCGAGCGTTCGTACATGGTCGGGAACGACGGGTCCATGGTGTAACCAGTGGTGGCCTCGTCGGTCAGGTTGATACCTTTCAAGCTGAGCTTGATGCGGTCGGTCAACCGGTAGCCGATGGACACATCCAGCTGACCGTAGGCATCGCGCCAGATCGGATACAGGTTGTAGCCGATGGACTCCACGTACTCGCCCTTGTGGTTGTAGGACACGCGGGCGTCGAAACGGTCGTTGTCGTAATACGCGGTGAGGTTGTAGCTCTTTTCGGCAAGCCCGGGCATGGGCGTGCTGATGCCCAGATCCGATTCGCCGCTCAGCGAGCTGTTCAGCACCGTGTAGTTGGCGTTGATACCGAATCCCTCCAGGGCGCGGTGCAAAAAGCCCAGCGGCAGTTGGGCGATCACTTCAACGCCGTCTACGTCGTAGGACCCTTCCGCATTCACCGGCTGGTAAACGTCGAAGTCGTAAATGCCGTTGAGCGTGCCGTTGGCGTTGTACACGGCCACGTCCTCGACCACGCCGGTCAGCGAATTGATCACGACGCCGTCGATCTTCTTGCGGAAGTAGGACGCCGCCAGCAGGCCGCCGTTCTGCAGATACTTCTCCAGACCGATTTCCCACTGCTTCGCGTAGGTCGGCTGCAGGTCCGGGTTGCCGTCGGTGAAGCGGAAAGAACTCCAACTGGCGGTGCGTTTGTAGGCGATGTCGGTCAGCGCCGGCCGCATCAGGGTTTCGGACGCTGCCGCGCGCAGCAGCAGGCCATCGGCAAGTTCGGCGGTCATGTTGAAGCTGGGCAGCAGGTCCTTGTAACCTCCCTTCATCGACACCGGTGTATCCGTATAGCCCGGGGTGCCGTCGGGGTTCTGGATCGGGTGATAGCCGAAGGAAAGCACTGACGTATCGACATAGCGCACGCCGGCATTGATCGACACCGGCACGGTGCCCAGATCGAAAGCCAGGTCAGCCATCGCATAGGCGCTGGTCACTTTCTCATCCACGCGGTAGTACTGGGCGTCGTCGAAGGGCGTGGAAAAACCTGGGTAGCGGAAGGCATCGCGGGCGTAATCGTTGGACACCTGCCTCCAGTCCAGGTCCTTCACGCTGTAGCCGCCGCCGGGCACGATGTCGCTGATCCATTGCAGCGGACTATCGGCGAGCGTGCGCACGTTGACCCAGGAGGTATCGCCGGCGCCCGGCCCGGTGATCTTGAGTTCACCGTAATTGCGCTCCTTGGATTTGTCGGTATAGCGCGCACCAAAGCTCACGTTGCGCAGCGCCGGCAGAAAGGCCAGATCGAGTGTCTTGCTGAAATCCAGCTGCGCGGCGTACTTGTCGTCGGATACTTTTTCCAGCGTGGTTTCGTAGGCTTCGAACAGGTATTTTTCCGGCGCATCGTACATGTCGATGGTGCCCGGATTGGCGCTGGGGATGGTCTCGCCGCTGTTGCCGGTCCAGCGCGTGCGCGAGGGCGCGTAGGCCACGTGCTTGAGATTGGAGTAGTCGGAAGTCTTTTCGGCGCCGGAATAGCCGACCATCGCCTCCATCTTCCAGCTGTCGCCCTTCCAGTCCATCGCCGTACTGAACTGGCTGAAGTCGGTTTCGTTGATGCGCTCCTTGCTCAGGAACTCATGCTGGGTGGCGGTGTAGGACACATCGCGCAACACCAGCATTCCATAATCGGCAAGCGTGGTGTCGTCGTACTCGTGGATGGTCTCCAGCGTGCTGCGGCTGGAGGCCGAATAGGCCGCCGCGTCGTATTCGTCCTCGGTGGTGTCGTAACCGCCCACCATCGCATCGAAGGTCAGGCTGAAGTTGCTGCTGGGCTTGTACTGCAACGATGCGGTGGCGCCCCACTTTTCCTGGTCGTTCACGTATACGCGGTCGCCGACCTTGTCTTGGAACACGATCAGATTCGATTCGGCGGTGTTGCCGCGATTGTTGATGACCCAACCCGTATCGCGTTCGATCACCGCTTCGGCCTGCGAGCCGCGCGTGCCGGATGCGCCCAGGAAGCGCGACATCGGGCGGAAGTTGATGCCGGAGGTCGAATCGGTGCGATTGGTGCGCTCGGCATGCGAGAAAGAGACCAGTGCGCCCCAGTCGCCCCAGGTATCGCTGGCCAGGAACGAGAACTTGGGATCGGTTTCCTCGGAAATGGAGTTGTGCGCGCCTTCGGCCGAAACCACCAGCTTGCGTCCGCTGTAGTCGAACGGACGCGCGGTGGAAATCTGCACGGAGCCTGCGATGCCCCCCTCTTCGTCGGCCGCGGTAGGCGACTTCTGCACCGTGACCTGCTGGATGATTTCGGAAGCGAAGATGTCGAACTCCACATCGCGACCGCCGCTGCCCGAGGCTGTGGCCAGATCGTTGATGGAGACATGGGTGTACTCGGACGGCAGACCGCGCACGCTGACCTTGCTGCCCAGGCCCTTGTTGCGTTCGATGGTCACGCCGGGCATACGTTGCAGTGCTTCGGCCAGATTCTGCTCGGGAAAGTCGGCCACGTCGGTGGCGACGATGGAATCGGAGAAGCCGATGTTCGACCGCTTGATATCGACGGCCTGTTCCAGGCTGCGGCTGTAGGTTCCTACCACCTGGATGGTTTCCAAGTCCTGCAGCGAATCCGGTGCCTGCGACGATTCGGTGGCTTCTGGCGTGACCTGGGCGGCCGGTGACGCGGCGGCCGGTGCGGTCGATGCGGGTTCCGGTTCGATGGTCACCGTGGTGGCATTGAGGTAGCGATGGCGCAGCCCGGTACCGGCCAATATCCGTTTCAGCACTTCCTCCGAAGGCAGACCGGCGGGAATGGCACGGGTGGGCGGATTGCCCGCCTGCGCGCTGTAGACGAACTGCAAACCGGTCTGGCGAGACAACGCGTTGAGCGCGCCGTCCAGCCTTTGCGAAGGGATGGCTTCGGGCGCGATACGGCTTTCCTGCGCGTGTGCAGTGACGGCGTTGAGGGCGAGGGCGATCGAAAGAAACAGAATTCTGCGCATCGTGGGATCCAGTGGGGTGTGGGGTCGTCGCGAACGCGATCGTCGCGCATGCCTGGACTACGAGGGCGCGGAGCGAAAGGTGGGCACCGTTTTTCGATGAATTTTTTTTGACAGCGCACTTTCGACTGCCGCGAGTCGGACGGCGTAGTGCCGGACTTTGTCGCGAGTTACCGCTTCTGAGTGCCAGCCGACTCGGCAATACGGCCGCGGACCGTGATCCGGTTTGCGCTCACGGTGGTGGTGAGCGTGGGTTGTTCGTCGAGAAAGACGCGCAGCGATTCCAGATCGTCCGCACTCAGGTTGCCGGTCAGGCGAAGCGCGCCTGCCGCCGCGTCGTCCACCTGCAGGCGCACGGCATTCAGGCGATTGAACCGGTCGGCCACGTCGCGCAGCGGTTCGTCGCGGAACACGATGCGTCGTTGCCACCAGGCCGTCATCGTGGCGACATCCTCGCGACCGATACTGACTGCATGATCGTGATAGTCGATGCCCGCGCTCTGTCCGGCGCGAAGATCGGCCAATAGCCGGTCTTCATCGGTGTCGCTGGCGACCTGCACGCGGCCTTCGGCCACTTCGATGCGCGCCTGTTCGCGGCGCAGTGACACGTCGAAGGTCGTTCCTATGTCGCGGATGCGCAGGCCGGCGGCGCGCACTTCAAACGGGCGACGACCAGGGGCCACGATGAAACTGGCCTGCCCGCGTGCCAGTTCGACCCGGCGCCGGAACAGTCCGTAGCGAGTGGACAATGCGCTTTCGGCATTCAGATGCACGACGGTGTTGTCCGGCAGCGTGAAGCTGCGCGGCGCGCCGTGGGCCGCCACATAGTGCGTGGGTTGCGTCAGGTAAGCCTGCGCAGCGAGGCCCAGCCCCACCAGCATGACCGCCGCTGCGGCAACGCGACGCAAGTTGCGGCGACGCGGGCGCGTGGTTGCGACCGCAGGTAACACGCGTGCTGAGGAAAGCGCGACCACGTTGCTGGTCGCCGATTGCGCGCCCGTGTCCGCGATCAACGCCTCCAGATCGATCGGCATCATGCGCATGGCCTCAGCCAGCTCACCGGCAATCCTGCCGACGGCGAGATACTCGCGCGTGTGTTCCGGTGAGGTCACCAGCCAGCGCATGAATCGTTCGCGCTGCGCCGGGCTCAGTTCGCCCTCGCGTTGCAGCGCATGCCACTCCGCAGCCTGCTGGGTGAGGTGCGAGGGAGGAGTGTGGGCCGGTTTCACCATGCCTCCGCGGTATCGCCCAGCGCCTGCCGGCAAACAGCCAGGCCACGCACCACATGCTTCTTGACCATGTGCGAGGAGATGCCCATGCGTTCGGCGATTTGCTTGTAGCTCAGACCGTCGCGGTACTGCATCACCAGCACCGCGCGGGTGCGTTCGGGCAGCGTGACCAGCAACGCCTGCAGTGACTGTCCCCGTTGCGCGCGTTCGGCCCCGTCCTCGACGCTTTCTTCGTCGGCAATCAGGCTGGACAAGTGCTCCAGCTCCTCGATCGGCAACGGAGAGCGGTGGCGTCGCGCCGCCTGTTCGCGCGCAAGATTCAATGCGACCGTGAACAGGTACGCCTCGGGATTGGCAATCGCTTCGCCCTGGCCGCGGTGGGCACGCAGCAGGCGCAGGTAGGTTTCCTGCACCAGGTCCTCGGCTTCGTCATTGGCGCCGCGCCGGACGAAGAATCCGCGCAGCACCGGTCCCTGTTCCAGGAACATGCGCGCCAATCCCCGCTTTTCCGCCTGCTCGGCCACGATCCGTCTCTCCCCCTTGAGCAGGGCAGGGTAGGTGCGGGGCATGACATTGCAGTGACCGTGCCGGTGCAGTCGGGTACCGGGCCGCCAAGACGCACCCATCTCCCGCTCGAAAAAGCCGGCTGCAGGGCGGGCATCAGGGTCTGGGAACTGCCAGGGATGAACGCACCGCATGCGCGTTGCCTGGCCGGCTTTGAATCAGCAAAAGCCATATGATATATATAGTATAAATAATTTACGGAAATCGCCATGAAGCAAGATCAACCGAAGCGTGAAGCCCGCAAGCCGCTGGCTGCGTCCGACAAGAAAACTGCCGGGTCGGGCAGCCGCGCGCGCGCTGCATTGGCCGCGGTCGAGCCGCCGAAGAAAGACAAGCTGATCCGCGACAGCTTCACCCTGCCTCGCGAGGACTTCGAACTGATCGCCCTGCTCAAGGATCGCGCGCTGGACTTCAAGCGCCCGACCAAGAAGAGCGAACTGCTAAGGGCTGGCCTGCAGGCGCTGGCTGGCCTGGATCAAGCCCGGCTGCGTGCATCGCTGGAAGCGCTGCGGCCACTCAAGGCCGGGCGCCCGAAAAACAAGGTCTGACCACGCCGGTAACCACAAGGGCCGGGTATCACGGGCGTGCCACTGATGGTCAGCGCCCTTCCGCAATCTAAGAACCACTCCCGCCATGAACGTAAATAACACGCACTCCACTCCTTCGCAACATCGCGCGGTCCGCTCAAGCATCGGCAAGGTGATCCTGGTCGTGCTGGCCGTGGTGGGCCTGTCGACGTGGCTGCGCGCGAGCGCCAATTCCGCCGCGGAACTGTCAGGGCGGCCGGAACAGGCAGTGTCTGCGGGCCAGTCTGCCTTCACCGTCGAGGACCTGGAGTGGACGGACAAGCAACGTGGACGGCGCGTGCCTGCGCGCCTGTTCTGGCCGGCGTCGGGCCAGCAAGGGAGAGTCCCGCTGGTCGTGTTCTCCCACGGCATCGGCAGTTCGCGCGACGGTTACACCTATCTGGGCCAGTACTGGGCCAGCCACGGCATCGCCAGCCTGCATCTTCAGCATGTCGGCAGCGACCGCAGTGTATGGAAAGGCAACCTGCTGTCGCTGGTCAGCCGGTTCCAGCGCGCCACCAGCGACCAGGAGGCGATCGCCCGCGCGCAGGACCTGAGTTTCGCGCTGGATCGTCTGCTGGAAAGCCAACGCGGCACGCATATCGCGCGCGACCGGATCGTCGCTGCCGGACATTCCTACGGTGCGAACACCACCTTGCTGGTAGCCGGCGCGCAGGTCATGCGCGAAGGCCGCATGCTGCGGTTCCGCGACCCGCGCATCTCCGCCGCTATTTTGATTTCCGCACCGCCGTTCTATGGGCAAGAGGATTTCGCGCCGATCCTGTCCGGCATCAATATCCCCACCCTGCACGTCACCACGGTCGATGACGTGATCCGCATTCCCGGTTTCGGGTCTGGACTGGCGGACCGGATCAAAGTGTTCAATGCCATCGGCGGACCATTCAAGGCGCTCGCTGTCTACAAGCAGGGAAGCCATAACGTCTTCACCGAACAGCGTCATTTCGATTCTTACGAAGTGGCCACCGAAGTGAAGACGGCGACCGAAGGCCTGTCGCTGGCGTTTCTGGACCAGGTTTTCGGCAAGGCCGATACGCTAGAACACTGGGAACGCAAGCATCGGGCGCTGTTCTCCGAGTACGTGCAACGGCGCTGATCTGGCGATGTCAGGTCTGGTTGTTCCCGGCTGCATACAGGCGAAGGCCTGACGTTCACGCTCGCGCCGTGGTGCCTCCAGTTCCTGATCGCCCGCGACGACTGATATAGACCTTGGGAGGGGGTACGGAACCCGTATACCTGTGTTCCTTTCGAGACTGATTCTCCATTGCGTGGTAACTGGATGAATTGGCTGGGCTTTGTGTGGCCGCCAACATCGTCTCGCTACACGGCGTGCGGTGTAACTTCGATTATCAAATGAGCATCGCGGCTTTGCCGCACCTTCATGCCTGCTTTGGACGGCCGCTACTAGCTAGAGGCCGTCAATGCAGATGGCTATGACGTGGGCGAAACGCGATGGTGATAAGAACCATTCCAGCCGAACAGGTTACGGCCGGCATGTACATCGTTCGCCTGCATGGGCCGTGGCTCCAGCATCCGTTCTGGAAAACATGCTTCGTCGTCGAGTGCGAGGACGTGGCGCGGCTCCACGCCAGCACAGTCGAGCATGTCGATATCGACACCCAGCTGGGTGCCGATGCGGAGTTCCTGACTTGCATCGAATCCTGCGAAGACAAACCGACGCAGGTAGCTTGCACCTCCGCGACGCTGCCACTGGAACAGACCCCATGCAGTTTTGCCGAGGAGATCGTGCGCGCCAAACTGATATGCGAGGATGGCCGTGCACTGGTGGAAGCCATGTTCGGCGAAGTGCGCATGGGCCGCACCATGCATCTGGATTCCGCGCGCCTCATGGCGACAAGGATCGGCGAATCCGTAGCGCGTAATCCCAGCGCGCTGGTGAGCCTGGCACGTCTCAAAACGGCCGACACTTACACGTATCTGCACAGCGTCGCGGTGGGCGGACTCATGACCGCCATCGCCCGCGATCTGGGACTTCCGCATGATCAGCAGGAGCGCGCGGCACTGGCCGGCCTGCTTCACGATTTCGGCAAGGCGCTCATGCCTTCGGACATCCTCAACAAGAAAGGCGCGCTGCTCGATGCCGAGTTCGACGTCGTACGTCAACATCCGGTGCTGGGAGAAAGGCTGCTCAATGCGGCGGGATTCCAGGATGCCGATGTGCTTCACGTAGTCAGGCATCACCACGAGCGAATGGATGGCAAAGGCTATCCCGACCAGCTTGCTGCAGAGCGGCTTCCGCTTCTCACCCGCATCAGTGCAGTGTGCGACGTCTACGATGCCATCACTTCCAATCGCCCCTACAAGGCAGGGTGGGACCCTGCGGAATCGCTAAGGCATATGGCCAAAGGCGAAGGCCATTTCGATGTGGAAATATTGAAGAGCCTGGTGCGTGTGCTTGGCATATTCCCGGTCGGTTCGCTGGTGCGGCTGGAATCGGGCTTTCTCGCCGTCGTCATCGAGCGAGGCGTGCATCCATTGCAGCCGCCCCTGGTGCGGGTCTTTTACTCGACAACGCTCAAAATCCAGGTCTTCCCGCGCGATGTGGACTTGTCCAACTGTTCCGATCGCATCATCGGCATCGAATCGCCGGAAGCATGGGGATTGAAGGATCTGGAAAGATTCTGGTGTCCTTGAGGCGTTGCAATCAAATTGTCGGGAGATTCTTTCTTGGCCAAAGGTGTAATAGCGGCAGGGCACCAGCGGTGCATTCCACGAATAGTTCCCGGCGGAAATCCTAATTTATGTACCGCTCAGTTTGGTATTCAGTGGGCATTGCATCGTCTTGCGGATACTCCTCGAACCGGCTGCGAACGGCTTCGGCCACAGCGCTGGCTAATAACCATAAATCTCGAGGTTTTTTGCAATGAAGAAGTCCTTGCTTGCCCTGTCCCTGCTTTCCGCCCTGGCCGCCAGCGCTACCGCGTCGGCCGCCGAAGGCCTTTCCTACAATTACGTTGAAGGCGGCTACACCGCCACCAATCTGAAAGACGCGCCGGATTCCGATGGTTGGGGTCTCAATGGGTCGGTCGCCATCGCGCCGAACTTCCATGTCTTCGGCAGCTACAACAACCAGGACCTGAAAGACATCGACACCGGTTACGACCAGTGGCGCCTGGGCATTGGCTACAACCATGAGATTTCGCAGAAGGTCGACCTGGTCACGCGTGTGGCTTACGAGAAGTTCAAGACCGACAGTTTCACGGTCGGCGATGTGCGCTTCCCGGGCGACAGCGTCAACGGCTACAGCGCCGAAGTAGGCGTACGTGCCGCGATCATTCCGCATCTGGAAGGCTATGCGCTGGCCGGGTATGAAGACGGCAAGGACTACGATGGCGATTTCTACGGCCGTCTGGGCGCGCAGGCCAAGTTCAACCAGAACTGGGGCATTTCTGCGGACGTGAAGTTCGCCGACAACGACACCCAGTGGTTCGTTGGTCCGCGCTACACCTGGTAGTCAATAGCTTTTAGAAATAATCGAGCCGCTTGCAACTGGCGGCTTCACATGGAACTACCACTGGTCTGGTATCACTCCATGGACGAGCAAGGCGATGCGTCCCTCTCTCTCCGCATCGCATCTGAGCCCGGCCTAGTGCCGGGCTTTTTTTTGCCTTTCGTAGCGCGGCGCTTGCTTCGCTGCCTTGCCGCAGAATCAAAAACAGTCGGGCAAGCCTGGGTCTACGTAGAACGGGTCAATCCTTGAACAGGGTTTCCGGATATTCCGGTTTCTGTTCGCGCGCCAGCAGTTGTTGCAGGCCCGCGGTGGGCGACAGGTCGCCGTGCAGGACCGCGCGCACCGCGCTGGAAATGGGCAGATCAATGCCGTGACGCGCGGCCTGACGCATGACTTCGTCAGCGGTCTGCACCGATTCCACCACCTGGCCGATCTCGCGCACCGCGTCCTGGAGCGACTGCCCGCGACCCAAGGCCAGGCCCAGGCGACGGTTGCGCGACAGATCGCCGGTGCAGGTCAGCACCAGGTCTCCCAGGCCGGCCAGGCCCATCAGGGTTTCCGGCTTGGCGCCGATGGCCGCCGACAGACGCAGCATTTCATTGAGGCCGCGGGTGATCAGGCCGGCGCGGGCATTGAGGCCCAGCTGCATGCCATCGGCAACACCGGTGGCCACCGCCAGCACGTTCTTCATCGCGCCGCCGAGTTCGGCGCCGACCATGTCGTCGCCGGTGTAGGCGCGGAACGCAGGGCCGTGCAGCACGTCGGCCATGCGCTGGGCGAAATCGGCGTCCTCGCCATGCACGGTCACGGCCGTGGGCAGGCCCAGCGCGACTTCCTTGGCGAAGGAAGGCCCGGTCACCACCGCCAACGGTACGTCTCGGCCCAGGATGTCCTCGGCCACCTCATGCAGAAAGCGCCCCGAGCCCGGCTCGAAGCCCTTGGTCGCCCAGGCCACGCCGGCCGCTGCCGGACGCAACGGGGCCAGCAGGTGCAAGGTTTCGGTGTAGGCGTGCGAGGGCACGACCACCAGCACCAGATCGGCACCTTGCATGGCCAAGGCCAGGTCGGTGGTGGCGCGCAGGGTGTCCGGCAAGGCGATGCCGGGCAGGTAACGGACGTTTTCGTGGTCGCGGTCGATGACCTGGGCGGCCTGCGCATCGCGGCCCCACAGTGTCACCGCATGTCCGTGGCGCGCCATCAGTGCCGCCAGTGCAGTGCCCCAGGAACCCGCGCCCAATACCGCGATTTTCAAGGATTCGGACAAAAGTTGATCCCCCTGGAAACAACGGCGGGCCAGCTACGGGCCCGCCAGATCGCTACCTTCCGTAGCGATTCAACCACAGGATCGGGAACCTGGCTCAGACGTTGCCGGCCGGCTCCGCGTTGGCCAGTTCGCCCTGGCCTTGTTCGGCGCGCTGACGCAGGGTTTCTGCGTACAGGCCGTCGAAGTTGATCGGCTGCAGGAAGAACGGCGGGAAGCCGCCGGCCTGGATCAGGTCGCTGAGCAGCTGGCGGATGTAGGGGAACAGGATGTTCGGGCACTGCGTGCCGAGCAGGGCGTCGATCGCCTGCGGCTCCAGGCCCACCAGACCGAAGATGCCGGCCTGCTGTACTTCGGCCACATAGGCGGTCTTGTCGCCGGCCTTGCAGGTCAGGGTCACGCCCAGGACGACTTCGAAGGCGTTCTCGTTCAGGCGTTGCACGCGCTGGTTGAGGTTGAGCTGCAGCTCGGGCTGCACGTTCTCGCTGTAGATCGCCGGCGCGCCGGGCACTTCAAAGGACACGTCCTTGACGTAGATCTTTTCCACGGTGAAGGCGGGGCCATTGGCTTCGGCAGGCGCGATGGTGCCATTGGTGGTTTCGTCGGACATCTACGTACTCCGTGGATCTGTAAGGAAAAAGAGGGCGGGAACAGGCGGTAATTATCTCATGGGATGGCGACGCACCGGTCCCGGTTCAAGGCCGGCGCGGATCCCTGCGGGCGTCAGCGGCCCTTGACCAGGGGCAGGTCGGCCTGCTGCCAGGCAGCGACGCCGCCTTCCAGCCAGTAGACCTTTTCGAAGCCGGCCTTCTTCAGGCGCTTGGCGGCGGCAGCGGAGGCGGTACCACTGCGGCACACGGCCACGACCGGCAACTGGCGCGCGGCGGCCACGACCTTGTTCTCCGGGTCGAACTGGCTGGGCGCGATGTTGCGGCTGCCGGCGATATGGCCTTTCTCGAAGTCGCCACTGGCCGACAGGTCCACCACCAGTGCGTTTTCCTGGTTGATGAGCGTGGTCAGCTCAGCTGGACGCAAGGCCTTGTAGCCGCGGAACAGCCGGCCGATCTCGGTCACGATGATGGCCAGGGTCAGCCCGACCAGGGCCAGCGACAACATGGGCGAGGAGCTGGCGAAGGCCTGCAGTTGTTCGAAGTTCACGGTATGGACGGCTGCGAAACGGGCCGCGATTGTCGCACAAGCCGGCGCGCGGGTTTTCGGGGTTCCTGGTTGTGGGTTGCTGGTTCTTGGAAAAAGCGGGAACGGCGCGCCTGCCACCAACAACCAGGGCCTAGAACCAACAACCACCCCTCCCTCACTCTCCCTTCCACAGATCCGGCAATCCCACTGCCAGCCACCAGCGCTTGGACGCCTCGTCCCAGCGCCATTGCTCCCGGTAGCGCTCGGTGCGTTCGGCCATGGTGTGCTTGTTGATGACCCGCAGCTCAATGTTGCGGATCACGCTGCCATCGGGGTTCACCGAGCTGTTCTTGTCGGTATAGCCAGAAATCTGGACCTGCTGGTAACGTTCGAAGGCCAGCTCACTCATCGGATGGGCGTCGCGGTAGGCCGGGTCGACCAGCTGCCAGGCTTCTTCGAACTCGCCCCAGCGGATCGCCGTCGCATACGCCAGCTGCATGGATTCCAGCTGGTTGTTTTTCTTCCGCTTGCCAACGGCGCCGGCCGGCGCCGCCAGCATCAGCCCCAGCAACAGCACCACCAAGACGTTCAGCCATCCGCGCATATCGGTCCCCTCGCCGTGCAAGGCCTGCATCCTACCCTTTCGCAATGGCGACATAGCGGCCGGCCAGATCGGCCATGACCTGGCCGTCAGGCAGCAGGATCCGTGCGCGCAGGTGAATGCGCGCGCGGCCGCGCTGGGCCAGGGTCTGCAGGAACGTCGGCCAGGACTGGTCGGGCGCCAGTTCCGCCTCGGCGTGCAGGTCGGCGTACAGGGGCTTCAGGTAGCGCACGCTGCTGTCGGCGACGAATACGTCGGCTGACATCGCCGCTTGATGCAGCTGCAAGGTCACCAATCCCCAACCCGCATAGGTCATCAGCGAGGTCATGCTGCCGCCGAAGGCGCTGCCCTTGTCGTTGACGTTCGCCGACAGCGGCGCGGTCAATACCAAGCGATGCCCGTCATAGGCCGCCACCTGCGCCTGGATCGCCGCCACCGGCGGCAGCTCGCGCGTATACCTGCGCAAAACATCGAGCGCAGCTTCCATCGAATCGGCTTGCATCTGAGATGATCCACTTATGGCTTTCGCCGAATCGCCCGGATGGTACGTCATCTCGTTGCGCCCGCAGGGCGGACACGAGGCCCTGCGCCGTGCTGCGGCCGCGCAGGGTGCGGGATTGATCGCGTTGTCTCCGTGGCGCCTCCAGCCACGCATGGACGAGCCGGCAAGGCAGGCGCTGCGCACCGCGCTCGCAGCCACACGAGTGGTGTTCACCAGTCCGGCAGCGGTGAAAGCGGCCGCCGGTTTGCTGCCGTTGCAGCGCGTCGATGCGCAGGAATGGATCGCGGTCGGCAGCGGCACCGTGCGCGCGCTTGGCCGTGTTGGTATCGAGGGCGTGGTCTGTCCTTCGCGCATGGACAGCGAAGGCCTGCTGGCTTTGCCCGTGCTGCAGGAAGTGTCGGGCCTTTCGGTCGGGTTGATCACCGCACCTGGCGGACGCGATGCGTTGTCTCATACGCTCAGGCAACGCGGCGCCAGTCTGCTTCGCGCCGATGTGTATGTGCGTGAACCGGTTCGGTTATCGGCCAGATCGTTACACAAGCTGCTCACGCTGCAGGTTCCCGCAGTCGTCTTGATCAGCAGCCAGGGCGCCTTGCGGCAAGTGCTTGAGACGGCACCTTCCAATGCAGCGGCGGCGCTGCGGTCGCTGCCTGCGGTCGCCGCCAGTGTCCGATTGCAGGAAAGGGCCCGGCAGGAAGGCTTCGCCGACCCATTCCTGTCTGAAGGCCCTTTGCCTGCACAACTGATTGCCGCCGCCTCACGCCGCTTCCGTTAGCATTCGCATCGTGCGTGAATGATTCGGACAAGGACGCTGGTGTGACAGAAGAAACAATTGCTTCCACTCCCCGCCGCGGCCCCTCGGTTGTCGTGCCAATCGTCGTGCTGGTCGTGGCGTTGGTGCTGGCGGTGCTGGGCTGGCGCGGCTGGACGATGTGGCAGACACAACGGTCGCAAGCGCAGACCGTCGCGGCGGCCACAGAACAGCGCATCGCCGCGCTGGAGCAACGCATCGAGACCCTGCGCCGCGATCAGCGCGCGCAAACCCAGCGCATCCAGGACAGCGCCGCGACCAACCGCGTGCTGCGCGACGAAGTGCTGGGCCTGAGCCAGCGCGGCGCCTTGCTGGAAGAAAGCGTCTCCCGTCTCGCCGACCCCACCCGTCATGGCGCACAGGCCCTGCGCCTGGACGAAGTGGAACTGCTGCTGAGCCAGGGCCAGCAACGCCTGAGCATCGCCGACGACCTGGACGGTGCGCGTCGCGCCTACGCCCTGGCCGATGGCGCCTTGCAGGGCATCGACGATCCACGCCTGCTCAATCTGCGCCAGGCCCTGGCCCAGGAACGCATCGCCCTGGACGCGCTGGGCGCCGGTCCGCATGCGGTCGTGTCGCAGCGACTGGAAGCATTCGCCTCGTCCCTGGATCGGCTTCCGCTGCAGTCGCCCGAAGTCGAAGCGGCCAGTCGGCCCGTTTGGCAGCGCATGCTTTCGCCATTGGTGGACGTGCGGCCCACCCAGGGCGACATGCTGATCGCACCGGCCCAGCGGATGGCCGGCCAGGCCGCGCTGCAGATCGAGCTGGGACTGGCGCGCGCGGCGTTGGAACGCGACGACACCGTGGCTTTCCGCGCGGCACTCGTGCGCATCGAGGCCTGGCTGCCGCGCCTGTGGCCCGATTCGCCAGAGTTGCAGCAGCGGCACAACGAATTGAAATCCCTGCGTGGCGTGGCGTTGCAACCCGCCTTGCCAGTACTGGGCACGACGCTGCAACAACTGCGCGTGCTGCGGAATCGCAGTGTGCCACTGCCTTCCACGCCGTCGCCCGGCACTTTGCCACCGGCCACCACGCTTCCCGCCCCCAGCCCCAAGGTCGAACCATGAACGTCTTTCGCAACGCGATCTTCCTGCTGTTGCTGGTTCTGGCCGGCGTGTTGGGCGCGCAGTGGCTGTCACGCGATGGCGCGGCGCACGACCTGGGAGTAGTCCTGGTCCGCGCCGGCGGTTACGACTACAGCGCGACTTTGCCCGGCGCATTGCTGGCGCTGGCCGCGTGCCTGCTGCTGCTGTGGTTGTTGTGGAAAGTGCTCACCCTGCCGTTCCGCGCCTGGGGCCGTCGGCGCCGCAAACAAGCGCGCGCGCGTCTGACCGAAGGCCTGGAAGCCTTGCATGGCGGACATTGGCAGCGCGCCGAAAAACTGCTGCAACTGGCGGCCGAAGACGACGAGGTCGGCACCATCGCCCGCACCGCGGCAGTACGCGCGGCCGACGCGCGTGGCGATGAAGCCGCCGTGCAGGTGCATCTGTCCGCCCTGGCCGAGCGCAATGCCGCCACTCATGCGCTGGCTGTGGCCGACCGCGCGCTCGCACAAGGGCGACCGGGCGACGCGCTGATCGCGCTCGACGCGCCTGCCGCGCAACCGCTGCCGCCACGCGGACTGGCGTTGCGCACCCAGGCACTGACTGCGCTGAACCGTGCGGGCGAAGCCTATGGAATGCTCGGTCCGCTCAAGCAGCAGCAAGTGCTATCGACGCCCGCGTATTCATCGCTCGAATCGCAACTGGCCAGCCAGGCGATGCGCGAATCGGCCGACGCCAACGTCCTGGCCGAACGTTGGGAAACCTTGCCCAAACCCCTGCGCGCCGACCCCGGCATCGTGGCCGCCTATGCCGAACGCGCCGCCGGCCTGCGCTGGGACGAAGCCGCTGCGCGCAGTCTGGAGCAGGCTATCGATGCACGCTGGGATGAATCGCTGGTCGCGCTGTACGGGCGCCTGCCCATCGGCAAACTCGATTCGCGTCGCGCCAGCGCGCAACGCTGGCTGCAGACCCACCCCGACAGCCCCGCACTGCTGGTGACGCTGGCCCAACTGGCAAGGCTGCAGGGGCAATGGCCGCAGGCGCAGGAATTCCTGCATCGCGCGCTGGCACAGGGCGCCAGCGCCGACGCGTGGGAGGAACTGGGCCACGGATTCGCAGCGGCGGGACAGGAAGAGCTCGCGCGGCGCAGCTACGCCAACGCGCTGAATGCACAACGCGGCCAGGCCGCCGTCGAACTGCCGGGCCGCGACCTGCGGCAGAAAATATTCGACCAGGCGGTCGTCGAAGAGCGCGACGAACATGGTGTACCGCGACTGCGCGGATGAGTGGATTGCAATACGGCTCGCGCCCATCGCCAGCATGCGGTCTTCAAAACGAATAGGCAGCCTTCAAACAAAAGGCCGTCATCCCGGCGAAAGCCGGGACCTATCGTTCCGGTATCGTTGAGTTGGGTCCCGGCTTTCGGCGGGATGACGATCCTTTTTCCGGACCAGTCATTTCCGGTCCTCTCTCGCTCACCTTCTGCGCAAGCGCCTTATAACCACGACGCCCAGCAACAGTACTAGCCACAAAGGCCACAGCTTGACCAGCTGAAGTCCGATTTCCAGCAATCCGAACCAGCCCGTGCTCAACGACTTGCCGAGACGAGTGAGGAATCCAGGCCCGTTCTCGCGCACCGCCGCTTCCATGTCCGCCATTTCCGTGCGGCGCAGTTTCGGCAATTGATACAAGGAAAGATCCAGTGTGGCGAACGCCACACGGTCCTCGAATTCCTTCTGCGCGATCAGGGCTTCGTCGCGCCCGGACTTGGCGTCGTTGCGTGCGGAAATGACGGCCGCTTTCTGGCCCAGCTTGCCGCCTTCTTCCTTGGCATCGCCCAGTTCCTGCTGCGCTTCCTGATTGCGCTGGTAGGCCAGTTGCTCGCGCAGCAGCGCGAACTGCGCATCGGTGGCGGCGAAGCTGCGGGTATCCAGAAACTCCATCTGTCCGATGATCGAGCGCAGGAAGGTCTGGGTCTTGTCGCTGGGCACGCGTACCGTCAGTTCGCCGCGCACCGTGTATTCGGCCAGCTCGACCAGCTGGCCGTTGCCCAGGGATCGCTTGCGGATCGAATCGATATTCGTGGCGATGTCGTTCTTGACCACGAACCCGCCCTGCGCGGCCACCGCGTCCTCGATCGCCAGTGCGGATTGGTACACATCCTTGACCCGGAACCTGGCCTGGGCGGTGCAGATGAACTTGCGTTGCGTATCGCTGTAGGTCGCGGCGCTGGAAGTGAGCTGCGCGTCGGTCGGTGCCTGACTGGCCGCTTGTGATCGGGATTCTGCTGCGCCGCTGGCATCGGCGGCCGCGACGGCAGGACTGGCGGCTTCCATCGAAGCCTCTGCCTGCGGTTCGTGTTTTGCGCAGGCAATAAGCCCGACGACAAGCGCACAGCCCAGTGCGATACGGATCGGATTGCGTGGATGCATCTTGTCGTCCTAGCAAGGCCGCGCAGCGGGTTGCCGCGCGTCGTGCAAGGTTACAACGCGCCAACCCGCTGCATGGGGTTGCACGTGTGGCTGCGCTTGGTCAGCGTTCGACGATGGCGACCACGCCCATGCCGCCGGCCGTGCAGATGGACACCAGCGCGCGGCCGCCGCCGCGCTGCTTCAATTCCTTGGCCACGGTGGCGATGATGCGCGCGCCGGTGGCGGCGAAGGGATGGCCGGTGGCCAGCGACGAGCCGTTCGGATTCATCTTGGCCGGGTCGATCCTGCCCATCGGCGCGTCCAGGCCCAGGCGGTTCTGGCAGTAGTCCTCGCTTTCCCATGCGCGCAAGGTGCACAGCACCTGCGCGGCGAAGGCTTCGTGGATTTCGTAGATGTCGAAATCCTGCAGGGTCAGGCCGTGGCGCTTGAGCATTTCCGGTACCGCGATCGTTGGCGCCATCAGCAGGCCCTCGCCGTGGACGAAATCGACCGCCGCCACCTGTGCATCGCGCAGGTAGGCCATCGGTTCGTGGCCGTGCGCCCTGGCCCATTCTTCGCTCGCCAGCAGCACCGCGGCGGCGCCGTCGGTCAGCGGCGTGGAATTGGCGGCGGTCAGCGTGCCGCGCCCGGAGGTCTTGTCGAAGGCCGGCTTCAATGTCGCCAGTTTTTCCAGCGAAGTATCCGGACGCAGGATGTTGTCGCGTTCCAGGCCGCGGAACGGCGCGATCAGGTCGTCGAAGAAACCGCGTTCGTAGGCGGCCGCCAGTTTGTGGTGCGAGGCCACGGCCAGTTCGTCCTGCGAATCGCGCGAGATGCTCCACTGCTTGGCCATGTCTTCGCAGTGGTCGCCCATGCTCTTGCCGGTGCGCGGCTCGGCCACGCCGGGAAACTCGGGTTTCAGCTCGCTGAACTTGAAGCCCTTCACCAGCGTCTTGATCTTGTCGCCGGTGGTCTTGGCGCGATTGGCGGCCAGCAGGCGCGCGCGCAGCTTCTTGCCGTAGACGATCGGCACTTCGGAAGTAGTATCCGACCCGCCGCCGATGCCCGATTCGATCTGGCCCAGGGCGATCTTGTTGCCGATGGTGATGATGGAATCCAGGCTGGTGCCGCAGGCGCGCTGCAGGGTGATGCCCGGCGTGAGCGGGGACAGGCCGGAGGAAAGCGCCGCTTCGCGGCCCAGGTTCCAGTCGCTGGAATGCTTGATCACCGCGCCCATCGCCACTTCGCCCAGCTGTTGACCATGCAGGCCGAAGCGTTCGACCAGCGCGCCGAGAGTGCGCACCGACATGCCCAGGTTGCCAACGTCCGAATACGCGGTGTTCTGGCGGCAGAAAGGAATACGGACGCCGCCGAGGATGGCGACGGGACGGGCTGCTGGCATGGAAACCTCGCGCAAAGAAGACGGGTTGACGACGGTGTGACCGGTCCGTAACGCGCGCCGGGCATAATGCGAAAGTGTAATGCCGACCTGGCACCGGGCCAACCTGATGAGGTGCATACAGGCGTTGGTGTTCATGAAATGGACGCGCATGTGATGAGCGCGTGGGCGAAGGTAGGTGGTCGAGAACATGTATTGGATGGGTACACAGCTGGGAACAGGCGCATGACGGACACGCACGCGATCGACGCGCCGCTGATGGGCGGGCATCTGCTGGGAGTGTTCGCGCTCGAACTTTCTGCAGGCCACATGCCTGCTGCCGCCGCGTTGCCGCAGGCACAGGCGGGTCGGCTGGTGGAACTGGTTGCGCGCGATCTGGGCAAGCTGGTGCCGGGCGTGCGCGCTCTGGACCTGACTTTCGCTGCGGCGCACTTCGACCCGGCCGAGGTCCTGCGCCCGGGTTGGCCGCTGCATCGGCGGCTGGACGAATTGCGCCAGCGTGCGCCCGGTCGCGAACAGGGGCCGCGCGTGATCGCATTCGGTGCCGACAGCGAGGGCAAGGTGCCGTTGCCGTTCGTTGCCGAGGAAGGGCTGCATGGCGGGGGCATGCGCGTGTTGCCATTCCTGCTGAGCGGGCCCGAGGACACGGTGCAGGCCTTGCGCGAGCATTATGAGGAAGTGCTGCTGGACCGCGGCATGGGCGGCGCCGACACCGCGCTGCTGGCGCAGGAAGCCTTCGGCGCGCAGGTCGAACACGCGCGTTATCTCACCGCGCACGACCTCACCGCGATCATGGCCATGCAATACCAGCACCAGGGCCTGCAACACCTGTGGCCGGTCATCGAAACCGCGTTGCTGGCGCCGCAGGAAGAGGAATGGCTGGACCATCCACCCGAGCCGTTGCTGCGCTATGCCGACGGCGGCGTGCAGATAGCGCTGCTGGATCCGGCTGCGTGGCAGCAACGCCATGCGGCCCAGCTGACGGACGAGGTCGAGAAACTGCAGCAGGGCTACGAGTATTTCCAGGCGCGGCAGCGCCAGATCGCCGCGGTACTCGAAGCGCACGGGATTCCGGTGACGTTCGCCTATTGTCCGGCGATGGCCGATGCACGCGAATCCCTCAAGAGCTGAGATTGCAGGCGTAGGAGCGACGTAAGTCGCGATAGCTTATAGGTGCGCCCATCGCGACTTACGTCGCTCCTACGCCTTTCCAGCGTGATCCGGATTGTTACTGCGTGACCTTGATCACGCCGCAAGCCACGCGCGCACCGGCATTGCCGGCCGGCTGGCTGGTGTAGTCGTCGGGTGCCGCATGCACGATCAATGCGCGGCCGGCGATGTCGTTGGCCGCGCCTCCGCCCAGGGTGACGCCTTTGACGTGCACGTTGACCGTCACCACGCCTTCGGCATTGGCGACCACGTTGTCCATGTCGCCGGCATGATGGGTGCCGGTTTCGGCCTTGCCGTGCGCGGTGGACAGAGGATTGAAATGCGGGCCCGCGCTGCTGGCATCGGCGGCGCTGCAATCGCCTTTCTCATGCACATGGAAACCATGGCTACTGTTGGGCGCCAGTCCGCCGACGGTGCCAGTGAGATGCACGCCGTCGCTCATCGGCATGGCGGTTATTTTGCCGCTGACCAGACTGCCGGAAGCGGAGGCGAGAACGGCCACCGCCTGCTTCGCGGTGCTGGTGGCGGCCGGCGCGGCCGGTGCCGTCGGTTTGGGTGCGGGCGAAGTTCCGCAGGCCGTCAGGAAAACTGCCGTGGCCACGGCCATCAGGGCGATACGCATAGAGGTTGCTCCAGGAAGGGTTGCAGTGACCGTAAACGTTAGGGCGTTTACCGGCAATGAAAGCGGCTGCGTACGCCAATGCAAGGGCTGATGGGATATCGGCTTGTCGCCGTCTTCCGGTACTCGCGAACAGCGTGGTTCGATAGGCTCACCACGAACGGGATCAAGAAGGGTCTGACCAATTATCTCTGTCATCCCGAGCGCAGCGAGGGATCTGCTGTTCTGCGCCGGAAAGCAGATCCCTCGCTGCGCTCGGGATGACAGGAGAGTTGTTCGGAAGATCCGTTTTGTTCGAAGAGCCCTGCATAAGCCTAGTCCAAACACGATGCAACGGGCGCACCCAGAACAGACGATCGGCGATCCATCGCGAACGGCGATAGCGTTCGCCCGCCCACTCAGCGCCGCTTGCGGCCCGGGCCCAGTTTGCGGGTGACGGTGTTGCGGCCGACGCCGAGCTTGCTCGCGGCTTCGGCGCGGCGGCCATGGGTGAACTGCAGTGCCACTTCCAGCAAGGTGCGGTCGAACAACTCGCGCGCTTCGGCATGCAACCCTTCCGCGCCTTCGGACAGTCGTCCCTGCGCCCAGGCGGCCAGTGCCTGGTCCCATTCCATCGCCTGCGGTGTGCTGGCGGTGGCGTGCGACAGCACGCCCTGCAGATCGAAGGGGGTGATGGTTTCACCCGGCGCCATGGCGGCCAGCCGCCAGCAGACGTTTTCCAGTTCGCGCACGTTGCCGGGCCAGTCGTAGGCACGCATGGCGTCCAGCGCCGGCGTGGCAAAGCGCTTGGCCGGCGCGCCGAGTTTGCGCGAGGCGATGGCCAGGAAATTTTCCGCCAGCTGCGCCACATCGCCGCGGCGTTCGCGCAAGGGCGGCAGTTGCAGACGCACGACGTCCAGGCGATGCAGCAGGTCGGCGCGGAAGCGGCCTTCGGTGACCAGCGATTCCAGGTCCTGATGGGTTGCGGCGACCACGCGCACGTCCACGCGGATCAGTTCGCGTCCGCCCACCCGGAAGAATTCCCCCTCGGCCAGCACTCGCAGGAGCCGCGTCTGCAGCGGCAGCGGCATGTCGCCGATTTCATCAAGAAATAAAGTCCCGCCGTCGGCCTGCTCGAAGCGGCCGATATGGCGCCGCTGCGCGCCGGTGAAGGCGCCGGCTTCATGGCCGAACAATTCGCTTTCCAGCAGTTCGGCGGGGATGGCCGCGGTATTGAGCGCGATGAATGGTTTGCGCGAGCGCGGCGATTCGCGATGCAGCGCGTGGGCGACCAATTCTTTGCCGGTGCCGGTTTCGCCGGTGACCAGCACCGACAACGGTGCCTGCGCCAAGCGGCCGATCGCGCGGAACAGCGCGCGCATGGCCGGCGTGTCGCCGATCAGCTCGCCGTTTGCCGCCGAGGTTGAAGGTTCGGAGACCGGATCCGGCGCCAGGTCGGCCGCGTCGGGCAGAGTGCGTGCGGCCAGCGCGATGGCGTCGTCCAGGTCGAAGGGCTTGGACAGGAACTCATGCGCACCGCCGCGGAACGCGCCGGCAGTGCTGGCCACATCGGTGTAGGCCGACATCACGATCACGGGCAGCTGCGGATGGGCCAGCTTCAGCTTGTCCAGCAGCACCAGACCATCGTCGCCCGGCATGCGTACGTCGGTGAACAACAGGTCCGGTGCGCCACGCGAATCCAGCGCCTGCAAGGCTGAGGCCGCGCTGTCGAAGCCGTCCACCGCATAGCCGGCATCACGCAGCGCGGTGGACAACACGAAACGCACCGAGCGGTCGTCGTCGACCACCCAGATGCGTTGCGCACTTTCCGGTGCAGGCGCGAAGGAAGCCGGATCAATGGACATGGCGTGAGCCCTCCGTTGCAGCTGCTTCCTGACGCTGTTCCTGCATGCGCGGGTCTTCCAGGCGGGATTCTTCCGGCTGCGGCAGCAACAGAGTGAACACGGTATGGCCGGGGCGGGAGCGATAGGTCAGCGAGCCGCGGTGTTCGCGCGCCACCTGTTGCGCCAATGCCAGGCCCAGCCCGCTGCCTTCGGCGCGGCCGCTGACCAGCGGCAGGAACAAATGCTCGGCCAGCTCCTCCGGCACGCCCTTGCCGTCGTCGATGATTTCCACCCGCAGCGCCATCGCATGCGGATGGTCGTGGATGCGCACGCCGTGTTCGACGCGGGTGCGCAGGGTGACGCTGGCGGCGCCGGCCTGGATGGCATTGCGCACCAGGTTCCACACCGCCTGGGTCAGGCGGTCGCCGTCGCCGGGAAACTCGGGCAGGCTGGGGTCGTAGTCGCGTTGCAGGCGCACTGACCAGCCACCTTCAGTTTCGGCCAGGCGCAGCACCCGTTCCAGCACCACATGGATGTTGAGCGAGGTGTGCGGACGTTGCGGCGAAGGAGAAAGCAGTTGGTCGAGCAGGCCATTCAGGCGCTCGATTTCAGATTCGATCAGTCCGATCAGTTCGCGCTCGTCCTCGTTGTCGTCGCGATGCAGCGCGCGTCGCGCCAGCAGTTGCGCGGCGCCTTTGAGGCCGGCGAGGGGATTTCTAAGTTCGTGGGCCAAGCCCTTCAAGGCGGCGCTGAGTGCGCCGGGCAGCACCTGGGCCGGGTCCAGCGCGGGGAATTCATCGACGGGATGGGCTTCCAGCAGCCAGCCGCCGCTTTCGAGCCGGCTCAGCCAGCCTTCGGCGAATCGATACTGCTCACCGGGCAGCCCCAGCGCCATGCGGTGCAGGCGAAGGACGTCTCGGTCGGTGTTCTGGAGGAATCGTGCCATTGCGTCGCCGTCCATTTCCATTGCGGTCAGGGATTGCCCCAGGAGGCGTCTTGCGCTGACACCCATCCAGCGCGCGAAGGCAGGATTGACGCCGAGGAGCTTGCCTTCGGCGTCCGCCCAGGCCACCGCCGTGCTGAGCAGGTCGGTGGCGGGTGCTTCATTCATGGGATGCGGAGAGGAGAGGGGCGGCATTGCACCAGTTTAGTGCAAGGCCGCCCCGGTGTGCCTCAGGCCTCGTAGGCCGCTTCGCCGTGCGAGGTGATGTCCAGACCCTCACGCTCGGCTTCTTCGCTGACCCGCAGGCCGACCGTGTACTTCACGATCAGGAAGGCGATCAGCGCGACCACGCCGGACAGCACGATGGTGGTCAGCACGCCCTGGGCCTGAATCCCCACTTGAGTGGCGATGTCGTACTCGGGCAGCGCCGTTTCGGTCACGTAGTCCCAGATGCCCGCGCCGCCCAGAGACGGAGCAGCGAACACGCCGGTCAACAGCGCACCGGTGATGCCGCCGACGCCATGCACGCCGAACACGTCCAGGCTGTCGTCCGCACCCAGCAGCTTCTTCAGCCCGGTCACGCCCCACAGGCACAGCACGCCGGCAATGGCGCCGATGGCCAGTGCGCCGTTCAGACCAACGAAACCGGCTGCCGGAGTGATGGCGACCAGACCTGCCACCGCACCCGAGGCCGCGCCGAGCAGAGACGGCTTGCCCTTGAAGATCCATTCCAGCAGCGTCCACGCGACCACCGCCGCAGCCGTGGCCAGGAAGGTGTTGACGAAGGCAATCGCGGCCACGCCGCCCGCTTCCAGCGCCGAACCGGCGTTGAACCCGAACCAGCCGAACCACAGGATCGAGGCGCCGATCATGGTCAGGGTCAGGTTGTGCGGCTTGATCGCCTCACGCCCGTAACCCGTGCGCTTGCCGATCACGTACGCGCCCACCAGGCCGGCGATTGCCGCGTTGATGTGCACGACGGTGCCGCCGGCGAAATCCAGCGCGCCCTTGGCGAACAGGAAACCGGACTTGGCCAGGATGCCGGCGACCGCATCGTTGTCTGTGAACGCATCGGGACCGGGGAAGAACCAGACCATGTGCGCCATCGGCAGGTAGGCGAAGGTGAACCACAGCACGGTGAACAGCATCACACCGGCGAACTTCACGCGCTCGGCGAAGGCGCCGACGATGAGTGCGCAGGTGATGCAGGCGAACGCGCCCTGGAACACGAAGAACGCCAGTTCCGGGATGTAGACGCCCTTGGTGAAGGTGGCGCCGATCGACGCCGCATCCAGGCCCTTGGCGAACAGGCGGTCCCAGCCACCGATGAACTGCGTGCCTTCGGTGAAGGCCAGGCTATAGCCATAGAGCGCCCAGAGCACGGCGACCAGCGAGAACACCGCCAGGTTCTGCACCAGGATCGACAGCACGTTCTTCGAACGCACCAGACCACCGTAGAACAGCGCCAGACCCGGCAGGGTCATGAAGATCACCAGCGCCGCCGACATCAGCACCCAGACTGTATCGGGCTTGCTGATGGTCGGAGCGGGAGCTTCTTCGGCCGGTGCTTCTGCAGGCGCGGCAACTTCGGCCACGACTTCAGCGACGACTTCGGTCGCGGGAGGAGTAGCGGCGGGATCGGCCGGTGCGGCGGTGGTTTCAGCTGGAGGCGTTGCGGTTTCCTGCGCCATCGCGCCGAAACCGGTGCCCAGCGCCACGCAGCACAGCGCGGCCAGGCCAAGTACTTGCAGTCGGGTTTTCCACCCGGAGAGACGAGTCTTCATATGGGGCTCCGAGTAAGGTTTAGAGTGCGTCCGCGCCGACTTCGCCGGTACGGATGCGTATGACCTGTTCGACGGCGGTGACGAAGATCTTGCCGTCGCCGATCTTGCCGGTGCCCGCCGCCTGCTGGATGGCCTCGATCACGGCCTCCAGTCGCTCGTCGGTGACCACGGTTTCGATCTTGATCTTGGGCAGGAAATCGACGACGTACTCGGCGCCGCGATACAACTCGGTATGGCCCTTCTGCCGCCCGAAGCCTTTGACTTCGGTGACGGTGATGCCGGACACGCCCGCTTGCGACAAGGATTCTCGAACCTCGTCTAGCTTGAACGGCCGGATGATGGCGGTGATCAGTTTCATGCGCATTCCCCGTGGGTGGATGGAACCGGCCTCGCAAAGCGACCGGGGGTTTCAGGACACGAACAGAAACCGCATTCGACGTGGGAGAGGGAGCTGCGGTTTGCTGTCTGTTCTTCTTCTGTGTTGCTGCTGATGCTGGAAACGTTACGAATCAAAAACGCGGCGATAGCGACGGGTGGGAGGGGTATTCCGTCGCTATCGCCGCTACAACTCAGTTGCCGTAATACAGCTGGTATTCCAGCGGATGGGTCGCGGCGCGGAACTTGGTCACTTCCTGCATCTTCAGCGCGATGTAGCCGTCGATGAAGTCGTCGGTCATCACGCCGCCGGCCTTGAGGAATTCGCGGTCGGCGTCCAGCGCTTCCAGTGCCTGGTCCAGGCTGGAGCAGACCTGCGGGATGTTCTTTTCTTCTTCCGGCGGCAGATCGTACAGATCCTTGTCGGACGGCTCGCCCGGATCGATCTGGTTCTTGATGCCGTCCAGGCCGGCCATCATCAGCGCGGTAAAAGTCAGGTAGCCGGTCTGCAACGGATCGGGGAAGCGCATTTCGATGCGGCGCGCCTTCGGATTGGAGACCCACGGAATGCGGCACGAGGCCGAGCGGTTGCGTGCCGAGTAGGCCAGCATCACCGGCGCTTCGAAACCCGGGACCAGGCGCTTGTAGCTGTTGGTGCCGGAGTTGGCGAACGCGTTGATCGCCTTGGCGTGCTTGAAGATGCCGCCGATGTACCACAGCGCCAGCTGCGACAGGCCGCCGTAGCCGTCGCCGGAGAACAGGTTGTTGCCGCCCTTTGCCAGGGACTGGTGCACGTGCATGCCGCTGCCGTTATCGCCGACGATGGGCTTGGGCATGAAGGTGGCGGTCTTGCCGTTGCGGAAGGCGACGTTCTTGACGATGTACTTCATGGTCAGCAGTTCGTCGGCCTTCTTGACCAGCGAATTGAACTTGGTGCCGATTTCGCACTGGCCTGCGGTGGCGACTTCGTGGTGGTGCACTTCAACCTCGATGCCGACCTGTTCCAGCGTCTTGCACATCTCGGCGCGGATGTCGTGCAGGGTGTCGGCCGGGGCGACGGGAAAATAGCCGCCCTTCACGCCGGGACGGTAGCCGCTGTTGCCGCCTTCGTACTTGGTGCCGGTGTTCCAGGCCGCTTCCTCGGACTCGATCTTGAAGAAGGTGTTGCCCATGTCGTTGGCGTAGCGGACCGAATCAAAGATGAAGAATTCAGGTTCCGGGCCGAAGAACGCCTGCTCGGCGATGCCGCTGGACTTGAGGAAGGCCTCGGCGCGCTTGGCGATGCCGCGCGGGCAGCGCGAGTAGCCCTGCATGGTGGCCGGGTCCAGGATGTCGCAGGTCAGCACGACGGTCGGGTCGGCGGTGAACGGGTCCAGATAGGCGGTGCTGGCGTCGGGCAGCAGAACCATGTCGGATTCGTTGATGCCCTTCCAGCCGCTGATCGAGCTGCCGTCGAACATGCGGCCTTCCTCGAACAGGGATTCGTCGACGATATTGGCCGGGAAGGTCACGTGGTGCTGGATGCCGCGCACATCGGCGAAGCGCAGGTCCACGAACTCGACCTTGTTGTCCTTGATCAGCTTTTCGACTTTGTCCGCAGACATCTTTGGAACCTCGGTGTTGGATTGAGTGAGGTACCTATCGCAAGCCGCGTGCCAAGGTTGGATGCACCGTAAGTTGCTGATTTGCATGGTGCGCGGCGTCACAGATGATGTCTGTTTGCACCAAAGTGGATATTTCTCGACAGGCAACGCACCTTATTGGTGCTTTGAGAATCCACTATTCTTTCCGCACGCCCGATCTCGTTGCATCCGCCTGCATCTGCTGAAATGACCGGTGGAAATACTGATCCGCGTGACCCCACTCCAGACTTCCGGACCCATGACCGACCTGCTCAAAGCCCTGCTCCTGGGCATCATCGAAGGCATCACCGAATTCCTGCCGATCTCCAGCACCGGTCATCTGCTGATCGTCCAGCACTGGCTGGGGGAACAGCAGTCCGACTTCTTCAACATCGTCATCCAGGCCGGCGCGATCGTCGCCGTCACCCTGGTATTCCGGCAGCGCATAGTCGAACTGCTCACCGGCTGGCGCGATCCAGCGCTACGCGACTACTCGGCCAAGATCGCGGTTGCTTTCCTGGTGACCGCCCTGGTGGGCCTGCCGGTGCGCATGGCCGGCTGGGAATTGCCTGAAACCGTAACCCCCGTCGCGTGGGCGCTGGTGATCGGCGGCGTGTGGATGCTGCTGGCCGAACATTTCGCCGAGCGCCGTGGCGACCAGCCGCTGATCACCTGGAAAGTGGCGGTGCTGGTGGGTCTGGCGCAGGTCGTGGCGGGGATTTTCCCCGGCACCTCGCGCTCGGCGGCCGCCATCTTCATGGCCATGCTGGCGGGCACCAGCCGACGCTCTTCTGCGGCGGAGTTCGTGTTCCTGGTGGGGATTCCCACCATGTTCGCGGCCAGCGGCTATGCCTTCCTGGAACTGCTGATGGATGGCGATCTGGCCAGCGAAGACTGGGGCGATGTGGGCGTGGCGTTCCTCGCCGCCACTTTCACCGGCTTCCTGGTCGTCAAATGGCTGTTGGGCTACATCAAGGCGCATCGCTTCACCGGTTTTGCGATCTATCGCATCGTGCTGGGCGGCCTGTTGTTGATGCTGATGCCGACAGGTGCCTGACCTATCGGCGAATACGATCCGGCATTGATGTCCTGTCGCGGTAGCGCGCCTCACCCCGTTTTCTGTAGTGATGCGTTTACCCGAACCTGTCACCGGAGAATGAAATGAATCGATATCTGCTGATGTTCGCGTTGCCGCTCGCTTTGGCCGGTTGCAGCAAGCCGTCGCAGGACGTGCCTGCCGTAGTTTCAGTGGCGCCCACGCAAGCGCCGGTCGCCGTCGCCAATGCGCGCGCGTTGTCGGCCCATCACTGGCGCTTGAACGAGGCGAAGGATGCGCAGGGCAAGCGGATCGATGCGCTTTTCGTCCGCACAGACAAACCGCTGCAGCTGGATTTCGCCGACGGCCGTCTGGGCGTCAGCAACAGCTGCAACAGCATGGGCGGCACGTATTCGATCCAGCGCGACCAACTCAATGTCCAACCGATGGTGTCCACGCAGATGGCGTGCGCCGATGGCAAGCTGATGGCGCTGGACCAGGAAGCCGGCAGACGGCTTGAAGGGATGTCCAGGTTCGAACTGGCCGGCGACACGCTTACCCTAAGAACCGCAAGTGGCGACGTGCTGATCTTTCAGGGCGCGCCCACTGCCCAGACCCGCTACGGCGGCCCGGGCGAAACCGTGTTCCTGGAAGTGGCGGCGCAAACGAAACCCTGCAGCCATCCGTTGACTGCCGACATGCAATGTCTGCAGGTGCGCGAGATCGGATACGACGACCAAGGCGTCAAGACCGGCAGCGATGGCGCCTTCGAAAACTTCTACGGCAACATCCAGGGCTACGCGCACGAACCGGGCATCCGCAATGTGCTGCGCGTGAAACGTTACACGCTGAAGAATGCGCCCGCCGATGGCAGTTCGACCGCCTACGAACTCGACATGGTGGTCGAGTCGGAAACCGCAACGCCGTAGCGTTGCGAAACCACGCAGGCGCGCTGGACAACGCGCCTGCGACTATCGCCTCAGGCTTTCGCGTTCAACGAGTAAGTGCCATGCACCAAGGCTTCGCCCAGCACGTGGCCTTGCAGGGCGCGGAACACATCGGCGGCGGTGAAACGCTCCGGCACCGGCAGCGTTTCCACATCGAGCGCGAACAGCCTGAAGAAATAACGGTGCGTGCGCAGGTCGTTGAACGGCGGATAGGGGCCGTCGTAACCGAAGTATTCGCCGCCCATGTCCGCATCGCCGGCAAACCAGCCGGTGTAGTCGTTCAAGCCCTGGCGCGCCCCTCGTGGGCCAGGTGGATTGCGCTTGCCCTTGGCGGTAATGCCATCGCTGCAGCTGCCCGCCTCGATTACGCGCACAACGGCGGCGATGTCGATCATCGTCCAATGCACGAAATCGCCGCGCGGCTGCTCCACCGGAATCTGTAGATCGTCGCGCCCCACGGTTTCAGGCACGGTAGGCGCATCCGGATCTACGCAGAGCAGCACAAACGAGCGCGTGCCGGCAGGTACATCGTCCCAGGCCAGATGCGGATTGCGGTTGCCTCCGAACCCCTCTGGCGTGCCCATAGCGTACTCGGCCGGGATGGGTTTGCCATTTTCAAAGCTGTCGCTGTGGATACGCATCGTGTACTCCTGTGTCGATCAGGTTTCCGGGTAACCCATCCGCTGCGCGATTGGCGTGAGAGCTGCGAATGCGTCTGCCAAGGGATCGCGGTAGTTGCGCCAATGGCCCGGCGGGAAATGCGCCGGGCCCACGGAGGGCGGTACCGGCATTTGCACCTGCAGCACATCGCCCATCAAGTCGGCCGCGGCACGCGGATCGTTGCCGATGTCATCGGTGCGCAGCACGCGATTGGGATACCACTGGTTCTCGAACAGCGCCGCGACTTGGCCCAAAGAAGCGGCCAGCCAGTGCGCCGCCTCCAGCGGCGAGGGCATCACGAACGGAGCCGCCGACCCGAAGGCCAGCCAGTCCAGCAGCGTGTCGCGCGGGTCACGGATGGCCATGACCAGCATGCCTTCGCGTATATACGGGCGCAGCGCGATGAGCAGGGCGTTATCCCACCACGGCAACCAGTCGAAGACGTCAGGTGTGATCAGCCGTCGCGACGGTAACGCTTGGCGCCAGCGGTCGGCCACTTCCTGGCCTGAAAGACTTCCGGAGGTCAGTCCATCGATGACGGCATAGGTCTGGAATCCGTCCTGCGGCGGCTGAGGCCCGAAGCGATCAGACCGGAACGGCTCGCCTGCCGCAGCCATCACCGCTGCCAGGCGTTCGATTCCCGATCCTGGCGCGCCCCATAGGAACATCACCTTCGGCGCACCCTCGACAACTGCCCCCAGTTCCGGCCAATCCATGCGCGGAGCGCTGAGTGGGGGCAATGGCACCAGTTGCGGCGCCAGTTCGGCCTGCATCTGCGACCACGCCGCCACGGCTTTCGCCGACTGGCCCGCCTGGTCATGGCTCAGGCCCAGCAGGCCGAGCAGGAACCGCCGCTCCGAGCCGTCCGCTGCGGTCAGCAGCCAGGTCTCTATCTGGGAGATCGCGCCCGACGGGTCCTGCGCCATCAGCCCGTCGAGCACCTGCAGGCGGGCTTCGGGATGAGCGGGCTCCAGTTTCAGCAAGCGTGAGACGGTAGCCTCGACCGCCGCTTGATCGCCCTCTTTCTGCTGTCGTTGCAGCAGGATCTCGAGCGGCAGCGTCGCTTTGGGCATGGCGGCGATCCAGCGCTCGATGACCGCACGTCCTGCTTCCGGATCCGGTGCGAAGACAAGTCGTGCGCGCCACAGGTCCGGCGCGTCATGGGTAGTGGCCAAGGCGGCTTCCAGCGATGCGCGCGCCTCTTCCTCCTTGCCCAGCGCGCGCCATGCCGTCACCAGTCCCTGAAGGGCCGGCAGATCATCGGGACGTGCAGCCAGTGCGCCACGCAGCAGGGGCAGTGCCTGTTCTGTCTGGCCTGCCGCCATGTGCAGCAGGCCGGCGGCGCGCCGCAGTGAAGGCGTAGCGGTCGCCGGATCGGCCAGCAACGGCGCCAGTTCTTCGGCCGCCTCTGCGGGGCGGCCCTGGCGGTTGATCAGATCGGCAATCAAGGCATGCAGGTTGCGCGCGTCAGGGATCTTCTCGGTCACGCTGCGGAAGGCCTGCTCGGCGAAGGCCCAGTGCTGCTTGCGCATGTACAGGAAACCTAACACGTACCGCAGCTGTACATCGTCAGGCGTCTGCTGCAGCGCTGCCGAGACACACTTGAGACCTTCGTCGACATTGCCGCGCTGCAAGGCCAGCATGCCCTCGACAACCGCCAGCTGCGGATGCTCCGGCGCCACCCGGGAGGCCAAGCGGTTCAGACGCTCTGCTTCGTCCAGATCGCCACGACTCAACGCCAGCTGCGCCTGTGTCAGATAGGCTCCAAGCTGATTCGGGTTGAGATCGCTGGCCTTGCTCAGCGCTGCATTGGCCTCTTCCCATTGCCGGCCGGCGATGAGCAGGTTGGCGCGTACCAGCTGCAGCGCATCGTCCTCCGGTGCCAGCTCGATGGCGCGATCGATGCTGCGCAATGCGTCGGAATGGTCGCCACGCAGTTGCGAAGCCGCCGCCAGCCAGCGATGCGCCTGGGCATTCCCGGGACTCTGGTGGGTCCATTCCCGCGCGGTGCTCAGTGCTTCTTCCGCAGCATTGCGGCGCAGGGCGTCGATGATCTTGTCTTGCATGGAATCCGGCACTTCAGGGCAAACCCCTATTCTAGCCGGCTGCATCCGCCGGGCCTGTCTCGTTCAGCCCGGCATTTCATCCGAACTGTGGCCACGCAACAGTCGCGCGGTCACCCAGCGTTCGCCGAAGCCGTCGCAGGCGGCGTTCTCGATGAAGCCGCAGTGGCCGCCCCAGCGCGCGGTTTCCAGATTCGCCAGTGCGGGCAATTGCCAGGCCTGGAATGCGGCGAAGGGAATCACCGGATCGTCCTGGGCCATGAGGATGTCGGCCGGGATCTGCAGCCGGGCCAGGCGTTCGCCGGCGATGGAATAACCTTCGAAATAAGCGTCGATGGTGCCGAAATCGGTATGCCGCTCGACCATCCACTGGGTCAGCTCGCGTACGCTCTTGGCCAGGGTGGCGTCGTCGTAGTTGTGGCGTTCGGGGAACAGTTCACGCTTGCGTTCCAGTGAATGCCGCCACTTGCGCTGGAAATACCAGTGATACAGCGGCAGGCCTTCCTCCATGCCCATCAGCGACGCCGAAGGGTCCAGCACCGGGCAGATCGAAGCCACCCGCACGAGCGGCAGCCCCACCTCGGGCGCGCGCAGCGCCAGCCGCAGCACGAAATTTCCGCCCAGCGAATAGCCGGCAGCAACGAAGCGACGGTTCGGAAACCGGCGGGACACGTCCACGGCGGCATTGACCACTTCGTCCAGGCGATTGGAGTGGAAGATTTCTTCGTTGAGGTGGTGCGTGTCGCCGTGGTCGCGGAAATTCAGCCGCACCACTTCAAACCCGGATTCCAGCAGCCGCGCAGCGGTCATGCGCATATAGCTGGATTCGGTGCTGCCTTCCCAGCCGTGCAGCAGCAGGGCCAGGCCGCTGTCGGTGTGGCCCGGGACAGCGCTGTGCCAGCCCTGCAGGCGCACGCCATCGCCGCCATCGAAGATATGTTCGGTGGTGATCGCGCCGGTAGCGACGAGCGCGCGCAAACCGCGCCGGCGCCGCAGGCCGCTGGAACTCAGCACCGATTGCAGGTGCGGGTTGTGCAGCCACTTGGGTGGGCGATAGTCGTCGGCGGTCAGCATCGTGGTCAGCATGCTCGCGTGGGATGGAGCATTGTCTCAGAACGCATCAGGCGTCCGCAGCCATGGCCGCGACGATGCGTTCGCGCGCCAGATCGGCAATGCGGCTGCGGCCATCCAGCTCGCCAGCGGCAATGGGGGTGAGGAAACAGATGTCCGCGTTGCGTGGCGGTTCGCCCAGCAGGCGCACGAAATTGGCGAAGAAGCTTTCCTTCGGCCCGAACGCCACCACCGTCTGCGCACTGCCGCGTGGCCCGTAACGCAGCGCGACCGGCTGCACCGGTACGCCCGCTTCGACCGCAGGCTGGAAGATGCGCGCATGGAAGGGACCGACTTCGGCGCCATCGCGAGTCCGCCCTTCCGGAAAGACACCCACCGGGCGCCCGGCCTGCAGGCGGGCGAGCATGGCGTGCATCACCCCGCCCATCGATTCCTGGCTGCCGCGCTGGTGGAAGATGGTCTCGCCACGCGCGGTCAGCCAACCCACCAGCGGCCAACTGCGGATCTCCTGCTTGGCCACGAAGCCCATCATGCGCTGGCTGTGCAGCATCTCGATGTCCACCCAACTGACGTGGTTGGCGACAAACAGCACCGGATCGGGTAACGGTGTGCCGAGGCGGCGCAGGCGGAAACCGAAGATCCGCATCAGCCCCGCCGACCACAGTTTGATCGCCAGATGCTCCACGCGCAGGCCGCCCACGCGCACGCCCGACCACAGCGGCACCATGCTCAGCAGCACCAGGGGCAGCAATACGAGGATGTGGATCAGCAGCAGGGGTACGCGGTACAGATAGCGGAACGCGCGCCCCAATCCGCCGCCAGTATCGGCGTGAGGCAGGGGGGAAATCATCCGCGCACGATACCGGAAGGCCTTGGAGTTCGGCTACTAAAGGCCAGGGCAAGGGCGTTGAGGCGATCAGTCGCCGGCTTGGCTTTGGCGGATGGCGAAGACCACCGCCACGACCTTGCTGAGCACCACCACCAGCAGGAAAGCCAGCGGGATGGTCCAAGCATTCAGATGCCAGGGCGAGGTCCAGATTGCGACAACGCCAAGAGCGATCAGCGTTACGAACAGCAGGGTGGGTGCGAAGCGGCCCATTTATAGAGTCAGGCGGCCGGTATCACTGCCAGGGTCAGCCGCGAAATGCACACCGGCTTGCCGGCCTCGTTCTCGATGCGGATTTCCCAGACCTGGGTGCTGCGTCCCACATGCAGTGCGCGCGCCGTGCCAGTCACCACGCCCTCGCGCGCGGCGCGCAGATGGTTGGCGTTGATCTCCAGCCCGACCACCGCTTCACGGGTCGGGTCCACGCAAAGACCGCCCGCCACGCTGCCCAGGGTTTCGGCCAGCACCACCGAGGCCCCGCCATGCAGCAACCCGTATGGCTGCCTGGTGCGCGCATCCACCGGCATGGTGCCGCGCAGCCAGTCGTCGCCGGCCCCGGTGATGACGATGCCCAGGTGTTCGATCATCGTGCCGCGCCCGCCGGCATTGATGGCGTCCAGATCGACGGGTTCGCGGAAAGACATAGGGGAAACCTTGGGTTGTGGATTGCTTAGAGAATAGGAACCAGGCCAGCGCCGAACGCGGTCAGCAACCGCGTGTACAGCCATTTTGGCCCCACGTTGACTTCGGGAAAATCGCCGACGGCCACATAACAGCGGTGAAAGTCGGGGTGGTCGGAAGGTACCGGCGTCGGACAGTCCGGACCCGGCTGGAATTCGTAGCTGGTCGCGTAGCGCCAGGGCCACAGATCGAACAGTGGCAGCGCCTCCGACACCTTGCCCAGGCTGTAGTCCAGGCCCGACAGCACCACCGGCTTGGCACGCGGCGCGACCACCCAGGAATTCTCCGGCTTGATGTCGCGGCGGATGCTGGTGGCCAGCGCCTGCGCGAATGCCTCGTCCTTGATGACCACGGCGCTTTCGGTGTTGTAGTTCTCCGAGCGCGGATCGAAATTGTGCGTACCGACCACGCCGATACGGTTGTCGATGACCATCGATTTGGCATGCAGACCCATGCGCACGCCGGCACGCTTGAGCGGAAGCGGTTCGGTGGCCGCGCCGCTGCTGAGGAAAGACGGGCGCGATTCGGTACGCTGCAGACGGCGCGTGGTTTCGCCCGAGGGGCCCCGCGACCCTGACGGCCCCCGCGAACCGGACCCGCCCCGGGAAGGAGTTCCCGCTTCCATGGTCAGGGGCGGGCCTTCGGGCATCAGCGCGGCATAGTCCACCGGCGCGTCTTCGGGGAACGGCTTGTATTCGTAGATATGGAAACCGAACTCGCGCAGGTAGCGGCGCTTGTATTTGAACGACATCGAATACACGACGGCATTGTCGGTGGCGGCCAGACTGTTGGTCGAGACGATGATATCCGGCGCGTCCGGGCGCTGATGCAAGCTGCGGAACAGGTCCTGGGCGGCATCGGACATGACCAGGTAAGGCGTCTGGATAAGGACCTCGTGCTGGGCGTCCGAGATCAGTGTCTTCAGCTCCGGGGCTGCGGGCGCGGCATCGCTCGACCGTCTGCGGCGATGCTTCTGCGGCAGGTCGGCGACGTATTTGACCTCGCCCACGACCATCGCCGGATCGACCAGTCGCTCGCGCACGGTCTGCGCATCGCTGGCCTCCACGGATAAGGCGGCCACGCGCTCGGGGCGCAGGAAAGCCTCTTCCGGCATCCCGGGCACGCCTTCTTTGAGCAACTTGCGACCCACATCGTTGAGGCGCTCGACCGGCACGCTGCGTCGCGCATTCCAGAACGCTTCGAAATTCGCCGCCATTTCGCGCGAGGCCGGTCCCGCGATCAGCAGGTCGCGGTCACGGAAGTTGTATTCGGCATCCCAGTCGTAATAGTCGTCCTGGTAGTTGCGTCCGCCGGTGATGCCGATGCTGTCGTCGACCAGCATGAGCTTGGTGTGCATGCGCTGGTTGAAGCGTCGGAAGCAGCACAGCACGCTGCCCGCGTAGTCGAAGTAATTGAGTTTGGCCTTGCCGAAGCTGGGGTTGTAGATGCGGATCTGGAAGTTGGCGTGCGCGCCGGACAGCGCCGTCAGGATCTGCAGATCGGCGATGGCCGACAGCTGGTCGATCAGCACCCTGACCTGCACGCCGCGCCGGGCGGCCACCAATAGCTCGTCCAGCACCATGCGCGCGCTGTCGTCCTTGTCGAAGATGTAGGTCTGCAGGTCTATGCGCCGCTGTGCGCTACGGATCAGGTTGATGCGCGCCAGCAACGCGTCCTGGCCCTGGTCCAGGATCAGCGCGTAGTGATGCGGTGCCTGCGGCGTGGACCGGGCGTCGGCGCTGCTGCCCAGATCGTGCAACGGCGAGGGCTGTGCGCAGGCATTGGGCCCGCTGCAGTCGATGACCTGCGAACGCGCCGCGTGCGCGATGGACGCGGCGCGATCACGCTGCGCATCGGAAAGACTGGCGCAGGCGCTCCCCAGCAGCGCCAGCGACAACACCAGACTGCGGGAAAACCAACGGATGAGCGGGCTACCGTATTGCCTGCTCAAGGCGACGCCTCCGGTTTCAACCTTGCCCGCAACACGAACACCACCCGGTCGCTCACGGCCATCATCCAGTCATCCATGTCGTAGTCGCTGCGGCGCACCGCGCCGGTGGCGACTACGTCGCACTCATAGGCCGGACGCGCGCATGTCGATGCCGCCACGCTCAGCGTCTTGGGACGGTTGATGCCGCGAATGCTCAGTTCGCCCGCCAAGGGCCCGCCGCTGCGCAGCAACTCGGGGTCGTAGGGACGCGAGACGAAGACCACCACCGGATAACGGTCGGCTTCGAAGAACTTCGCGCTGCGGGTCCATTCGGTGTAGCGCGGGTGGTCGATGATCTCTACCGACTGGGTGTACATGCGCAACACCACCTGGGACTGGCCACCGGCAAGCTGTTTCACCTCGCCCTCGTAGCGGGGAAAGTGCCCTTCCAGTTTCATACCCCAGCGGGTCCGCAGTTCGAACCCGAAGCGGGAATGCGCCGGGTCGAAGGTCCCTGCCGTCGCCGGCAGCAGCGGCCACAGGCAAAGCAGCGCCAGTGCCCTAGGGTTCCAGCGCTTGCGGCCAGGCATTGCCGGCGTCACGGCCACCAGAAAGCAGTGAGGGTCGCGATACCCGGTTCGATGGTCGCATCGACCGGTAGTTTCAGCACTACCACCGACGAAGTGGGCATGCCCCGGTAATCGCCGGTCTGGCCGCTGTGCATCAAGGCCGCCAGACGTTCCAGCCCCGGGTTGTGACCCACCAGCAGCAGACGCTCGGTTTCGCGATGGGCATCGGCCAACTCGGCCAGCGTGCCGGGCGTGGCCTCGTAGATGGCGTCTTCGAGGCTGTGTTCCACATTGCCGATGGTCGCCAGCACCGCGTCCAGGGTTTCCCGGGCGCGTCGCGCCGGGGAGCAGAGGATGCGGTCAGGAATCAGGCCTTGCTCCACCAGCCAGCGGCCGGCAGCTTCGGCTTCGGCCAGTCCGTCGGCCGACAGCGGTCGGTCGATGTCCGGGACGCCTTCGGCGCCGGGCTCGGCATGCGCATGGCGCAGGAGAATCAGTTCACGCATGGCATCCCTTTATTGGATCAATTCGAAATTTTTGCTGGCTCAAGCCGTCTCAGGCCTTCTTGAGCCACTTCAGCAAGGGGTCCCAGTCGGACTGGTGGTCGCGCACCTGGGCCGAGCGGTAGTCGAACAGGCTACGGCCCAGTCCGGCCAGCACTACGTAGGCCTGGGTGTCGCGCAATTGCGCCACGACCGGGTAGGGCCAGCTCTTCAGCATTTCGACAGCCTGCTGGGAGGTGTTGGTCCAGGGCTTGCTGCGGTTGACTACCAGACCCACCGGCAGCTTGCGCTTGTGCACGCGCGGCACCTTGGACAGGGAATTGAGGAACCCGACCGTCGCCTCGATATCCAGCGCCGAGGGCAGCACCGGCACGACAATGGCGTCCACGTGCTCCAGGAAGGGTTCCAGGTCCGCGGCCATCGACCCGGCCGGGGCGTCGATGACCACGCGGTCGGCGTCTTCGGGCAGGCTGGCGCGCCAGTTGCGCTTGGCGGCGCTGGCGTCGACCGGCAGCACCGCGCTTTCCAGTTCGGCCCGGCGCTCGGCCCAGCGGGTGGAGGAATGCTGCGGATCGGCATCGACCAGAACGGTCCGCTTGCCGTCCAGCGCGAAATGCGCGGCCAGGTTGGTGGCCAATGTGGTCTTGCCCGCGCCACCCTTGGAGCTGGCGACCAGAATCGTCTTCATGCGCACGCCTCATTACGGGGAAACCGCAGGGTACACCGGCCGCGTTAAGTGGGGGAAGCTGCGCTGCGGCGGGTATTGGGTCGCGTTGTGTGGCTGGTTCCCGCAAACGCCCTCTGCCTGCTTTGGTATCGTGCGCGCTGCCAAGGACCGGGACCCCACGTGACCGAACTGCAGGACCTCACCGCGCTGATCCGCGCCAACACGCCGTTGATCGTGATCGAAACCCAGGACGAGGCGCGCATCGTCGAATTGTTCCGTCAGGCCCTGTCGCAGGTCTGGCGTGCGCTGTACCGGTGGTCGATCACCGAGGGCCTGCGCCGCATCGACATGGACCGCGAGGACGAGGCCCAGGGCCCGCCCGATGCCAGCGCCGCCCTGCAGGCGATGAAGCAGGCCGACCAGCGCGGCATCTATCTGTTGCTCGATTTCCATCCCTACCTGGGCTATGCCAGCAGCCAGCGCCAGCTGCGCGACATCATCCAGCGCCGCCACTGCCAGCCGCATGTGGTGGTGCTGGTCGGAGCCAAGGTGGAGCTGCCACCGGAACTGGAAGCCATGGCGGTGCGCTTCAACCCGCGCCTGCCCGACGCCAACGCGCTGCTGAAGATGGTCCGCGAGGAAGCCACCGACTATGCCCGCGAGAACGGCGGGCGGCGCATGGAAGCCGATGCCGAGGCGGTACAGCAGATCGTGCGCAACCTGCAGGGCCTCAGCCTGACCGATGCGCGCCGCATCGCCCGCCAGCTGATCTACCACGACGGCGCGCTGAGCGCTTCGGACCTGCCACAGCTGTCGAAGCTGAAGTTCGAACTGCTCAACCGCAGCGGCCACCTGCATTACGAATACGACACCGCGCGCTTCGCCGATGTCGCAGGCGCCAAACGCATGAAGCGCTGGATCGAACAGCGCCGCGCGATCTTCGTTTCCGGCAACGCGCCGCCCGGCCTGGACCCGCCCAAGGGCGTGCTGCTGCTGGGCGTGCAGGGCTGCGGCAAGTCGATGCTGGCCAAGGCGACCGCCGGCGGTTTCGGCGTGCCCCTGCTGCGGCTGGATTTCGGCACCCTGTACGACAAGTACCACGGCGAAACCGAAAAGAATCTGCGCAGCGCTCTGGCCTCGGCCGAACAGCTGGCGCCGTGCGTGCTGTGGATCGACGAAATCGAGAAAGGTCTGGCCGGCGGCAGCGGCGACGGCGACGGCGGCGTATCGCGTCGCGTGCTGGGCTATCTGTTGACCTGGATGGCCGAGCGCAAGAGCGCTGCCGGTAGCGTCTTCATCGTCGCCACCGCCAATCAGGTCAGTGAGCTGCCGCCGGAGCTGCTGCGCAAGGGACGCTTCGACGAAATCTTCTTCGTCGATCTGCCCGATCCCGATGCGCGCGTGGACATCCTGCGTCTGCACCTGACCCGACGCCAATTGATCGCCGACGATTTCGCACTGCCCGCACTCGCCGCCGCCAGCGCCGGGTTTTCCGGCGCGGAAATCGAACAGGCCATCGTCGCAGCGCTGTACACCGCGCATGCCGAACAGAAGCCGCTGGATACCGACCACGTGATGCAGGAAATCCGCAACACCCGTCCGCTGTCGGTGATCATGGCCGAACCGGTCGCCGCGCTGCGCGAGTGGGCGGAGGAACGAACGGTGCCGGCGGATTGAGGAATGTGACAGGAAGCAGCGTGCAGGATGCGGATCAAGCTGTTTAGAATCGGAGTACAAACGCAGGAACGCGGAATGAAAGACGCACGCAGGTTGGCATCGACGCAAGCGAGTCCTCTCGCACGGCCCGGCCGCCCATGATCGAACTGCAACAGGTGCATCGCCGTTACGCGATGAGCGGCCAGACCGTGCATGCGCTGGCGGGCGTGGATCTGCATATCGGCGCCGGCGAATTCGTCGCCCTGACCGGGCCGTCGGGCTCGGGCAAATCCAGTCTGTTGAATATCCTCGGTTGCCTGGACCATCCAAGCAGCGGCCACTACCTGATCGAAGGCCGCGACGTGGCCCAACTGGACGACGAGGCCGGCAGCGATCTGCGCAACCGGCGTATCGGCTTCGTGTTCCAGAGCTTCCATCTGCTGCCGCGCCTGACTGTGCTGGAAAACGTGCTGCTGCCGCTGCGTTTCCACCGTGCGCCGCCGCCCGACGCCGTGACCCGTGCGCATGCACTGCTGGAACGCGTGGGCCTGGGCCAACGCCGCGACCACCGGCCCAGCGAACTCTCCGGCGGCCAGATGCAGCGCGCGGCCATCGCCCGCGCGCTGGTACTGCAGCCGGCATTGCTGCTGGCCGACGAGCCCACCGGCAATCTGGATTCCAAGAGCGCTGCCGATGTCATGGCGCTGATCGGCGAGGTGCACGCCAGCGGCCAGACCGTGGTGTTGGTGACCCACGACCCCGACATCGCCGCGCACGCCCCACGCCAGGTGCGACTGCGCGACGGCAGGATCGAACATGATTCGGCGCATTGACGTGCGCCAAGCGTTGCTTGCGCTGGTTTGCGCGACGGCCCTGCCCTGCAGCGCCGCAGTACTGACTGGCGAAGTACGTTCGCTGGGCGCGCAGCCGATCATCACCCCGCAATCGAACAGTTCGCCGGTGGTGATCCGTTACTTCGTGCCCGAAGGCGCCTCGGTGAAGGCCGGCGATGTGGTCCTGCGGATCGACCCGGGCCAGGCGGCCACCATGATCCCGGACCTGGAAGCCAAGATCGAACAGGCCAACGCGCGTGCCGCCAAAGAAGTGGCCGAGCTGGCGGTGAAGGCACTGGATGCGGAACTGGAACTGGTGGATGCCGAATCCGAACTGGTCGCCGCCAAACTCGATGCGGGGATTCCCAAGGCACTGGTGTCGGGATTGGATTACGACCGCTACCAGGGCGAGTTCGAACGCGCGAGCCGCGAAGCGGTACTCAAGCGCAAGGCGCTGGCCACCGCGCGCCTGGCCGTGCAGCGCCGCGAACAGGATGGCGCGCTGGAAGTGCGGAAGCTGGAAAACCAGCGCGACTATTACGCCGCGCTGATGCGTACTTCGGAAATCAAGGCCGAGCGCGACGGCATCGTGGTGCATGGTTTCAACAACAACTGGATCGGCGGTCGCATCGACGAAGGCGCTTCTACCATGCCCGGCAGCAAGGCCGGCGAAGTGGTCAGCGGTGGCGAGATGGGCGTGCGCGCCTGGGCCCTGGAGCCGGACCGGCGCGGCCTGGTCGAAGGCCAGCATGTGGACCTGGCTTTCGACGCGCTGCCGGGGCGCAAGGTAGCCGGCAAGATCGTCAGCATCGGCGGTGCGCCCGACCGCAAACCCGAATGGGGCGAAGGACGCTACTTCACACTCGAGATCAGTCTGGACACGCGCCAGTTGGGATTGCTGCCGGGCATGAGCGTGCGCGTGCTCGCCAAGCCGCCGGCGGTCAGCGCCCCCACCGCTGCCGCTGCCAAGGCGCCAACGCCATGAGCACGAAGACAATGCTGCTTCCCTGGTTATTGCTCGCCAGTCTGGCGCACGCACCCATGGCCGCCGCCGAGGTCCTGCGCATCGATGGCGAAGTCTATGCGCAGCGTACTTCGGCGCTGGTGCCGCCTTCGGTGGACCGGATGTGGCAGTTCAACATCACCCAGCTGGCGCCCGATGGCAGCCCGGTGAAGAAAGGCGACATCGTGGTCGCCTTCGACGGCAACGACCTGACCCGGCAGCTGGCGGACGCGCAGAGCCAGCTGCAGGAAAAGCAGCGCGAGCTGGAGAACCTGGATCTGGATCTGGCCGAACGCCAGCGTAGCGCCGCCCTGGAGACCGCCGAAGCGCAATCGAAGATGGAAAAGGCGCAGCGCAAGACCGAGCAGCCGCGCGAACTGGTCGCCGCGTTGCAGTACGACAAGTTGATGGACGACCGCCGCCGCACCGAAAAGCGCGCCGCGCTGTCGGTCACCCGGGAAAAGCTGGCGGCCGAACAACGCCGCCAGGAGCGCCGCCTGACTGTGTCCGAACTGGCCAAGCTGCAGGCCGATGTCACCCGCCTGCAGAAATCGCTGGCCGCGCTGGTCCTGCAGGCGCCCCGCAGTGGAATCATGATGCACAAGAGCAGTTGGAACGGAGAGAAGTTCGATGTCGGGTCGCAGATTTTCCGCGGACAGACCCTGGCCGAAATCCCCGACGACACCACGCTGGCGGTACGCGCCGAGTTGCCGGAGCGCGATCTGCGCCGGGTCGCGGTCGGCGCGCGCGCGCGGATCGTGGTCGAGGGCGGCGGCGGTGGCGCGCACCTGGGCAAGGTCGTATCGATCGGACGCGCGGTGCGCAGCAAGTCGCAAGTGCAGCCGATCCCGGTGCTGGATGTCGAAATTCGCCTGGACGATCCCAAGGCCCGTCTGCGTCCGGGCCAGGCGGTGCGGGTCGAGTTGACGGTGCCCGGCGCCAAGGCAGGCAAGGCGTGATTCGGCGGTTCTTTGTGCATCGCAGAGTGCCGCTCGCGCTCGCATTGGCAGGATTGCTCTCAGCTTGCGCGGACAAACCCCTGCCAGTCGTCACCGAGACCGTGTCCGCGCAAGCCCTGGTGCTCAGCGTGCAGGGTGAAGGCGATCTGCGTTCGGCCAAACCCACGCCGCTGACGGTGCCCGGGAGCAACTGGAGTTCCCGCCAGGTGGAATGGATGCTGCCGGAAGGCAGCCGGGTGAAGAAGGGCGACCTGCTGGCGCGCTTCTCTTCGCTCGACGGCAAGCAGCAACTCGACCAGGCCATGATCGAACTGCAGCGCAACGCGCTGGCCCGTGTGGCCAAGGAAAACGATCTGCAGGCCAGCCAGGGACGCGTGGAAGTGGATCTTTCCAACGTCGCTGTGCAACTCGGCATCGCCCAGCGTTATGTCAACGCCGACCTCAGCGCCATCGCCCGCAACGAGATGCTGGATGCGGTGGAGGACGCGCAGTTTCTGCACACCAAGCAGGACACGCTGGAATGGCAGCGCGGCCAGTCCGGCGTGCGTGGCGCCGCCGAAATGGCGGTGCTGGATGCGCAGCGCGCGACGCAGCAGAGCAACGCGACACGCCGCCAGGGCGATCTGGACGCCCTGGAACTGCGCGCGCCGAACGATGGCGTGGTGATGCTGACTACCAACTGGTCCGGCGACAAGGCGATGCTGGGCGCCACGCTGCGCGCGGGCATGGAGTACGGCAGCCTGCCCGACACGTCGGCGATGGAAGTGGAAATCGACCTGCCGCAGATAGAATCGCAGGGCGTGCAGGTCGGCGCAGAGGTGGAACTGCATCCGCTGGGCCGCCCCGACCAGCCCATCACCAGCAAGCTGTCGTGGGTGGCCAGCGCGGCCAAGGTGAAAGGCCCGGAAATTCCGGTCAAGGTTCTGTCCATGCGCGCGCAGGTGCCGCCGGCAGATGTCGCCCGCTATCAACTCGTACCCGGTCAGCGTTTTGCCGCGCGCGTATTCCTGCTGCGCGCGCCTCAGGCGATCAGCGTGGCCAACGTGGCCCTCGAACAACGCGACGGCGCGCATTTCGTGAAAGTGCGCCAGGGCGGCGATTTCGTAGCGCGCAAGGTCGAACTGGGGGTGCGCGGCACCGCGCGGTCGCAGGTGCTGAAGGGACTCTCGGCCGGGGAAGAAGTATTGCTGTCCGCCGGAGGCGATGCCGAGACCGTGCTTAAGCCAGGCGAAGAACCCGGTGAGAAATCCGATCCCGCCAACGGGCAGGCGGCGGGAGCGCAAGCCAAATGAATCTGCTGAATCGCCTCCCACCCATCTGGCGCGAAGCGGTCGAGGAACTCTGGCGCCGGCGCCTGCGCACGCTGCTGACCCTGCTGGGGTTGATCTTCGGCGTAGGCGCAATCGTCGCGATGCAGGCGGTGGGCGAAGGCAGTCGGCGCGAAGCCTTGCGCCTGGTCGAAAGCCTGGGCCTGCACAACCTGATTGCCGAAGCCAAGTCGCAGGACGAAGACACGTTGAAGGAAACGCGTGCACGCAGCCTGGGCCTGACCGTTGCCGACGCCGACGCGGCCGTTGAGGTGGTGCCGGGCGCCGGCAGCTACGCCGCCGAGAAACGCATCCGCACGCACTCGGTGTTCAGCGATGCCGGGCGCAGCGACGCGCAGGCCAGCGGCGTCAGCGCCGAGTGGTTCAAGCTGTCTTCACTGGACGTGGCCAAAGGGCGCACATTGAGCACGGAAGACGAAACCTCACTGGCTGCCGTGGCGGTACTGGGACACCAAGCCGCGACCGATCTGTTTCCCGGCGTCGATCCCATCGGTCAACTCATCAAGGTCAACCATGTGTGGCTGGAAGTGGTCGGCGTGCTCGGTGATCGCGACCTGGGCAAGGACGACTTCGAAGGCGTGAAACTGGGCCTGGAAAGCAACCGCATCTACGTGCCGCTGGCCAGCGCGCGTGCACGCTTCCGTTTCCAGCCGCAGGAAGACGAGATTGACCGCTTCCTGTTGCGCCTGGACGACCCGAACCAGCTGGCCGGTGGCGCTGGCGTGCTCGCTGCGTTGCTGGACCAGCGCCATGCCGGCATCGCCGATTACCAGCTGGTGGTGCCGCAGCAGCTGTTCCAGCAGCACCAGAAGACCCAGCGCATCTTCCAGGTGGTAATGGGCGCCATCGCCGGCGTCAGCCTGCTGGTCGGCGGCATCGGCATCATGAACATCATGCTGGCCAACGTGCTGGAGCGGCGTCGCGAAATCGGCCTGCTGCGCGCGCTCGGCGCGCGCAAGCGCGATGTCATCGCGCAGTTTTTGCGCGAAGCCAGCGTGATCTGCATCGCCGGTGCGCTGCTGGGCCTGTTGCTGGGCGCGCTGCTCGCGTATCTGATCGCCGCCTTCGCCGGCTGGCAGGTCGCATGGGCGCCGATTCCTATCTTCGGCTCGGTCGCGTTCTGCGCCCTGGTCGGCATGGCGTTCGGCGTTTATCCGGCCCGGCATGCCGCACAACTCGATCCCATCGCCGCCCTGCGCCACGAATAAAGCCAGTCCCAGTTGTTGGTTGTAGGAGCGACGTGAGTCGCGAACAGGCAGTTCAAACGCTCTGTGCCTCGCGACTTGCGTCGCTCCTACGATGAAAAAATATTCGCGGACCGCCGGCGCCGCGTAAGGTCGCTCAGCTCGTAGCCCCGACCTACCTTGGTGTCAGCGGCGGCAAAACACTGGGCACAGTCGGTCGGCTCGCCCAGTCGGTCAGTCGTCGTAACCCGCCAGATACACGTCGAGTCTCTTTTGACGAAGCAGTTCGGCGGCTTGCGGCCAAGTGATGGCGCGGCCAAGGCGCATGCTTTCGAGGATGCGCACGATGCTCAGCTCGACTTCGGGGCTGCTGGCGAGCGTGGGATCGGAACGGCGTGCCTGGATGCTGTCGAACAACACCGCGTTGACATCGGCATACCCGAGCGGTGTGTGGGGCGGATTGGTTTTACGCCATGCTTCGCTGGCCAAGACTGCATTGACGTGCGACTGGATGAGATAAGTCGCGCGGCCGATCAGCTTCAGGTTGCCTGGCTGCACCGCGGTCATGGTGTTGCCGACCACGCGCCCCAGCTTGGCCATCACGCCGGTCGAATGCGCGTTGAGCAGCATCTTCAACGCGATGATGCGATTGAGCTCCAGCGCATCGCTACCGGGCAATGACACTTCGATCAGGCGCGTCTGCGGCGAGACCGCCTGCAACGCGTCGGCGTCCTTGCGTGCGAGCGGCGCCTCTGCCACGCGGATTGCGAACATTGCCGCCTCCTGTTGCGTGAAGGTACGCAGCCAGTCTTCGCCGATGACCGGCGTTTCTTCGCCCAGCAGTATCATCGCACCCAGATCACCCTCGCGCGGCCCGCTGCGTGCCAGGTTCCCGGCCGAGAACGACAGGTCGTACAACCGTTGTTGTTCGTCGCCGGCCAGGGCAAGACTGTTCAATGCCGAACGGCGCAGATAGGGGTCTTCGATTTCCTGCTCGAATGGTTGCTCGTAACGCGCTCGATCCAGGCCATGGAACGGACGGTGCAGCAGCGCCTGCCAGGCTTGTGCCGCGTCGCGCGAGGGGGTCCACACCTGAATCCACGAACGGCGTTCGGCGGCGTCTACGCGATCCAGCGGCGCCAGGCGGAACGTCGGCGCCCGCTCGGTGACATCCACGAACACCGGCATCAACGCGCGTTGCGCGAAGTAGGTGGAATGCCGGCCGCGCATATACGTGTCCGCTTCGGCATCGGTCCACACCGCCACGCGCGGTGCGGCGCTGGCGACGGTGCGTTGCAGGACGGTGAAGTCGCGCAGGCGCGACGCGATATCGGCGCCCGCGACGAATCCCAGCGCGCGCATTTCCTCGTCGTCCAGCAGGGGCGTCAGCAGCTGGCGCAGTGCATCTTCCATCACCACGCCCAAGGCATACAGGCTGGTGGTCGTGGCCTGCATCCGCGTGGAGCCGGTGATGGATTGCGGGCCCGTGGCCAGGTTGATCTTGGTAATGCCGGGGTTTTCGATCACCGTACGACTGCGTTCGAACGGCAGCAGTACCTCGTCCGGATTGTTGTAGACGAACCAGGTCTTGCTGGCGTCCTCGGCGTTTATTTCAGCGCCGCGCCGCGCGGTACCGATCACCGCAGAAGTTTCACCGCCCTCGGTGACCGCGAACACCACGTCGTCGGCGACGATGCCGTTGTCCTGCAGCTGCAGGCGACCGATCAGTTGCAGATCCTCGAAGCCTTCCAGCGAACTGATCAGCGCGCGGTCACCGCCGGTGATCTCGCCACGCACGCGATCTTCGATGTCCGGCAGCGCTTTTCGTACGCGCGGCCACGAAGGTAGCGTCGCCGCCCTCTGCCAGAACGGACGCCATAGACCGCTTTCCAGGGTTTCGGCCAGGCGCCCGGTGGAACCGGTCCCGTAGAAGTAGATGCGGTGTCCCTTCTGCAGCGCGTCCTGCATTGCCTGCGAAGCGTCCTGCAATTGCCGCAGCCGTGCAGGATCGTCGGCGACGGCGGTCAGGGTGCGCGCGACATCGCGGTCCACTGCGAACAACGCCTCCAGCCCGGCAACGGTATCTCCGGCGATGCGCCGGCTCAGGTCCATGGTCTGCGGGTGCCGCTGTTCGGTCACCAACGTGTGCAACTGGAATTGCTGCTTGCCTTGCACGTAGTCCGTCGATTCCACCGAAGGCTGGATGCCGAGCAGGTCGGCTACGGTTTCCCGGCGAGCGGTGCCGGCCTGGGCCGTGCCGACCAGCCCGGTGAGCAACACCATCGCATTGCGCAACAGGTGCGGCGGCAGCCACGGCCGGGTTCGCTGCGGACGGGGAGAGAGCGGCGCGCGAGGAGGGGTGAAGGACATGGTCTATTCCTGTTTCGACGGTAGCAAGGTGATCCGATCCAGCACCCACATGGCCGGACGGGTATCGCCACTGAAGCGAATGCACAGGTCGTGCGCCCCGGCGGCGGGCGCGGGCAACGATGCTTGCACGGTGATGAAACCGTCATCCCCCGGCGCTGCGGGCAAGGGGGTTGTCACCAGACGCGGACCTTCGCAACCACCGATGCGGATATCGAGTTCGCCATGTGCGGTTTCGGCGGGCAGGAAGCGGCGTTTCGCATCTTCGGCACCCAACTGGATCAGGTAGGGCAGGCGACCAGCACGCACACGCACTGCGGCGATGCCATCAAGTGGCGCATCGCTCCAGTGCCAGCAGGGCTCGAAGATGGCCACGTTGAACAAGGCGCGCGGCCCTTCGGCGGGACCGTCGTCTTCCATGCGCAACACCGGGCCGTCCATCGCGCACAGCGTCAGTTCTTCATCGCTGCGGTCCAGCAGGCTGGTGCGGGTGAAGTCGAAACTTTGCATGGGATGGAGCGCCTGGCCATCGGCGAATGCGGCGACGTGCAGGTTCACCGGCAACTTGAGTCGCAAAGGCTGCTGGTAGTCCAGCCACGTGGAATCGGATCGGCTCGCATCCAGCGAGTAGCGAATCGGATAACCGAGTGGATTGGCAAGTGTCACCTGGACATCGCCTTGTGGCGAATCTCCTTGCGAAGGCAGCAAGGCCGCATCGGCCATCACTTCGAACGGCGTCTGTGCGTAGCCGATGCCTAGGGTCCGGTAACGATGCAATTGTTCGGGTAGCCGTTGCAAGAAGCTCGCGTAATCCTTTCTCGAAGCCGGTGTCCAGCCTGTCTCCGCCATTGCCGCCAGACGCGGGAAGGTGTTGTGTTCGACCCCGGTAAAGCTGCGCGTGTCGCCGGTCCACATGTTCGCCTGCAGACCCAGGATGTGCTGGCGCTCGGTTGCCGTCAGCGCTTCGGGCACGGGTTCGAAGTCGTAAAAGACTTCCAGGGGAATGATTTTCGGGCGGCCTGCCGGCTCATTGGGCGAATGGGTTTGCAGGTAGTCCAGATACATCGCCGACACCGGCGACATCACCACGTCGTGCCCTTGTCGCGCAGCTTCGATGCCGCCTTCGATGCCGCGCCACGACATCACCGTGGCCTCCGGTGGCAAGCCGCCTTCCAGGATTTCGTCCCATCCGATCAGGCGCCGGCCGTGAGCGGCCAGTATTTTCTCCAGGCGTTGCACAAACCAGCTCTGTAGGGCCGCTTCATCGGCGATGCCCAGCTCGCGCATCCGTGCCTGGACGCGCGGCGATTGCTGCCACTGCGTCTTGACCGCTTCGTCCGCGCCGATGTGGATGTAGTTGGAAGGAAACAACTCGACGACTTCAGCAAACACGTCGGCCAGGAATGCGAAGGTTTCCTCTTCCACATTGAAGAGATTGGCGTGGATGCCGCGCTGGTTGGACACCGGCATGGCCGCGCCTTCGACACCGAGCTCGGGATAGGCGGCGATCGCGGCGGTGGCGTGGCCGGGCACGTCTATTTCCGGGACCACGGTGATGTGGCGTTCGGCCGCATAGGCGACCACGTCGCGAATCTGTTCCTGCGTGTACCAGCCGCAGTAGGTTCGCGGACCGCCGGTCGCCGCGTCGATGCCGGCATCGCCTCCGGGAATGCGGCAGCCGCCGATCCCGGTCAGGCGCGGGTATTTGCGGATCTGGATGCGCCAGCCCTGGTCGTCGGTGAGGTGCCAGTGGAAGACATTGAGCTTGTGCAGCGCCATAGCATCGAGCATGCGCTTGATGTCGGCCACGCTGTGGAAATGCCGCGCGGAATCAAGCATGTAACCGCGCCAGCCGAAGCGCGGCGCGTCCTCGATGCGCAGTGCCGGAACCATGTGTTCGTCACCGCCGGCCGTGATCAACTGCCACAGCGTGACCGCGCCATAGAAAAGTCCGGGTGCCTGCGCGGCGCGCACGGTGATGCGTTCGCCTTCGATGGTCAGGCGGTAGCCTTCTGCGGGAAGTGCAGCGTCCGCGGCGTCGAGCACGAAGTCGATTCCATTGGTCGATACGCCCGGAGAAGTCGGCGTCGGTGTCAACGAAAGACCGGTAGTTCGCTTGAGCAGGGATGCGAAATAGCGGGAGACGGCTTCGCCGCCTTCGTCGTGATAGTGAAACGGCGTGTTTTCAGTGATGGCATGGCGACCATCTCCCATCACGACATTCGCCGGCATCGGGATCAAGGGTGGTGGTGCAGGGGAAGCAGGGTTGGCGGCCATGGCGGGAACACAGCCCACTGCGATCAGCGCGGACAGCAGGACCAGACAAGGAAAGAGTGCGAACCTGCGCCACAAGAACCGCGCCTCGTGCCCGCAGTCTGCTTCACTGTCGTAGAACATGACCCGTCGGCACCCCGTGCTATAACCGGACCCTCACCATAGCAAAAGAAATACGGGCGACGGCATGTCTTGTTCTTGTCAGCAACGTGTTGTGCCGGAAGCGAAGTGTCCACCCAGTCCTGTCGGTAGGGCTTGCGAGGATGTCTCGACCATGTCTTGCAGCGAGCGTTCTGCGCCAAGCATTGGCCTTCGCATGACGCGTGGCCTGGTTCCTTTTGTTTTGGCGCTGATACTGATGTTGCCGATGGCCTCGTCCGCCGCGCCGGGATGCCTATGCGAAGAAACTTCCGGGGCGCCAATGGCCGGCATCGAGGTGTTGCTGGCCGAGCCTCCCGATCTGCTACGCGGCAAACGCATCGGTCTGATCACCAATCCCACGGGCGTCGACCGCCAGCTGCGCAGCGACATCGACCTGCTTGCGCGGCATCCTTCACTACGACTGGTCGCCTTGTTTGGCCCGGAACATGGCGTGCGCGGCAATGCGCAGGCGGGGGAAAAGGTGGGTGCGTCCCGCGACGCAGCCACCGGCCTGCCCGTCTTCAGCCTGTATGGCGAGCATCGCGAGCCGACACCGGAGATGCTGAAAGACGTCGACGTGCTGCTGTTCGACATCCAAGATGTCGGCGCGCGTTTCTACACCTATCCCTACACGCTGGCCGGGGCGATGCGCGCCGCAAAACGCGCGGGCATTCCGGTGGTGGTGCTGGACCGGCCCAACCCCCTCGGCGGCGTGCAGGTGGAAGGTCCCGTACTGGAACCGGAATACGCTTCGTTCGTCGGCCAGTTTCCCATTCCCGTGCGTCATGGCATGACCATCGGCGAACTGGCGCGGTTGTTCAACGAGGCCTTTGCCATCGGGGCAGAGCTGCATGTGGTGCCGGTCAAAGGATGGCATCGGAATGAGGCCGAACCGGGAAACAAACTGCCCTGGGTGCCGCCGTCGCCGAACATGCCCACACCCGACACCGCACTGGTCTATCCCGGCACGGCCTTGTTCGAGGGCACCAACGTCTCCGAGGGCCGCGGCACGACGCGGCCTTTCGAAACCATAGGCGCGCCATTCATCAATGCTGAGAAGTTGGCCACCCACATGAATGCGCTGGGCTTGCCCGGTGTGCGCTTCCGCCCCGCATGGTTCACGCCCACCTTCTCCAAGCACGCGGGCGTCCTGTGCGGCGGCGTGCAGATCCACGTCACCGACCGCAATGCATTTCTTCCCTTCCGCACCGGCCTGGCCTTGCTCAAGGCGATCCACGACCTGCATCCGCAGGCATTCCGATTTGAAACGGGAGAGCCGCCGTTCTTCGACAAGCTGGCCGGCAACGGTTGGATACGCCAGTCGATAGAGAAAGGTGAATCGCTGGACGCCATCGAAGTGCGCTGGCAACCCGCATTGCGCCAGTTCGAGGAACTAAGACGGCGTTATTTGTTGTATTGATTGAAAAGGAAGGGTCTGGTGCCCACAGGGATTCAACCTGATTCTGGCGCCACCCTATCCAGGGTCGCCGTAGGAGCGACGCAAGTCGCGAAGCTCGTACATCCGATCTACCGCGTGCTTCGCGACTTGCGTCGCTCCTACGGGGGTTGGAACGTAGTGGCGGTCAGGGTGTCTTTCCAGTCGATCAAGCCCGCTACTGCCACTGGAAACGTGCGACTAGTTCATTTCCGGCGGCAGCCGGCCCGTCATCACCAGCGCGCGATGATACGGATCAATGGGCAACCAATCCGCCGGCGCTTCTGCCGGAAGACCAGAGTGCGCGATCAGTTTCCGCAAGGCGGAAAGCTCGCCTTCACTCAGGAACCAGCGTCCATACTCGGCAGGAAGCGGCTCGCCTGTAGTTCCAGTCACGCGCAACATCGCGTTTTCGAAGACCCAGTAGAACTGCCGCAAACGCTCTCGCCAGACCTTGCCTTCATCGGTATCGCCATTGAGCTGGACCAGCGAAGTCAATCCGATCATGGGCGAGATGACAAGGGATTCTTCTGCTGTCAGCAATTCCAGTACGTGCCTGCACTGCTCACGAATGGCGCCATTCGAACTGCCGAGGGAAGTTGCTTTGCACCGATAGCTGACCGGCGAAAGTCCCGGCATGGCCAGGGCGGCTACCATGGCGATTGCGCCGATATCGGCAATGTCTTGCGCGGTAGCGGGACGTTGCAATCCCACCCAGCTGCCCATTGCGCGGGCCAGCGCTGGATCAAGCGGTGGGTAGTCGACGCCTTGCATGCCGGCGTAGAGCAGCTGGCTGACGGCCAAGGAATGGGATTCGTAGGTGCGGGCTTCTGCAGCCGCCTGCCAATGCCTGTCCGCTGACGCTCTATCACCGCGCCGCTCCGCGTCAGCGACCGCGAGCAGTTGCACTGCCGCATTGCCGGGTTCGGCCTGGAGCAGGAACGCCAATGCATCGCTGGCGTCGCAATGTTCGCTCAGCAAACCGCAACCATTGGCTTCGATCTGCGCAACCAGTACCTCTCGTGGGCGGATACCAGCGGCGGCGTCAAACCAGGCCTGCGTTTCTGCTTCAGGTTTCCAGCCCGCATCGCCCATTTCGTTATCGGTGTGACGGAAGCCATTTGAAATCATCGCCGCAGCGAGCAGGCTACGTGCATCAGAACGCGCAGCCACTACCCGCGCATGTTGCTGGATCGCCGTCCGACTTGCCTTCATCCAGGCATCGTTTGCGAGCCGGATGGACGGATCATCCACGACGGGCTTCGGTTCCGCGATTTTCTCCTCAGAAGGGCGCGGCGGGTCCTGCGACAACGCATGCAATGGCAGCGCGAGCAGCGCCAGTAACCATCCGCTCGCCATTCGCCTCTTTATTTTGAATTCCATTTGCAATCCTCGCGAAGACATGGGTACATACGTTCGAAGCCATGCTGTATCACGGTGGGTTATCCATTCGTTATCCACGTCAGTAACCACGTCCACGCCGGCAACGTCGCCAGCGACAGCAGTATTCCGTACCCCACCAGCGCAGCGGCCAGTCGCGGCGCCAGGTTATGTGAAATGGCCAGCGCGGCGGCGGTGATCATGCTTGGCATCGCCGACTCCAGCACATTGACCTGCAGCATCGCGCCCTGCATTCCGGCAGCCAGAGACAAGCCCAGCGCCAGCGCAGGCAGGATCAGCAGCTTGAGCAGCAAGCCTGTCGCCAGGGGTTTGATTTCGTCGCGCGGCAGTTTCAACTGGATGGTCAATCCGACCGCCAGCATCACCATGGGCAGCAGCGCGTCGGCGAGTTTCTGCAATGCGGCGGCGATCCAGGCGGGCGGCTGCTCGGGCATCACCGTCAATCCCAGCAGCAGGGCCCATATCGGCGGGAATTTCAGGATCCGCAACAGGATAAGCTTGAAGGTGGGCGGCGCATCGCCCGCATATTTGGCCAGCACGTACAAGCCGAAGGTGGACAACAGCACGAAGGTGCCGAACTGGTCGTACACCACCGCGAATGGCAGCGCCGCTTCGCCCAACAACGCACGCACCATGGGATAGCCGATGAAGCTGGTATTGCCCAGTGCCACGCACAGCAACAGCACGGCGTGCTCGTCGCGGCGGAATGCGAATACCCGTGTTGCCAGTGTGACCAGGAGGATCGTGGCCAGGGCGAGCAGCCACGGCGTCACCATCACACCGATCAGCGTGGTGTCCATGTGCAGCCTGGGCACATAGATCAGCATCGCGGCCGGCAGGCACACGTACAGCATCACCAGATTCAGTGTTTCGGCGGCGTTGTCGGGCAACAGGCGCAGGCGCGCGAATACCATGCCCAGTGCGAGCATGGTCAGGATCAGGGCGAATGCGTCGAAAGCCATATCAGTCAACCGCGTTGGAAACAGGTAGGAGCGGCCCATGGCCGCGAGCTTTTGAAGTCATCGTAAACGGCTCGCGGCCATGGGCCGCTCCTACACAATCAGTAGCCGGCTGCCTGCCCGTCCTTGCGACTTTCGGATGCGCCGAAATACACGCCGGTCTTTGGATCGCGCCGGATCGCCTGATACCCGCCGTAGGGTCCCAACGCCCATTCCACGTGATGACCCTTGTCCATCAGTGCGCGGATGGTTTCGTAGGGGAAGCCACTTTCCAGCTGCACGACGCCGCCATCGCGCATGGCGGTGTTCTGGCCGGTCGGTTCGGTGTCGTTCTCGTGCTGGATGCGCGGCGCATCGCCGGCTTCCTGCAGATTCATGCCGAAGTCGACCAGATTCATCACGATCTGCACGTGTCCCTGCGGCTGCATCGCGCCGCCCATGAGGCCGAAACTGGCGAAGGGCTTGCCGTCCCGGGTGATGAAGGCCGGGATGATGGTCTGGAACGGACGCTTGCCAGGTCCGTAGGTATTGGGATGACCGGGCTTGAGCACGAACATCTCGCCACGGTCCTGCAGGATGAAACCCAGTCCCGGCGGCGCCATGCCGCTGCCCATGCCGCGATAGTTGGACTGGATCAGCGAGACCATCATCCCGTTGGCATCGGCGGTGGTCAGATAGATGGTGTCGCCTTCGTCCAGTTCGGCCGGCGTGCCGGGTTGCACTTCCTTCAGCACCTTGTCGGTGGAAATAAGCGCACGGCGTTGATTGGCATAGTCCTTGGAAATGAGCCTGGTCACCGGCGCCGGCTGGAACGCGGGGTCGGCGTACCAACGCGCGCGATCAGCGAAGGCCAGCTTCTTGGCTTCCACGAACAGGTGCACGTGCTCGGCGCTGCCGTAGGCAATCTTCGAGAAGTCGTAGCCTTCCAGCACGTTGAGCATTTGCAGCGCGGCGATGCCCTGGCCGTTCGGTGGCAGCTCCCATACATCGAAGCCGCGGTAATTGGTGCTGACCGGATCCACCCATTCGCCCTGGTGCGCGGCCAGGTCTTCGTAACTCAGGAATCCGCCGTTGGCCTTGAAATAGGCATCGATGGCGCGAGCAATCTCGCCCTTGTAGAAGGCGTCGCGACCGCCTTCGGAAATCTTCTGCAGCGTGTCGGCCAGATTCGGGTTTTTCCACAACTCGCCGGTTCGCGGAGCGCGAGCGTCGATCGTGAACTGCTGCTTGAAACCCGGGTACGGCGACAGACGCGGCACCGAGCGGGCCCAGTAGTAGGCGATCGTCTCGGCCACCGGATGTCCCTGGCGCGCATAGCGGATCGTCGGCGCCAGCACCTCCTTCATCGGCAGCTTGCCGAATCGCCCATGCAGCGCGAACCAGCCATCGACCGCACCCGGCACGCTGACCGGCAGCGGACCCAGTGGCGGGATGTCCTTCAGTCCCAGCTGCTCGAAATGCTCGAGCGTCAGCGATTTCGGCGAACGCCCGGAGCCGTTGTAGCCATGCAGCTTGTTCGTCTTCGGATCCCAGACAATGGCGAACAGGTCACCGCCCATGCCATTGCCGGTGGGTTCCATCAATCCGAGCGCGGCATTGGCGGCAATGGCCGCATCCACCGCGCTGCCGCCACGCTTCATCACTTCCAGCGCGATCTGCGTGGCTAGCGGATGCGAGGTCGCCGCCATCGCCTGCGGGGCGATGACTTCGGAACGCGTAGCGAAATCGCGGCCGGTGATGCGGTCGGCGGCAACCGCCGGCAGGGTGAGCAAGGCCAGTGACAACAGCAGCAGACGCATCTTTGTTCTCCGAACAGGAAAATAGAAAAGCTGGAGCCGCAGCATCTAATCAGTCAGCTGCGACGGAACCAGCCCGTGATGCTGTAGCGGTCTTCCCTGGCCCATGGCGCGACCAGGCTGACCTGGTGCAACTGCGGCACCCTGAACAAGCTCAGCGAGTTCCAATGCGGAGTAAAGGTCTGCATTACGTTTTGCTTGTCGTCCAGGAATTGGAGCAACCCGCCCCAATCACTTTGCCAGTCATGACTAAGGTTGATCACATAGGCGAACGCGCGGTCTTCGTCGCTTGCCTTGTCATTGTGCGACTTGAGGAAATGGCCCGGGCGATAGCGGGCGGCGATGGCGCTGACCATGCGGATGGCCTTGTCTCCGGTCAGCTCGCGTGCGAACTCGATGAAAGCTGGGCTGTTGAGGAAGTCGACCACCACATGCAGCACCAGGCCGGGATCCAGTCCGTCGCGCCGTGCTTCGATCATCCGGTAGCGGTCGAATACGAACTCGAAATCGTCGCGTGCCCGCTGGTAGAGCGTTTGCAGAAGTTCGTGCTGCATGATTTCGGACGACTTCGCGGCTTCCGCTGACGGCGGCATCGGACGGTCGCTGCGCAATGCTGGTTGCCAGGGCACTTCGTCGCGCAGGCATTGGCGCAGGCGCTCGGCGGAAGCTTCTTGCAGGAAGCCGGGTATCTGCACCCGGCCCTGGTCTAAAAGACGGCTGCGATATGGCGCGACATCAAGTTCGTTGCTGATCATCCTGCGGCCCGCGTGCAGCGGTCATGACGCGGCCGGTTCGCCACAATACCGATTCTGGCATGCCCAGCCCATTCAAGGCCAAGCGGGCGGATTGGACTGCCAAGCGTTGTAGACCTCCACCAGGCGCTGGCGGTCCTGCTCACGCCAGTCCGGCAATAGCCTGGCGTAGTTGGCCGGATCGCTCCACAGATTGGGCTCGGTGCGCACTGCTGCGGCATACCACTGCACCGCTTCGGCCTTGCGATCCAGGCTCCACAATGAAAGCGCCATGGTCGGCGGTAGCCAGGCCGGATTGCCAAACCCGCCCGCCAGTTCATTCCAGAGCCCAAAAGCTTGCGCGAAGTCGCCGTTGCGGTAGAGGTCCCAGGCGTAGTTCCAGCGCACCGCCCTGCCGACACTGCTGTTCGAGGCTGTTCCTGAAACTGCCTGCTCATAGAGCGACTTGCCCAGCTCTGCGCGGTTGTCCGACATGGCCACATGCGCCAGTTGCGCCGTCGCTTCCAGGGATTTGCGGCCGCGTTCGCGCATCTTCACCAGTTCTGCGGCCAGCGCCTCGCCTTCGCCCTCAGCCACTACGATCTTGCGCGCGGTAGTCGCGTCGGCGTCGAAATAGAACTCCTTCGGTTTGGTCAGCGTCTGCGCCTGTGCGGCGGACGCGAGCATGGCCAGCGTAGCGGCCAGCAAAATTCGAAACAGAGTCATGCGGTTTCCCCCAACCACTAACAACCTCCCCAATCCCATCCTAACCGCTGCAGCGCACAAACGGGCAGTGAACACGGTCACAGAATACCGCGCTGATACAATTGGCCGCCACGCGCCGGGGTTCTTCGGCGTCGCCAGCCGCCTCTCATCCCCCAGGCCAGCCATGACCAGCACCGCCGAGCTTACCTCCCCGTCGTCTGCCAATACCCCGGCCATCGACACGCTGGACAACGACTACACCCTGGAACACAAATACACCCGCACAGACGGCCGCATCTACCTGAGCGGGGTGCAGGCGCTGGTGCGCCTGCCGCTGATGCAGCGCCTGCGCGACCAGGCCGCGGGGCTGAACACCGCCGGCTTCATCAGCGGCTATCGCGGCTCGCCGCTGGGCGGGTTCGATCTGGAGCTGTGGCGCGCCAAGAAGCATCTGGCCGAAGCGCAGGTGAAATTCATTCCGGGCTTGAATGAAGACCTGGGCGCGACCATGGTCTGGGGCACGCAGCAGACCAACCTATTCCCGGGCGCGAAGGTCGAAGGCGTGTACTCCATGTGGTACGGCAAGGGACCGGGCGTGGACCGCTGCGGCGACGTGTTCAAGCACGGCAATGCCGCCGGGACCTCGAAGCATGGCGGCGTGCTGGCGATGGCCGCCGACGACCACAACTGCCGCAGCTCGACGCTGCCACATGGTTCGGAAGACGAATTCGTCAGTGCGATGATGCCGGTGCTGAACCCGGCCGGCGTGCAGGACATCCTTGACCTGGGCCTGGTCGGCTGGGCAATGAGCCGTTACACCGGGCGCTGGGTCGGCTTCAAGACGATCGCCGAGACGGTGGAATCGTCCGCCTCGGTGGAAGTGGATCCGTTCGCGCGCCGCATCGTGCTGCCGGAGGATTTCGACATGCCCACCGGCGGCTTGAACATCCGCTGGCCCGATCCGCCGCTGGATCAGGAAATGCGCCTGCACCGTTACGCGGTGAAGGCGGCGCAGGCCTTCGCCCGCGCCAACCGCGTCGACCATATAGTGCTGGACTCGCCGCGCGCGCGCTTGGGCATTGTCACCACCGGCAAGAGCTACCTCGACGTGCTGCAGGCGCTGGAATACCTGGGCCTGGACGAGCAGGCCTGCGCCGACATCGGTATCCGCGTATACAAGGTCGGCATGACCTGGCCGCTGGAGCCGGTCGGCATCGCCAACTTTGCCCACGGTCTGGAAGACATCGTCGTGGTCGAAGAGAAGCGCGCCTTCATCGAACGGCAGATGAAGGAACAGTTCTACAACTGGCCGGCGAGCGCGGGCCCGCGTCCGTCCATTGTCGGCAAGTACGACGAAGCTGGCGAATGGATCCTGCCTTCCACCGGCGAACTGACGCCTGCCACCATCGCCGGCGTGATCGGCAAACGCATCCAGCGTTTCTTCACGACCGAATCCATCGAACAGCGCCTGCGCTGGATGGAAGAGAAAGAGGCAGAGATGGCGTTGCCGCGCGCCAATTTCCCGCGCGTTCCGCACTACTGCAGCGGCTGCCCCCACAACACCTCGACCGTGGTGCCGGAAGGCTCGCGCGCGCTGGGCGGCATCGGTTGCCATTACATGGTCACGTGGATGGATCGCGATACCGACACCTTCACCCACATGGGTGGTGAGGGCGTGACGTGGTCGGGGCAATCGCTGTTCACCGAAACCGAGCACGTATTCCAGAACCTGGGCGACGGCACGTTCTTCCATTCCGGCTCGCTGGCCATCCGCCAGTCCATCGCCACCGGCGTCAACATCACCTACAAGATCCTCTACAACGACGCGGTTGCCATGACTGGCGGCCAGCCGGTGGACGGCACGCTCAGCGTGCCGCAGATCGCGCACATGATGCGTGCCGAAGGCGTGCAGACGATCGTGGTGGTCAGCGACGAAATCGAGAAGTGGAGCAAGCCCGAGATCTTCCCAAGCGGCGTGGAGTTCTTCGACCGCAAGCGCCTGGACGAAGTGCAGAAACAATTGCGCGAAGTGAAGGGCACCAGCATCCTGATCTACGACCAGACCTGCGCCACCGAAAAGCGCCGCCGCCGCAAGCGCGGAAAGCTGGTCGATCCGCAGAAGCGGGTGATGGTGAATACGCTGGTCTGCGAAGGCTGCGGCGACTGCGGGGTGAAGAGTTTCTGTGTGTCGGTGCTGCCGAAGGAGACCGAATTCGGTCGCAAGCGCGAGATCGACCAGTCCAACTGCAACAAGGACTATTCCTGCGTGAACGGGTTCTGCCCCAGCTTCGTCACCGTGCATGGCGGCGGGCCGCGCAAGGGCAAGAAAAAGGATCCGGCCGAGCTGCTGGCCAACCTGCCGGCACCGGTATTCAAGGCCGATTTCCAACAGCCCTGGAACATCCTCATCACCGGCGTCGGTGGCACCGGCGTGGTCACGATCGGCGCCTTGCTGGGCATGGCCGGCCATCTGGAAGGCAAGGGCGCCAGCGTGCTGGACCAGACCGGCCTGGCGCAGAAGGGCGGCGCGGTCACCACGCATATCCGCATCGCGCGCACACCCGAGCACATCCATGCCGTGCGCATCGCTGCAGGCGAAGCCGACGTGGTGCTGGGTTGCGACATGGTGGTGGTCAACGATTACTGGGTGCTGTCGAAAGTGCGCGGCGAACGCTCGCAGGTGGTGCTCAACACCTACCAGGCCATGCCCGGCACCTTCACCACACGTCCGGATATGGAATTCCCCGCCGCCGGCATCGTGTCGGCAGTAACGCAGGCGCTTGGCGGTCGTGCGCCGCTGCAGGTCGACGCCACCGTGCTGGCTACCGCACTGCTCGGCGATGCCATCGCCGCCAACCTGTTCATGCTCGGCTACGCCTGGCAGCAGGGACTGGTACCGATCTCGTTCGAAGCGATCATGCGTGCGGTCGAGTTGAACGGCGCGGCCATCGAAATGAATCGCCAGGCCTTCGCCTGGGGCCGGCTTGCAGTGGTCAATCCCGCTGCCGTCGCCGAAGCGGCGGGCGTGATCCACAACGCGCAGACCGAATCCGAACGCACGCCGCACAATCTGCAGATCCTGCCGCCCGGCGAATGGGAAACCAGCGAGTGGGCCAGCCCCAGCGCGCCGCGCACCCCGGACAACGAGCATGAAGTGCGCGGTTTGCAGGACGCCAACAGCAGCGATGGCAACGTCGCCTTCCTGCCGCTGGACGACTTGCGCCTGTCGCGCTCGCTGGACGAACTGATCCAGCGCCGCGTCGCTTTCCTCACCGAATACCAGAATGCGGCCTACGCCAAACGCTATCGTGCGCTCGTGGACCAGGTGCGCGACGCCGAACAGCTGCGCGCGCCGGGCTCCACCGCGTTGAGCGAAGCGGTCGCACGCTACTTCTTCAAGCTGATGGCCTACAAGGACGAATACGAAGTCGCGCGCCTGTACACCAGCGGTGATTTCAAGCGCAAGCTGGAACAGCAGTTCGATGGCGATTACAAACTGCACTTCCACCTGGCGCCGCCGCTGCTGGCGAAGAAGGACGCACAGGGCCGCCTGATCAAGCAGGAATTCGGTCCGTGGATGTTCACCGCATTTAGGTGGATGGCGAAGTTGCGCTTCCTCCGCGGCGGAATGTTCGATGTCTTCGGCTACACCGGGGAGCGCAAGAGCGAACGCCAGTTGATCGGCGACTACGAGAAGACCATCGGCGGATTGCTGTCCTCGCTCAATGCCCACAATCTGCCGCTGGCAGCGGAGATCGCCAGTATCCCCGAACACATCCGCGGCTACGGTCACATCAAGGAAGCGCACCTGCACAAGGCCAAGGCGCGCGAAGCAGCACTGCTGGCCAAATGGAACAATCCGCGCGAGATTGCGTTGGTGCAGGCGGCCTGATTTTTTTGCTCGTCATCCCAGCGAAAGCTGGGATCCATCTTGATCTTCTTTGACTGACACGGGAAAAGAAAAGTCAAAATGGGTCCCAGCTTTCGCTGGGATGACGACAACTACTTTTTCAGTGGCTCTAGCAGGGCCATGGGTCTGCGCAGGAATCGCTGCCGCAACGCACGGTCGCAAGGATCCGAATAAAAGCGCGCGAAGGCCAGGCCCAGCGCCCAGCACAGCAACAGAACCGGCAGGTACCACCAAGCTCCGGTGCGCAGGTCTTCGCCCGCGCTCTGGAACAGGCCGACCACGCCGAAGACCACGAACATATGGGTCAGGTAGATCTCGTAGCTCAGGCGCCCCCAGCTGCGCAGCCAAGCCCATGCACGCGAAGGAACAATCGGCTCGGCTTGGTGCTTCACATGCAATCCGGCGATCAGCATCGCCGCCGATCCGGTCAGCACCAGCATGTAGCCATTGCCAAGCGTGGACCACAGTTCGCGCCCGCACAATGCCACTGCCAGCAATCCGATGAGACCGGCGATACGCAGCCAGGTGCCGGTGCGGACGGGCAGGGTCGAGTGCGATACCCAAAGCGCGGTCAGCACGCCGGCGGCGATTGCGGCCATGCCGGGGAGATAGGCTTTCTCCTGCCAGATCTCGTTGCCTTGCAGCGCTGCACGCGTGATGGGCAGCGACAGCGCAAGCGCCAGCAGCGCCACGATCAGCGCACCGCGTGCGCGCAGGGCCAGGCACAGCAATGGAAACCCGATGTAGAAGACTTCCTCGATGGAAAGCGACCACAGCACATCCCAGCCGCCCGGCAACCAACCGGTCATGCCTTCGTACCAGTTCAGATAGAACCCGAGTGCGGCCAGCAGCGCGCCGCCTAGCGACTGGTTCTCACCGCCGATGACGTAGTTCGGTACGCCGGCCAGATGCATCAACGACAGTACCGCCAGCAACAGCAGCAGGCCGGGTAGGATGCGGGCCACGCGGCGCAGGTAGAAACCACGCAGGTCCAGTTGCGACAACCGCCCCCAGCGTTGCAGCGAGTGCAGGGTGATCAGGAAGCCGGAGATCACGAAGAACACGAACACGGCTTCGTAGCCGTTGTAGCCCAATCCGTTGAGCAACCGTCGCGGCAGAAAATCGCCCAGCGCGGTCTTGTGCAACGGAATACGCAGGGCGACGTGATGCACCACTACCAGCAGGATGCAGAGCCCGCGCAGCAGATCGATGCCCGCGTTGCGACTGCCCGTTGAAGCGGGCAGGGCGCGGTTTTCAATCGCCGTCATGGGCGCGATGCGGGTTCGGATGGCGGCAACACCGGTGGCCCGTCCAGTCGTAGCGACTGCAGGATCTTCAGCCCCGCGCGACCATCCTGCGGCTGCAGGCCCAGCCGCTGTTGTTCGACGACGATAGCGCGCCGGGTCAGCGTGCCGATCATCCCGTCGGCGGTGCCGATGGCATGGCCGCGCGCCAGCAACAGGATTTGCAGGTGCTTTCTTTCGTCGCGGCCCAGCCCGGGGTCGTCGGTGGGCCACGGTGCGACCAGCGCCGCGCCGCCGCGCAGGCGGTCGGACAAGATGGCGATGGCCAGCGCGTAGCTTTCGGCAGCGTTGTAGGAATAGATTGCATCGAAATTTCGGAAGACCAGGAAAGCTGGGCCCGGTACGCCCGCAGGAATCAGCACGCCGGCCTGGGCATCGGCCACCGGCAACGGTGTTCCATCGATGCGGGTCACACCGCGCGCACTCCAGTCGCTGAGCGGACGTTTGCTTTTCCGCCCCGCAAGCGTTGCGTCGAAACCCACAGGAAGCTTCACTTCGTAACCCCACGCTTCGCCCGTGCGCCAGCCTGCGCGCGCCAGGTAGTTGGCGGTGGAGGCCAGCGCATCGGGAATGCTGCCGACCAGATCGCGTCGCCCGTCGCCATCGCCGTCCACGGCGATGCGCTGGTAGGTGGTTGGCATGAACTGCGTATGCCCGAACGCGCCGGCCCACGAACCAGTCAGCCCTTCCGGCTTCAGATCACCTGACTGCAGCAGCTTCAACGTGGCGAAGAACTCGCCGCGAAAGAATGCCTGGCGCCGCCCATAGCAGGACAGCGTTGCCAGCGACACCAGCAGCGGACGCTTGCCGAAGGTCTTGCCGTAGTCGCTTTCCACGCCCCAGACCGCGACCACGGTCGCCGGATCCACGCCGTACTGCTGCGAAAACTGCGCCAGGGTGACCGCATGCGTCCGCAGCATCGCCTCGCCATCGCGGATGCGCTGCGTATCCACCAGCGCGGCCAGATAGTCCCAGATTGGCGTGGTGAATTCCGGCTGTGCGTCCAGCAGTTCCAGCACGCTGGGGTCGGCAATCAGGCCCTGCGTGAACGTATCGAATGAGTCGCCGGTGACGCCGACCTGGATTGCCTGTGTGCGCAAGTCAGCGAGGCAATCCCCGAAAGCTGGCTCCTGGGCTTGCGCGGGCGCCGCGCAGGCGATCAGCCACAGCAGTGCTGTCGGAATTCTTCTTGAAAGCATTTTCGAGCTACCCGACAGCGGGGGGAGCCGTCGCAGAAGCAGAGTATTCCGCATCTGTGGCTTGTTGTGCAGAAGGAAACGGAAGTCAACGCCTTGTGCTTTAGTGTTGCCCCTCTCCCGCTTGAGGGAGAGGATGCCGAAGGGGGGTACGGGGCTCCAAAAGGGAACTTATCAAGCCGCTAGTTGATTCGATTCAGCCTTACATGAATTCCTCGAAACCATTTTCAACAACGTATCGAGTTCGAGCTTCGGCGCGTCCCTCACCCGGCCTGTCGGCCACCCTCTCCCGCAAGCGGGAGAGGGGTTACTTATCTGAAGCGCGTATAGGCCACCTCAAACATAAAAAGGCCCCGACATGCGGGGCCTCGTTGCAACACTGAAACACGCAAGCTGGTGCGTGCTACAAGCCGCTTCAGCTGCGACGATTGCGGCTGTATTCGTCGTGCGAACTGAAAGCGTCCTTGACCGCGGCCTTGGCTTTTTCCCAGGTCAGGCGCGAAGTGCCCTTGGTGGTTTCCCAGCCTTCCTTGAGTTCGCTTTCCAGCTTGTCGTCCCAGTCGCGGTCCGCATAGCGGGTGCGCGACTGCGTGCCGTAGCGGTAAGCGGGGCGGTAGTCGTCGAAGCTTTCATCGCCCGCACGGTAGGACGCGTTGTCGAAGCGGGAAGCGAAATAGCCGTCGCTTGCTTCGTACGTGCTGTAGGTGCGGTCGGCCCGGTCCCAGGAATCGCGAACGGCGCCGCGTGCTTCGGTCCAGTCCAGGGTGGAGGTGCCGCGTGCGCTGTCCCATTCGCGCTGCAGTTCGGCTTCGCTGTCGTCCCAGGTGCGGCCTGCGCGGTTCTCGCGGGCTTGCAGGCCATAGCCATAGGCGGATGCGTACTCACGGTCGAAATCGCGGCTGCTGTCCACGTACGGGCGGTTCTTGTATTCGTTGCGCCAGTATTCGGTTTCGCCAGTCGGGTCGATACGTTCGGCTACGCCCTTGCCTGCGGCCGCACCGGCGACGACGCCAACCGCTGCGCCCACCAGCGTGCCTATCGGTCCGAACATGGTGCCGGCCAGTGCGCCAGCGGCCGCGCCACCGGCGACGCCGCCCACGCCTACGCCGACCGGATGCGAACCGGGCGTGCCGGTGAGGGGGTCGCGGTTGAGATCGCTGGAATCTTTGTGATCGTTCATTGGTTGGTGCTCCCGTTGTCGGGTGTCCGCGGCCTCGCCGAGTTTTCGGCATGAGGGGGCGGAACCGTTGCATGGACATTCGACGATGGAGAGTTAATGCGCGGTGCCCGTCATGTGATCGTCGACCACCGGTTGCACGCAGCTTTCTTCACTCACTGCGAACAAGGATGGTTGCAGTCGAGCGTTGACGGGGCGTGTCGAGGGATCGGGTTCGAAATCTGACTTAACGCAGTGAAGACCAACAACGATCTTCGGCGTCGATGGAGTGTCCCAAGGAAGGTGAATAACCCTTGTCCTGTCATCCCGAGCGTGAGGGATCTGCTTCCTCCTTCGAACAGCAGATCCCTCGCTATGCTCGGGATGACAACGGAGTTGTTGAGAGGCTACCTAACGTGATCGCTTCGGCGACAACAGTTGCATCAACCGGTCCTGGGTACCGGCAATGCGCTCCAGATGCGGATAGCGCAGTCCGTCGCGATAGTCGATCCGCACGGTGCGGAACAGCTCGCCCTGCCTGACCAGCAGTTCCAGCGGCTGGCCGTCGGTCTTGGCGGCGGTGATCGCCCGCTTCAGGCGCTCGGCGGTGTAGGCCGTGCCGCCGACGGCGATCAGGTGCATATCTTTGGCCAGCCCGGCGCGGTAGGCGGGACCGTTCCACGACACCTGGTCCAGCTTGCCCGCGTCGCGGGCGACGACCAGCCCCAGCGAATAGCTGAAATCATCGACGCCCTGATCGTTTTCCACGTCGCTGATCGCCACGTTCGGCGTTTCGTTGTAGACCAGTTTCCAACCACCGCGTGCCAGGCCATCCAGCGGCGCGCCGGGCCCGTGGCCGTCGATGCGCGCACGCAGAAAACCGGGCCAGTCATGGGCCTGCACGCGTTGCAGGGCAGCGAACACGTCGTCTTCGCCATAGGTGCGCGTGTCCAGGTCTTTACCCCCACCGCCGAAGAAGCCGCGCGCCACATCGTCCATCGAGCGCTTGCCGCCGGACAGCTCGCGCAGTTTGCTGTCCACGTCCAGCCACACCAATGTGCCTTCGTCGTAGAAATCGTAGCCGCGCTGCCAGTTCGCCCACGCCTGCGGCGCGTCGTTGAAGTCGACGATGCCCTGGTACACGGTGTCGTGCAGATTGCGCCAGTCGCGCCCGGCCATGTGGTCGAAGGAAGCAGCGTTGGCGGCCAGTACTTCGCGTGCCTGTTCGGGCGTGTACAGGCCGGCGCGCGTGGCCAATACCCAGGCCCAGAATTCGGTCTGGCCTTCGTACACCCACAACAGGTCGTTCTGCATCGGCGTGTTGTAGTGCGGCGTCCACAATCTCGCCGGGCGCATGAACTTGCCGTTCCAGCTGTGGGTGTATTCGTGCGGCAGCAGGTAATTGTCGTTGAACGGCGCATCGCCGGTCAGGTAGCCGGGAAAGGTGCCGTTCTCGCTGGACTGGCGATGCTCCAGGCCGATGTCGCTGAACTGGTCGGATACCGCCAGCAGGAAATCGTAGTGCGCGAACGGACGCGCGCCGAACACGCGGTCGGCCTGCGTGACCAGTGCGCGGTGTGCGGCGAGGATGCTTGGTTTTGCTTCCAACAGTTCCGGCGCATCGGCGACCACGTTGAGGTGTACCGGGATTTTCGCGCCGGGGTCCAGATCGAACCGCTTGAAGTAGCGGCCCGCATAGACCGGCGAATCCACCAGATCGACCAGTGCCAGCGGCTGGAAGCGGTGCGTGTCGCCCTCGCTGCCAGCCGGTTGCAGCGCGCTGCCGAACTTCCAGCCCGCAGGTAGCCGCAGCTGCGGCTGGAAACGGATGCGGCGGGCATCGTAGCCAGCCGGATACAGCAGCAGCCGCGACCATTGCACCGACATCAACGCATCGGTCATCGCCACCCGGCCCTGATCGCTGGCGGTGGGCGACAGCGACTGGAATTCAATCTCGAGTTCACTTACGCCCGTAGGTACGTCGAGGTGGAAGGCGTACATATCCAGTGGATCGCGTCGCCATTCGATGCGTTGGCCGTTGCCGGAAATGTGCAGACCCGCAAACTGGTTGATCGGGCCGGTGGGCGCATGGTTGCCGGGAATCCACTGCGGATACCAGAGCTTCAGCGGGCCAGGTTGCACCGGCACGCGTTCGCGCACCTGGTAGATGCGCCGCGAGAGGTCGGTGGCATCAACGGAAAGTTGGATGGTGCCTGGGTAGTCGTTTTCGGAAACCTTGGTGCTGGGAGATGCGGTCTGCGCGTGCAGCGGAAAACTAAAGCACAGCGATAGCAGAGCAAGGAACAGATAGCGCGGCATGGCGTCTCACGGTGTTGCAGGAGGTCCGGCATTCTGAGGTGGTGGTGGTGTGGAGGACAAGCGAGCAGTACCTCCGCGCAATTACACCGAAGACACGATACGACTCCCTCCCTTGCGCAGCAGGGGAGGGGGGCAGATCGCGCCTCCGCATCTTTCCACTTATATCGCCCGTGTCTTCGACCTAACTAACGCCGCCACACCAGGCAGCGGTTGTTGGCCGGCATCTCCACGTCTTCGATCAGGCTCAGCCCCTGGTCTTCGGCCAGCTGGTTCACCGCTTCGAAATCGCGCACGCCCATGCGCGGATCGCGTGCGCGCAGCGAGGCGTCGAAGTCGCGGTTGCTGTCGCTGGTGAATTGCCCGTGGTAGTTGAACGGGCCGTACACGGCCAGGGTCGCGACTTCGACCAGTGCCGCTCCCACGCCGGCGAAGAAATGCTGGACCTCACCCCACGCCATGATGTGCAGCGAGTTGGCGGTGAATGCCGCGTCGAACCCGCGCTCCGGCCAGTCCAGCGCCGCCACGTCCAGCACCAGCGGGGCGGGCGTATTCGGCAGGTGCGCTTCCTGCAGCCAGGCCTCGATGCCGGGCAGGCAGTCGGCGCGGTCGGAACACTGCCAGGTCAGCCAAGGCATCGCTTTGGCGAAATACACTGCGTGCTGGCCGGTGCCGCTGGCGATTTCCAGCACGCGGCGGCAGGTGCCGAAGTGCCGCAGCAACACCTCCAGAATGGGGTCGCGGTTACGGGCGCAGGAAGGGGCGTAGGGCTTGGTGTCCATGCGCAAGCATCGCACGTAAGTTCAGTGCGTAACCCTGGCCAGCGCACGTTCGACCGCATGGAACACCTGCTGCATCTCCAGCGGCTTGCCCAGGGTCTGCAACGACAGGCCTTCGGCCAGGTGCTCGGTGGAAACGGGCCGCGCCGGATCCGCCAGCACGATGACCGAGCCCGTGTAGCCCTTGTCGCGCAGCGCCGCCAGCAGACTGATCGCCGACTGCTGGATCAGGTCGCCATCGACGATCAGCGCCTCGGGAATGCCCTGCTCCAGCGCACGTAGCGCCATCAGGCCGTCGTGGGCCAGCACCGGGTCGTAGCCCTGGCTGCTGAGCGCGTTGGTGAGCAGCGACAGGCGGGTTGTGTCGCCATCGACCACCAGGATGTGCTGGCCTCGGCCCTCGGCCGCTTCCACCCCATCATGGAAGTCATCTACCACCGGCAACATGAGTTCGAAGGTGGTGCCCTTGCCGGGTTCGCTGCGGACCTCGATGTGCCCCTGATAGCTCTCCACGATGCGCTTGCACGACATCAGGCCCAGGCCGGTGCCGTCGCTCTTGGTGCTGAAGAACGGTGTGAACAATTGCGCCCGGGTCTGTGCATCCATGCCGATGCCGGTATCGCTGACGCGCATGCGCACGAATTCCGCGCCATCGACCTGGCCCAGGTCCGCCGCCAGGGTCAGTGTGCCGCCGTCCGGCATGGCCTGCACCGCATTGAGGCTGAGGTTGAGCAGACATTGCTGCAACTCGGTGTAGTTGGCGTCGATCAGCAGGCCTTCGGCGAGCGGGGCGATCTGCAGCTGCACCTTGCGCGGCAGGCTGCCCTGCAACAGCAACTGCACCGCCTGGAACAACGAAGCCACCGGGATGCGTTCGCGCGCGGCGCGCGAACCGCGGACGAAGGACAGCATCGACTCGGCCATCTCATGCCCGCGGCGGCCGCATTCGGCGATGACTTCGCCCAGCTTCTGCACCTTGGGGCTGTCGCTGTGGATCGCCAGCAGGTCCGGCACGATAAGCAGCGGTTGCAGGATGTTGCGCAGGTCGTGGCTGAGGCCGGCGGCGAGCATGGCCAGGCAGTCCAGCCGTTGCGAACGCAGCAGCTCCTTTTCCACGCGCTCGCGTTCGGCGTCGCTGCGCGATTCGCGGATCGCGCGCGCCGCAGCGACCGGCAGGCGCGCGGTCTTGTCCTTCAATATGTAATCGCTGGCGCCCTGCTGCAGCGCCTGCACCGCGGTTTCCTCGCCCATGGTGCCGGAGACGAAGATGAAGGGCACGCCCGATGCGTTCTCGCGCACGATGCGCAGCGCTTCATGGCCCGAGAATCCCGGCATGCTCAGGTCCGAGAGCACCAGGTCCGGCTTGAAATCGCCGATCGCCTGGCGCAGCGCCTCGTCCGAATCCACGCGCAGGAATTCGGCTTCCAGCCCGGCATCCAGCAATTGCATGGCGATGAGTTCGGCATCCATCTCCGAGTCCTCCACCTGGAGAACGCGGACCGGGCCGATGGGCGCTGCGGTATGCGGCATGCAATCAGTCCTTGGCCGGCGCTTCGTTGATGACTGCCCAGAACGTGCCCAGCAGCTTGACCGCCTGGAAGAACTGGTCGACATCGACCGGCTTGACCACGTAGGCGTTCACGCCCAGGTCCCAGCTGCGGGCCAGGTCGCTTTCCTCGCGCGAGGAAGACAGGATCACCACCGGCAGCGTCTTCAGCTTGTCGTGGTTGCGGATCTGCTGCAGCACTTCCAGGCCGTCCATGCGCGGCATCTTGATGTCCAGCAGCAGCACTGCCGGCAGCCCTTCGGCACGGTCGGCGAAGGCGCCGCGGCGCAGCAGGTAGTCCATCGCTTCCACGCCGTCTTCGACGTGCACGATGGGATTGGCCAGATTGGCTTCGCGCAGCGCGTCGACCGCCATTTCGGCGTCGGCGGCACTGTCTTCTGCCAGCAATATGGTACGGATTGCGCTCATTCGGTTGGACTCTGGGAGGGGGGCGCTTCGAGCGCGGGAGGAAGTACGAAATGGAAGGTGGCGCCCTGGTCGACCGCGGCCTCGGCCCAGATGCGGCCGCCGTGGCGGGTCAGCACGCGGCGCACGCTGGCCAGGCCGATGCCGGTGCCGGCGTATTCGCTGGGCTTGTGCAGGCGCTGGAACACGCCGAACAGCTTGCCGGCGTAATCCATGTCGAAGCCGGCGCCGTTGTCGCGCACGGTGAAATGGTGGCTGCCGTCGTCGTCCAGCGTGTAGCCGACTTCGATCGTGGCGACCGGGCGTTTGGCGCTGTACTTGATCGCGTTGCCCAGCAGGTTCTGCCAGACCTGGCGCATCATGTTCTGGTCGGCCACCAGAATCGGCAATGACGCTATGCGCCAGTCGATACGGTGGGCGGCACCGCCCGCAGCCGCGTCGGTCTGCGCGTTGGCGTCCAGCATTGAACGCGTTTCCTCGACCAGCGACTGCATGTCCACCGCCTGCAGGCGCAGTGCGCTGCGGCCCAGGCGCGAGTACACCAGCAGGTCGTCGATGAGTTCGGACATGCGCTTGGCCGAGTCGCCGATCACCTTCAGGTAATGCGCGCTCTTTTCATCGGCGCTCTCGCCCAGGTGCCTGCGCAGTTTGTCGGAGAAGCCGGCGACATGCCGCAGCGGTGCGCGCAGGTCGTGCGAGACGGAATAGCTGAAGGCTTCGAGTTCGCGATTGACGTCCGAAACCTGCTCCATCTTGCCTTCCAACTGGCGGTTGAGTTCGCTGATGCGTTGCTGGGTGGCTTTCTGCGCGCTGATGTCGCTGAGCGTCATCAGCACCACGCCATCGTCCTTGTCAGGCAGGATCATCAGGCGCGCGTTGATCAGCAGGGTGCGGACCACGCCACCGACCGTGCGCTGTTCGTGTTCGAAATCCCACAGTTCGCGCCCGCGCGCCAGTACGTCGCTCAGTCGCTGGCGCACCACCGGATCGCTCCAGGCGCCGTCTCCGACGTCCTCCAGCGCATGCACCTTGCTGTCGGGGTCCAGGCCGTAGAGATCGGCGAAAGCGGTGTTGTGCATCAGCAGGTGCTGCCGGCCATCCATCAGCACGATGGGTTCGCGCACGGTCTGCAGTACCGCCAGCGCGCGTGCGCTGGCACGCATGGAATCGCGTTCGGCATTCAAACGTTGGGCCAACGAGCGTCCCAGCAGGAAGGTCACCAGTCCCAGCAGCAGCAACTGCGCCAGCATCGCCGCCCAGCCCAGCCACAGCGCCAGCTTGCGTTGACGCTCGGCATTGGCGGTACGGCTTTCCAACAGCGACCGCTCGCTGGCCAGCAACTCGTTCAGCAGCGGCCTGACTGCGTACAGGGACACCAGTTCGCGGACCAGCGGCTGGGCCTGGGCGGCCGGTGTATCGGCCAGACGTCGTGCAACGGCCAGGCGCCGCTCGATCAATTCCTTCAGCTGGCCGATGCGTACCTGTTGCAAGGTGTTGTCGCGGGTCAGCAGGATCAGCCGTTCCAGCAGGGGCCGCAAGGTCGCGCTGCCGTTTTCCACGCGCTGTCGGGTGCTCGGCAGCGCGCCGCCCAGGGAAATAGCCATGGCCGATTCTTCGATTTCCCGCAGCTCGACGGTGAGCGCATTCACGGCGGCTTCGACCTGGTGGGTATGGGCCACCGCGTCGGCGGCCTTCAGGCTGTCACGCGACAGGTTCTGCAGGATCAGGAACGGCACCAGGATGATCAGCAGCACCGCCGCAGCCAGCAAAGGCAGCCGCCAGCTTCCCCATTCCATCCGGGTCTCTTTATGTGCCTGCATTGATTCCCTGGATCCGACGAAATTGTTGCCCAGCAACGGCCTGTCACGTTAAGCGGCAAACATTAAGACCGCGTGAAATATAGACGCAACGTACACAGACAAGGCCCGCTTCGCCTCGACTTGCCATGCCGGGCGCAGCGAATGGTCTGCCTTGGCACCCAGGCCGAGCAGGGCCCTCGTTCGTGGCTAACCCGCCGCGCGGATATAGATCATCTTGTTGGAGGAACCGGGCACGCCGCGCTCCTCGATGACGAAATGCTTGGGCTGGTGCTTGAGCAGATCGCTGAGCTTGCGATGGCCGTACAGGCGCGGGTCGAAGTCGGGGCGGATCTTGTTCAGATAGCTGCCCACCGTGCCCAGAAATGCCCAGCCGCCTTCGTCGGAAGCTTCCTCGATGGCTTGGCGGATCAGCGCGATGGGCAACGGTTCGCCGGCCTTCTCCTTGGCATCGGCCGCAGGTGCTGACGGCGCAGGGGTGGTTGGGGTAGCAGGCGTCGTCTTTGGTGGCGCCGTCTTGGCGGTTTTCTTGACTGGCTTGGCAGTTGCCGGCTTGGGAGTAGCGCCCGGCGATGCTTCGGTGCGCAGCACTTCGGTGTAGACGAACTTGTCGCAGGCCTGGACGAAAGCATCGGGCGTCTTGCGTTCGCCGAATCCGTACACGGTCAGCCCTTCTTCGCGCAGACGCTGGGCCAGCCGGGTGAAGTCGCTGTCGCTGGAGACCAGGCAGAAGCCGTCGAAACGCTGCGTGTACAGCAGGTCCATCGCATCGATGATCAGCGAACTGTCGGTGGCGTTCTTGCCGCTGGTGTAGGCGAACTGCTGCACCGGACTGATCGAGTGCTTCAGCAGTGCCTGCTTCCACTGGGTCATGCGGGTGCTGGTGAAATCGCCGTAGATGCGCTTGACGCTGGCCACGCCGTACTTGGCCACTTCGGCCAGCAGCCCCTCGATCACCGAAGGCTGCGCGTTGTCGGCATCGATCAACATCGCCAGCCGGCGCTGGCCGTCGTCGGTATCGTTGCGCGGTGGGGTGCGGGGTTTCATGGCGGTCGGTCCTGTTCAGATCAAAGTAGTTGATCCCAACATACTCTTCCACCTGCCAGCGAGCATGATAGACCCCCTCCCTTGCGCAGCAGGGGAGGGTTGGGGAGGGGTGCTCTTTGCATGACGCAAGCAGCGCCCTGTATTGCGCCAAGAGCACCCCTCCTTAGTCCTCCCCTGCTTCGCAAGGGAGGAGACTAAAAGCTAAAACGCCTGCGCGCTTCCCGCCGCAACCATCTGCATCGCCACCGCTTCCGCCGCGCGGATGCCATCCACGCCCGCCGACAGAATTCCCCCCGCATACCCCGCGCCTTCGCCCGCCGGAAACAGCCCGCGCGTGTTGAGGCTCTGGCCGTCCACGCCGCGGGTCATGCGCACCGGCGAAGAAGTGCGTGTCTCCACGCCAGTCAGGATCGCATCGTCCATGGCGAAGCCCTTGATCTGTTTGTCGAACGCCGGCAGCGCTTCACGGATCGCATCGATGGCATAGCGCGGCAGGGCGGTGGAGAGATCGCCCAGGATCACGCCCGGCGTGTACGAAGGCTGCACGGCGCCGAATTCCCGCGACGCGCGCTTGCGCAGGAAATCGCCGACCAGTTGCCCCGGCGCATCGTAACTTTCGCCACCGAGACGATAGGCCTGCTCTTCCCAATGACGTTGCAGGGCGATGCCGGCCAACGGACTGCCGCTGGGATCGAACTCCGCGTAGTCCTCGGGCGTGATGCCGACCACAATGGCCGCATTGGCATTGCGCTCGTTGCGCGAATACTGGCTCATGCCGTTGGTGACCACGCGCCCGGGCTCGCTGGCTGCCGCCACGACGGTGCCGCCCGGGCACATGCAGAAACTGTAGACCGAACGGCCGTTGCGGCAGTGGTGCACCAGCTTGTAGTCGGCCGCGCCGAGGATCGGGTGCCCGGCCTGCGGACCGAAGCGCGCACGGTCGATCAGCGATTGCGGGTGTTCGATGCGGAACCCCACCGAAAATGGTTTGGCTTCCAGGAACACGCCGCGTTCGTGCAGCATGAAGAAGGTGTCGCGCGCGCTGTGACCCAGCGCCATCACCACCTGGTCCGCGCGGAGCTCACTGCCGTCGGCCAGCGCCACACCGCGCACATGGCGCGTGCCGGCCGCATCGGTGTCGATCAGCAGGTCATCGACGCGGTGCGAGAAGCGGATCTCACCACCCAGCGATTCGATGTCCGCGCGCATGCTTTCCACCATCGACACCAGACGGAAGGTGCCGATATGCGGCTTGCTGACGTAAAGGATTTCTTCCGGCGCGCCGGCCTTGACGAATTCGGTCAGCACTTTGCGCCCGTAATGGCGCTTGTCGCTGATCTGGCTGTACAGCTTGCCATCGGAGAAAGTGCCCGCGCCGCCTTCACCGAACTGCACGTTGGATTCGGGATTGAGGATCTTCTTCCGCCACAGGCCGAAAGTGTCCACGGTGCGCTCGCGCACGTTCTTGCCGCGTTCCAGGATGATCGGCCGCAGGCCCATCTGCGCCAGGATCAATCCCGCAAACAGGCCACAGGGCCCCATACCAACCACCAGTGGACGCAAGGATTGCGCGGGCGCCGCTTTGGCCACGAATCTGTAGGTAGTGTCCGGCGTGGGCGCGATCTTCCCGTCCACCGCTTCGTCGTCCACCTGCAATCGCGCCAGGATGTCCGCTTCCCGCGTCGTGTCCACGTCCACCGCATAGATCAACGTGATCGCGCCGCGCTTGCGCGCATCGTAGCTGCGCTTTGCGATGGTGAAACCGGTCAGTTCGTCGTCGACGATGCCCAGACGCGCGACGATGGCCGCAGGCAGGGCGGCATCGTCGTGGTCGAGGGGAAGCTTGAGATCGGTGAGTCGGAGCATGGGGGACCTTCTGGAGGAAGGATTCTAGCGTCGCCGGCACGTGAACGCTTCGGCGCATATCTGCATGAAGCAGCCGAAACAACGGCCTGGCTCTCGATTTCCCGCCAGTCCAGTGTCGAAAGGCATTTGACGCTCCAGAGCGCCCACGCAAGAATCGCGGCCTGCGTGTCCAGCGTGATGCGCTTCCTGTCCACTTCGTCTCGCGGCAGCGCGCGAGCATCAGCGGCCTTTGGAGAGCTCCTTGCACAGACGCGACTTCCTGACCATCAGCGGCCTGGGCCTTGGCGGGCTGCTGCTGCCGTCCGCGTTCGGCAAGGCCATTGCCGCCGAGCAACTGCAGTCCACGCTGGATGTGGGTCTGAAGAAAAGCCTGGCTGATGCGGCGATGGCCGCGGCGACCGAGTCGGGCGCCAGCTACTGCGACGTGCGCGTGGGCCGCTATCTGCGCCAATTCGTGATCACGCGCGAAGACAAGGTGCAGAACGTGGTCAACACCGAGTCCACCGGTGTGGGCATCCGGGTGATCGCCAATGGCGCCTGGGGGTTTGCCGCCACCAACGATCTTTCCAGCGCCAGCGTGGCCACGGCCGCACGCCAGGCAGCGGCCATCGCCAAGGCCAACGCCAAGAGCCAGACCGCGCCGGTGCAGCTGGCGCCGGTGAAAGGCGTGGGCGAAGTGTCGTGGCGCACGCCGATCAGGAAGAACGCGATGGAAGTGCCATTGAAGGACAAGGTGGAGCTGTTGCTGGGCGTAAATGCCGATGCCCTCAATGCCGGCGCCGATTTCATCAATTCCACCCTGTTTCTGGTCAACGAGCAGAAATACTTCGCCAGCACCGACGGTTCCTACATCGACCAGGACATACACCGCATCTGGTTGCCATTCACCGCCACGGCCATCGACAAGGCCAGCGGCAAGTTCCGCACCCGTGATGGCCTGTCCTCGCCGATGGGTATGGGCTACGAATATCTGGATGCCGATCCGGCCGGCAAGTTCGCACTGCCCGGTGGTGTGGTCGCCTATGGCCGCTCCTACGATGTGCACGCCGATGCAGCGGCCGCCGCCAGACAGGCGCGGGAAAAACTCAAGGCCCCGTCGGTGAAGCCGGGCAAGTACGACCTGGTGCTGGACCCGTCCAATCTGTTCCTCACCATCCACGAGAACGTGGGCCATCCCCTGGAACTGGATCGCGTGCTCGGCTACGAAGCCAACTACGCCGGTACCAGCTTCGCCACGCTGGACAAGCGCGAGGCCGGTTTCCAGTACGGCAGCGAGCGGGTCAATATTTTCGCCGACAAGGTCCAGCCGGGCAGCCTGGGCGCGGTCGGCTACGACGACGAAGGCGTAAAGACCAAACGCTGGGATCTGATCAGCAACGGCAAGCTGGTGGACTATCAGGCCACGCGCGACCAGGCGCATTTGTTGCAGCACGACCAATCCCACGGCTGCAGTTATGCCGATTCATGGAGCAGCGTGCAGTTCCAGCGCATGGCCAACGTGTCGCTGGCGCCCGGCAAGACGCCGTTGACGGTGGAACAGATGATCGGCGACGTGCAGAACGGCATCTATATCCACGGCCGGGGCTCGTACTCCATCGACCAGCAACGCTACAACGCGCAGTTCGGCGGCCAGTTGTTCTTCGAGATCAAGGACGGGCAGGTCACCCGCCAGATCGAGGACGTCGCCTACCAGATCCGCACGCCGGAATTCTGGAACGCCTGCGCCGCCATCTGCGATGAGCGCGACTATCGTCTGGGCGGATCGTTCTTCGACGGCAAGGGCCAGCCCGGCCAAGTGTCTGCGGTTTCCCATGGGTCGGCGACCACGCGCTTCAACGGCATCAATGTCATCAACACCGCGCGCAGTCTTGGCTGAACGTGATGGCCGTCTCTTGCAGGATATCGATACCCGGTGGAAAGGCGAACGCAGCTTGCCCGCAACCGTGTCCAATGCGGGCGAATTCGCGCCGACCATGCCAAAAGTCATTTGACGACACTGGGCATGACGGCAAGAATCCAACCGTGCAAAGCTGAATCCTTGCATGCCGGGCGAACGGTCTTGTTCCATGTTCAAGGGTGCCCTGACCTTCTCGTTCGCGACCCATCCCGTTACAGGCCAAGCCCGCGTATTGCGGGCATCACCGGTGGAGAGCTGCCTTGCACAGACGTGACTTCCTGACTTTCAGCGGCCTCAGCCTTGGCGGGCTCATGGTGCCGTCCTACTTCGGCAAGGCCATTGCCGCCGAACAACTGCAATCCACGCTGGATGTGGGTCTGAAGAAAAGCCTGGCCGATGCGGCGATGGCGGCGGCGACCGAATCGGGCGCCAGCTACTGCGACGTGCGCGTGGGCCGCTATCTGCGGCAGTTCGTGATCACCCGCGAAGACAAGGTGCAGAACGTCGTCAACACCGAATCCACCGGGGTAGGTATCCGGGTGATCGCCAATGGCGCCTGGGGTTTTGCCGCCACCAACGATCTTTCCAGCGCCAGCGTGGCCACGGCCGCACGCCAGGCTGCCGCGATCGCCAAGGCAAACGCCAAGAGCCAGACCTCCCCGGTGCAGCTGGCGCCGGTGAAAGGCGTGGGCGAAGTGTCGTGGCGCACGCCGATCAAGAAGAATGCGATGGAAGTGCCGCTGAAGGACAAGGTGGAGTTGCTGCTGGGCGTCAACGCCGCCGCGACCGCCGCGGGCGCGGACTTCGTCAATTCGATGCTGTTCCTGGTCAACGAGCAGAAGTACTTCGCCAGCACCGACGGTTCCTATATCGACCAGGACGTGCACCGCATCTGGGCGCCGATGACGGTCACCGCCATCGACAAGGCCAGCGGCAAGTTCCGCACCCGCGACGGGCTGTCTTCGCCGATGGGCCTGGGCTTCGAATACCTGGATGGCGCGGCGTCTGCCAAGTTCGTCTCGCCCAACGGCGTGGTCAACTACGGCCAGTCCTACGACATGAAGGAAGACGCGATCGCCGCAGCCAAGCAGGCGCGCGAAAAACTGAAGGCGCCTTCGGTGAAGCCGGGCAAATACGATCTGGTGCTGGATCCTTCGCACACCTGGCTGACCATCCATGAGTCGGTCGGCCATCCGCTGGAACTGGACCGCGTGCTCGGCTACGAAGCCAACTACGCCGGCACCAGCTTCGCCACGCTGGACAAGCGCGAAGCGCGCTTCCAGTACGGCAGCGACAAGGTCAACCTGTTCGCCGACAAGACCCAGGTCGGCAGCCTGGGCGCAGTCGGCTACGACGACGAAGGGGTGAAGACCAAGCGCTGGGACCTGATCAGCAGCGGCAAGCTGGTCGACTACCAGGCCATCCGCGATCAGGCGCATATCCTGGGCAAGACCGAGTCGGACGGCTGCTGCTACGCCGATTCCTGGAGCAGCGTGCAGTTCCAGCGCATGGCCAATGTCTCGCTGCAGGCCGGCAAGGACAAGCTGAGCGTGGCCGACATGATCAAGGACGTGGAGAACGGCATCTATATCGTCGGCGACGGTTCCTTCTCCATCGACCAGCAGCGCTACAACGCGCAGTTCGGCGGTCAGCTGTTCTACGAAATCAAGAACGGCAAGCTGGGTCCGATGATCGAGGACGTGGCCTACCAGATCCGCACCCCCGAATTCTGGAACGCCTGCGCCGGCGTCTGCGACGAAAGCGACTACCGGCTCGGTGGGTCGTTCTTCGACGGCAAGGGCCAGCCCAGCCAGGTGTCCGCCGTTTCGCACGGCTCCAGCACCGCGCGCTTCAACGGCATCAACGTCATCAACACCGCGCGCTCGCTCGGCTGATCGAATCCAGGAGAACACGACACAATGAGCATCCTCACCGAAGAGCAAGCCAAGGCCATCCTGGACAAGGTCATCGCCCTGTCCAAGGCCGACGAATGCACCGCCTCGCTGTCCGGTTCGATCGACGGCAACATCCGCTTCGCCCTGAACAACGTGTCCACCAGCGGCATCGTCACCAATACCGATCTCGCCGTGCAGGTGGCGTTCGGCAAGCGCGTGGGCGTGGCGACGATCAATGAGTTCGACGACGCTGCGCTGGAGCGCGTGGTGCGCCGCGCCGAGGACCTGGCCAGGCTGGCGCCGGAAAATCCCGAGTTCATGCCGGCGGTGGAAAAACAAACCTACAAGCCCACCGCGACTTTCAGCCAGGCCACCGCCGACATCACTCCGGAATACCGAGCCCAGGTCGCCGCCGATTCCATCGGCCCGTGCCGCGCCGAAAAACTCATCGCTGCCGGCTTCCTGCAGGATGGCCAGAGCTTCGTCGCCTTCGCCAACAGCAAGGGCAATTTCGGTTACCAGCGCGCGACCAACCTGGACTACACCTGCACGGTGCGCACCGAGGACGGCCGTGGTTCGGGCTGGGTCGGCCGCAACCTGCAGGATTCGACCTCGTTCAAGGCCGACAGCGACGTGCGCACCGCGATGCGCAAGGCCAGCGAATCGGCCGAAGCCAAGGCGCTGGAACCGGGCAAGTACACGGTGATTCTGGAACCCGCCGCCGCCGCCGGCCTGATTTCCTTCATGATGAATTTCTTCGACGCGCGTTCGGCCGACGAAGGCCGCAGCTTCCTGTCCAAGAAAGGCGGCGGCAACAAGATCGGCGAACAGGTCTACGACCCACGCGTCAACATCAGCGCCGATCCCTGGCACCCCGGCGCCGAAGTGATGCCGTGGGACCAGGAAGGCCTGCCGCGCGAGAAGACCGCGATCGTGGAGAACGGCAAGGTCGCCAATCTGGAATATTCGCGCTACTGGGCGCAGAAACAGAGCAAACGCGCGACCGGTTCCAGCGGCAACCTGTTGATGGCTGGCGGCACCAAGTCGACCGCCGATCTGGTCAAGGGCACGCAGAAGGGCATCCTGGTCACCCGCACCTGGTACATCCGCATGGTCGATCCACAGACCGTGCTGCTGACTGGCCTGACCCGCGACGGCACCTTCTATATCGAGAATGGCGTCATCAAGTATCCGGTGAAGAATTTCCGCTTCAATGAATCGCCGGTGATCATGCTCAACAATATCGAGGAGCTGGGCAAGCCGATACGCGTGGCGGGCGACGAATCCTCGTTCGTGATGATGATCCCGCCGATGAAGCTGCGCGACTTCACCTTCACCTCGCTGTCGGACGCGGTGTAATCGACGCGTCTGTTCCCTCCTCCGCTTTGCGGGGGAGGGTTAGGGTGGGGGCCGACGAAGACTGTTATCCAGGGCAACAGGAATTGTTGCTTGCGCGTTTGTTCTTCAATCCCTATTGCCCATGACGTCTGTCTTTTCCTTTGCTTTGATCCCATCCCAGCGTTCCTCCGTGCCCGTTGTGGATGGAGGAACTGGCGTTCATCTATGCCCATGAACCGCGCCCAGTTCCTGCGCCTGCTGGCCGGCGGCGCGGCGGGCGCATTGCTGGCCGGTCCGTTGCGCACGGCCAGCGCGGCCGTGGCCGAGTACGACTTCTGGTTCACCCGCCTCAAGTACGACTCCGGCGACTGGGACGTGGATCAGCGCATGCCCAGCAACCTGATCACGTCTCTGGTCGACTACACCAACCTGCGCGTGGATCCCAAGGAGCACGTGCTGGCCCTGGCCGATCCGAAGATGCTGGCCGCACCGTTCTGTTACCTGGCCGGGCACAAGCTGGTCGAGTTCAACCCGGCCGAGCGCCGCAACTTCGAGCGCTATGTGCGCAATGGCGGCTTCGTCTTCGTCGACGACTGCAACCACGATATCGACGGTCTGTTCGCGACTTCGTTCCAGGCGCAGATGGCGTCGATCTTCGGGTCGAAGGCGTTGAAGAAGCTGCCCAACAACCATCCGATCTACCGCAGCTTCTTCAAGTTCGACGGCCCACCCGCCACCAGTTTCGAACTCAATGGCTGGGGCGACGACCTGGTGCACGAATACCTGCAAGGCATCGAGATCGACGGACGCCTGGGCGTGCTCTACAGCAACAAGGATTACGGCTGCGAATGGGACTACGACTGGCGCAACAAACGCTTCCTGGCCGAAGACAACACCAAGTTCGCGGTGAATATCGTCATGTATGCGTTGAACAGCTGATGGGTCGCAACCGTGGAAATATCGAGCAACTGCTTTCGCGCTTTCGCGCGAGTCACTTTTCTTTGCTTGTGCAAAGAAAAGTAACCAAAAGAAAGCACACCCTGCGGCGCGCCCGCGCCACGCGCGGGTTCGTGGGCACAACCGGAATTTCTGGACGGGGCCTCCTGCCCCTTCCAGAAACGGCGCACATCCTTGTGCGCCGCCCTTCGGGTTTTACCGGTTGTCCCCACCGCGCCTCACGGGGTCAGAAAAATCCAAGAAGCGAGATGCCGCATGCGCGGAATATGCTGCTAAACCGGGACCCTTCTGGTTTTGATCTTTTGGGCCGTAAAGCGAGCCGAGCACCGCAGGCTGGTGCGGCCGCAGAGGCGCCCTTGTTTGAGCGTAGCGAGTTTGGGCGCCGTGCCGCACCGGCCGAGGAGCACAGGGCACCGATGCGGCTTCATCGCATCGGCTCGCGTCCGGACCAACGGTTTTGGCTACTTTTGCCAAGACAAAAGTAGCTCGCGCGCCAGCGCGAACGCTTTTGATCTTGCTTCCATAACAGCGACACTGGAAATCATTCATGGCAATCACCGAATCCGACATCCAATCCCAGCTAGCACGCCTGGGCCAGCTGCGCCACGCTATCGCCCAGGCCATCGTCGGCCAGGATGCCGTGGTCGAACAGTTGCTGATCGGCCTGCTTGCCGGCGGACACTGCCTGCTTGAAGGCGTGCCCGGCCTGGGCAAGACCTTGCTGGTGCGCTCGCTGGGGCAGGCGCTGGAATTGCAGTTCCGGCGCGTGCAGTTCACGCCCGACCTGATGCCCAGCGACATCCTGGGCACCGAGTTGCTGAAAGAAGACCACGGCACCGGTCACCGGCATTTCCGTTTCCAGCCCGGTCCGGTGTTCACCAACCTGCTGCTGGCCGACGAACTCAACCGCACCCCGCCCAAGACCCAGGCGGCGCTGCTGGAAGCGATGCAGGAACGCACGGTCAGCTACGCCGGCGTCACTCACGCGCTGCCATCGCCGTTCTTCGTGCTGGCCACGCAGAATCCGCTGGAACAGGCCGGCACCTATCCCTTGCCCGAAGCGCAACTCGACCGTTTCCTGCTGCACGTCCGCGTGGACTATCCCAGCGAGCGCGAAGAGCACGACATCCTGGCCCAGACCACCGGCAATCGCAGCAGCGACGTGCCCAAGGTGATGGACGGCAGCGAAGTGCTCGCATTGCAGGCACGCGTGCGCGAGGTGCATCTGGGCGAAGACCTGCTGGCGTGGATCACCAAGCTGGTCCGCGCCAGCCGTCCCGGCGAAGGCGCGCCGGAAGAAGTGCGCAAGTACGTGAAGTGGGGCGCCGGCCCGCGAGCAGGACAGTCGCTGGTGCTGGCAGCCAAGGCACGCGCCCTGCTGCACGGACGCCTCGCGGCCACACGCGAGGACATCGTGGCGTTGGCCGCGCCGGTCATGCGCCACCGTCTGCTGTTGTCGTTCGCGGCCGAGGCCGAACAGAAGAATGCCGACGACGTGATCGCCGCGCTGTTGCGCAGCGTGCCGCTGCCGAACGCCTGAGCACGCGGTGTCGCACGACCTGATTCCCCCGCACGTACGAAGCCGGTTGAAAGACCTGCGGCTGACCTCGCGGCGCGCGGTCGGTTTACAAGGCATCGGCCTGCACCATAGCCGCAGTCGCGGCGCCGGTCTGGAGTTCGCCCAATACCGCGCCTATGAGCCTGGCGACGAACTGCGCCAGATCGACTGGAAACTGTATGCGCGTTCGGATCGCTTCTTCGTGCGCGAAGCCGAGCGTGAAAGTCCGCTGGCGGTGTGGATATTGATCGACGCCAGCGCTTCGATGGCGCAGGAAGATGCGGCGCGTCCCGGCTGGACGCGACTGGACGCGGCCAAGGCCTTGGCGGCCTGCATCGGTGAACTGGCGATGCGCCAGGGCGACCGCTTCGGTCTGGTCGTGTTGCGCGACGATAGCCTGCGTCTGATCGCACCCGACACCGGCACGCGCCAGCGCGACCGGTTGCTGCTGGAACTGCATGGACTGTCGGCACGCGGCAGTTTTCCTGCCAGCGAGCAGCTGACGCCACTGTGGGATCGCGTTGGCGCGCATGACCTGGTGGTGATGCTGAGCGATTGTTTCGATGAAGCCGGCGTGGCACTCATGCAGCGCCTGTCCGCCGCGCGCCGCGAAGTGCTGGCCATCCAGCTGTTGACCGTGGAAGAACGCGACTTCCCGTTCCGTGGTGGCTATCGCTTCCGCGATCCGGAAAGCGGAGAAGAACTGCTGGGTGATGGCGCAGCCTTGCGTGCCGATTTCCTGCGTCGCTTCGGCCAGGCGCGTGATGCGCTGCATGCGCAGCTGGACAGCAGCGGCATACGCCACGCCAGCTACGTGCTGGACCAGGAACTGGACGTGCCGCTGCGACGGTTGTTCGGTTCGCGCGATGCGGCCGAATACGCATGAGCCCGGTCCTGCTGCTACCGGCCGCGCTAGCCGCCCTCGCCGCGCTGATCGTGCCGCTGCTGATCCACCTGGCTCGGCGCAGCGAACAGCGACCCACCGAGTTCGCCGCGCTGCGCTGGCTGCGGCAGAAACCCAAGCCGCGCCATCGCATACGTTTCGACGAATGGCCGTTGCTTTGGTTACGGCTGTTGCTGTTGGCCTTGCTGGCTTTGTGGCTGGCGCGACCGGTGCTGTTCGACAGCGCCGACACCACGCCGTGGGTCGCGGTGCTCCCGGGAGTGGATGTCGCGCAAGTTGAAGCCAGCGCGGGCGACGCAGAGGCGCAACTTCGATGGCTGGCTCCGGGCTTTCCGAAAGTGGAAGAAAAGCCACCCGCCGGGACGTTGCCTTTCACCAGCCTGTTGCGACAACTGGATGCGGAACTGCCGCCCGGGGTAGCGCTGACGGTGGTGGTGCCTGAGCAATTGCAGGGTGCCGACGCCATGCGTCCACAACTGTCGCGCGCGGTGCAGTGGAAAGTGGTGCCGGGTGCGATGCCCGTGCAGAAACCGGCGCCTGTTACTCCACCGGTTTTGACCCTGCGGCATGCACCGGAGCGCGCGGACGCTGTGCGCTATCTGCGCGCGGCGGCGCTTGCTTGGCGGCCGGCGTCAATGGCCATCACAGGGTTTTCTTCCGCGCCTGTTGGTCAGCCGTTGCCGGCCGACTCGCGCACGTTGGTGTGGTTGGCACCGGGTCCGCTTCCCGCCGAGGTCATTGGCTGGATCGAACATGGCGGCACCGCGCTGCTGGATGTGGATACCGCGTTCGAGTTTCCGGCGGCCAGCACCGTGTATTGGCGCGATGCCGTCGGCGCAGCGCTGGTGGAAGGCGCTGCATTGGGGAAAGGGCGCGTGCTGCGCTTTACCCGGCCTTTCAATACGGCGGCGATGCCGCAACTGCTGGAACCCGATTTTCCGCGACAGTTACGCGAAGTTTTGCAGGCTACTGCACCTGCCCCTTCGCGCGTAATGGCGCGTGACTACAGCCCAGTCACTGGGGGCGCCAGCTATCCGCAGCCGCCGCGTGATCTGCAACCATGGTTGGCATTGCTGATTGTGCTGTTGCTGTTGGCGGAACGCTGGTTGGCGACGCGGCGTGGTCGTGGGGTTGCGCCATGAGTGCAAGCGCTTGCTTTCCGGCATCTATCAGCGATCAGAGAGTGTCCGTGCTTGGCAACCGCTTTGCCCCCTTTGGAAAAGGGGGCTACGCCCCGAAGGAAGTCCCCTTGGGGGACGGGGGATTTGCTCTTGCTCTTCGCGTGATTGAAGAGCAAGAGCAAATCCCCCTTGATCCCCCTTTTTCAAAGGGGGAGAAAAAGGCGCATCGCGTGGCTACGTCACTTTCAGATGTCGGTGAAAGCTCCATGCAGGTGGCTGCATGACCGCCAACATGCTCCTGCAACTGTCGCGCCCCGCACGCACGCGTAGCGTAGCTGACGACCTGTTGATCGGCTTCCCGCTCGTGGCGCTGGCTGTCATCGCAGCGTGGCGCTTTTCAGGAGTGATGTCAGCGGTACTGATCGCCGTCGTGGGCATAACAGCGCTGATTGCCTTGGCAGCGTGGCATGCGCGCCGTTTCGATCAGCGCTGGCTGGTACGGCAACTCGATGCACGCCGTAAGGATATGGAAGACAGCACCGACCTGCTGTTCGCCGATGCCGCCACCTTGAATCCCCTGCAGCAGCTGCAGCGCACGCGCTTGCAGCAACGCCTGACAACAGGCACAGCACCTGACCTGCGTGCGCCATGGTCCTCATCGCGTATCGCTGCGACGTGGATTGCCGGGGCAGTGGGCATCGCCGCGCTGTTGTACTGGCCATCGCCACAGGCAATCTCCAATCAGTTGGCGCCGAGCGCGGAAGACAGTCCCGTCATCGCCGGTGTGCCGCGCCTGGTCGCGCAACGTCTGCGCATCACGCCGCCTGCCTACACCACCTTGCCCATGCGCAACGAAGCCAGCCTTGATGCCAAGGCGCCGCAAGGTTCGCGACTGCAATGGACATTGCATTTCGAACTGCAACCGGAGGCGGCCGAACTGGTGTTCCACGATGGCACGCGTCTGGCGCTGGTGCGCGATGGCCGTGACTGGATCGCCCAGCGCACCCTGGATAAATCCATGCTCTACCGCGTTCAGCCGCGTACTGCGCAACCTCAGCCGGCCACGCGCCTGTACCGGTTGGATGCGATCGCCGACCGGCCACCGCAGATCAAGGTCGTCGCGCCGGATCGCAGCCTCAGCCTGGTGGCGCCAGGCCAACGCACTTGGCCATTGGTATTCGAAGTCAGCGACGACCATGGCGTCGCCGCCAACGCGCAACTGCGCATCACCCTGGCGCAGGGCGAAGGCGAAAACATCACCTTCCGCGAGCAGACCCTCAACGTGCGCGGCACCGGTAGCGCCACCGTGAAGCGTTTCTCGCCGCAACTGGATCTGGCCGCACTGGGATTCGCAGTGGGCGATGACCTGGTCGCGCAGCTAAGTGTCGGTGACAACCGTGCGCCCAACCCGCAGGTCGTGCGCAGTCCCAGCCTGATCCTGCGCTGGCCTTCGGATCTGGGCAACGAGAGCACCGGTCTGGAGGGCATGGTCAAGAAAGTGTTGCCCGCCTACTTCCGCAGCCAGCGCCAGATCATCATCGATGCCGAGACCTTGCTGAAGGAGAAGAAAAAGCTGGGCGCCGACAAGTTCGTCGAGCGTTCCGATGCCATCGGCGTGGACCAGCGCATTCTGCGCCTGCGCTATGGCCAGTTCCTGGGCGAAGAATCCGAAGGCCAGCCCAAGCTGCCGACCAATGACGCCGAAGAAAATCCGGATCAACACACCGATGATCACGCAGCAGAAGAAGATCATCCACCGGCTGACACCCCGACCGCCGCCGTTCCGGATGATCATGACCACGCTGCGGGCCAGACCAGGGAAACCTTCGGCAATGAAGCCAACGTGCTGCAGGAGTACGGCCACACCCACGACCATGCCGAAGCCGCGACCCTGCTGGATCCGGAAACCCGCGCGACCCTGAAGCAGGCGCTGGACCAGATGTGGCAATCGGAACTGCATCTGCGCCAGGGCCAACCGCAGCAGGCGTTGCCGTATGCCTACAAGGCGCTGGGTTTCATCAAGCGGGTGCAACAGGCCACGCGCATCTTCCTGGCGCGCGTGGGCCCGGAGCTGCCGCCCATCGACGAAACCCGACGCCTGACCGGCGACCGTGCCGGCCTGGCGCGTCGTGAGCTGGTCCTGGCTGGGCTGGACGATGTTGATGTGGTGCCGGCGACGATGTGGCGCGCATTGGAAGAAGCGCCAGGCGCCGCGGATACCGTAGAGATGGAACCACAACTGCAGGCCTTGGAGCGCTGGCTGCGCGGCAACGAATCGCGCGTGCCGGATCAGCTTTCTTTCGTTGCTGCCATCGACGCCGTACGCGGCGACCCGCAGTGCATCGCCTGTCGCCGTACCTTGCGTGGCCTGCTGTGGACGGCACTGTCACGCCCACCCGCGCACGTACCGCGCCGCGAACAAGGCGATGCCAGCGGTATGCGCTACCTGGACGCCTTGCGCGAAGGATCGGGCGAATGAATCTTTCCATGAACGACGATTCGCTTTTGTCCGTCATCCCAGCGAACGCTGGGATCCATTTTGATCTTCTCCTCGGCATATTGGATCTGGCCGTGGTCTTGGCTTGGGCACGCCTACTCTGGTGGCAGCACAAAGCACCCACCGAATCACGCGCACGTGGTTGGCGTTTGATGCTGTTGCTGATCATGCAACCAATCTGCGCAACCCTGCTCTACTTCACCCTGCTGCCGCCCACCGCACCGACCGAAGCAGGCACCCTGGTCGTCGCCACCGCGCAATCCACTTCCACGCAATTGATTCAACAACCCGGCGATTCCCTGATCGCATTGCCGGAAGCGCCCGCGCTGACCGGCGTGGACCGCGCGCCCGATCTGGCCACCGCCCTGCGCCGCCACCCGGGCACGCAACGCCTGCGCATCGTCGGTGCCGGACTGGAAGCGCGCGATCGCGAAGCGGTGCGCGGCATGTCGCTGTCTTTCCAGCCGCCCGCCCTGCCTCGCGGATTGATCCGCCTGAACTCGCCCGCGCGTGTCGCGCCTGGTGCTGCCTTCACCGTCGGCGGGCAGGCGAATGGGATGGAAGGTGGCTGGGTGGAACTGATGGATCCCGCCGGCCAACGCACTGATATTTCCGCATTGACCAAGGCCGGCGATTTCACCCTGCAAGGCAGCGCGCGCGTGCCCGGACTGGCACTGTTCACGCTGCGTCTGCGCGATGCGCAACGCAAATTGCTGGAGGAAGTCGAAGTACCGGTATGGACCGCCGCCGATCCCGCACCGCGCCTGTTGCTGCTGGCTGGCGCGCCCAGCCCGGAGGTGAAATACCTGCGCCGCTGGGCCAACGATGCTGGTTTGTCGCTGCACACGCAAATCAGCGTGGGTGGCGGCGTGGACTTGGGCGATGCGCCGATTGCCTTGAACGCGGCCAGCCTGCAGCGCTTCGATCTGGTGATCCTGGATGATCGCAGCTGGGCGGCGCTGGGCGCCAATCAACGCGCCGCACTGCTTGCCGCCGTGCGTGGCGGCCTGGGCGTGCTGCTTCGCGTCACCGGGCCGTTGCCGGAATCGACACGCCGCCAATGGCAGGCGCTGGGGCTGTCGGTTTCTGGTGGTACCGATTCGGCGCCGGTGCAGTTGGCGGTGGAAGACGCGGATGAGGAAGCACTGCGCGCGCGCCGTGGCGCCGGCACGCGCGACGCCGTGCTGATGACGGAAGGCGGCGCCTCCGACCCGACCGATCTCACCCGCCGCAGCGTGCAGATCAATGCCGCCGATGCCGTACCGCTGTTGCGCGATAACAAAGGCAGCGTGCTCGCCAGCTGGCGAGCGGAAGGGCGCGGACGTATCGCGGTCTGGACGCTGACCGACAGCTTTCGCCTGACGCTGGCCGGCCGCGCGGACCGCTACGGCGAACTGTGGAGCGAAGCGTTGGCGACACTCGCGCGTGCGCAGTCGGGTTCGACGCCACGCATCGATCCCCAGCCTCGTGAACAACGGCGCATGGTCCTGTGCGGACTCGGCAACCAACCCCGCGTCGTCGCACCCGATGGCAACAATGTCACGCTGCTGCCCGACCCAGTCACCGGCACTTCCCGCTGCGCCGCCTACTGGCCGCAACAGTCCGGTTGGCACCAGCTGCTGCAGGCCGATGCGGTTGTGGAAGGCGATGCTGAAGCAGAAGAAAGCACGTGGCCGTTCTATGTATACGCAGTCAACGCAGCACCCGGTTTGCACGCTGCCGAACTGCGAGACGCGACGCTGCAATTGACCGGCACGTCGCGTGGCGCGGTGGCGAAATCACCGACCGGCAACCCACCCGGCCGTCGCGGGCCATCATGGCCCTGGTTCCTTGCGTGGCTGGCCAGCGCTGCGCTGCTGTGGTGGCTGGAACGTGCGCGGGTGGGAAAGACCCGCGTCCCTTCGTAAGAAGGAACTATCAGCGCGCCAATCAGACGGCGCGCATGCTGCCGGTATTCAGATAACGCTGGTGCCAGGACAGGGCTTCGTCCAGCAGATGCGGGGTATGTTTGCCGGCACTCGCATGGCAGGCGCGATCAAAGTAATCCTGCAGCAGCGGCCGGAAATCCGGATGCGCGCAGTGGTCGATGACGACCTGCGCGCGCTGCTTGGGTGAAAGCCCACGCAGGTCCGCCAGGCCCTGTTCGGTGACCAGCACCATGGTGTCGTGCTCGGTGTGATCGATGTGGCTGGTCATCGGCACGATGGCCGAAATCGCGCCGCCCTTGGCCGTGCTTGGCGCCATGAACACCGACAGATAACTGTTGCGCGCGAAGTCGCCACTGCCGCCGATGCCGTTCATGATGCTGCTGCCGGCGATATGGGTGGAGTTGACGTTGCCGTACAGATCGGCCTCGATCATGCCGTTGAGCGCGATGCAGCCCAGCCGGCGGATCAGTTCGGGATGGTTGGAGATTTCCTGCGGACGCAGCACGATGCGTTCACGATAGAAATCGACGTGCGCTTCGAACTCCTGTATGCCCGCAGGACTGAGCGAGAACGAAGTCGCCGAGGCCATGCGCAGCACGCCCTGCTTGATCAGGCCCAGCATGCCGTCCTGGATCACTTCGGTGAATGCGGTCAGATCGCGATAGCCGCCCCCGGCAAGTCCCGCGAGCACGGCATTGGCGATGTTGCCCACACCTGATTGCAACGGCAGCAGATTCGGCGTCAACCGCCCGCGCTTGACCTCATGGGCCAGGAAGTCGAGCAGGTGCGCAGCGATGGCCTGCGAATTGGCGTCGGGTTGGGCGAACGCCGAATTGCGGTCCGGCGCATCGGTCTGGACCACGGCGATGACCTTGTCCGGATCGCAGCGCAGATAGGCCTCACCGATGCGGTCGTCCGGCTTGAGCAGCGGAATCGGCTTGCGGTTCGGTGGCAGCGCCGTGCCGTAGTAGACGTCGTGCATGCCTTCCAGGCCGGCGGGCTGCCGCTGATTGACCTCCAGGATCACCTTGCCGGCCTGTTCCAGCCATGTCTTGTTGTTGCCCACCGAGGAAGAAGGCACCAGCCGCCCGTCCTCCAGGATGCCCGTCACTTCCACCACGGCCACATCGATGTCGCCGAAGAAACCGAACCACGCGTACTGGGCGACATGGCTCAGGTGCAAGTCGATGTATTCCATCTCGCCCGCGTTGATGCGGGCGCGCGTGGTGGGGTCCGACTGGTAGGGAAGACGCAGCTCCATGCCGCCAACCTTCGCCAGCGCGCCGTCCAGCTCCGGCGCGGTCGAGGCCCCGGTCAGCACCTTCACCCGAAACGCCTGTCCGGCCGCATGCGCCAGCTCCATCCGCGCCGCCAACGCCTGCGGCACTGCCTTTGGATACCCAGCCCCGGTAAAACCGCTCATCGCCACGGTATCGCCTGGCAGGATCAACGCGGCCGCGTCGGCGGCGGACATCACACGGTCGCGCAGGAGGGGGTGCTGGATGCGATTGGACAAGTGCGGAGCCGAGGAAGGGGGGTGGTCATTCTAGTTCGGGCAGTCGACATTGATATTTCAAACATCGAATGCGCGGCGCATCAGGAGACGCATTGCTGTGATGGCAGCCGCTAGGCAAGGCGTGCCAGATAGGACATCGGGTCCAGATGACAATTCTGGACGATCATGCCTCGCAGATCGAAAAGCCTGGGTTGCCTGCGGAATTCAAATACCCGATAGAGGTGGAAATGCTCTGGCTGAACTTCTGAGCGCGCCACTTCGTTTCGGCTCACATAGAATGGCGTCTGTTCGCCGAATGCTGTGGTCTTGACCTCTATTATTCGCTCACGGCCGTCCTCGTCGAAAGACAATATGTCGTAGCCCAAGCCGTCACCTTGGCTCCTTGAGACGTGTTCGACGCGTTCGCTCAAAGTCCGTTTACCAGCGATATGCAATCGGTGCGCTTCAAACTCCATCACGAACAGTTCGCCGGCCAGACCCAGCGAGCGATTTCGGGATTCCCGGGCCAAATAGTCGCGCTGGACAGGATTGAATCGCGGGGCATAGACCGGTGGCGATTCCCTTACACGCTTTGCAATGGGCGCCGGCACCAAAACCGAATCCGGATCGGCAAGCAACGGAGTGATCGCTGGCTGCTCTACCGCCGCCAACGCTGCCCTGTCCAACAAGTCATCGCCAGCCACCTGTTGTTCCACTACCTCGATCAACTGATGCTGGAAGTTATGCAAGGACTTGTAGCCGCGAATAGCAGGAATGCCCAGCGATTCAACGACCGCACTGATATTGCGGTGTTTGTATTCGACGGATTGCTTGGAACGCCCGTCCAGTCTGGGCACCAACGCACGAAGATGCTCTGCCTTGCTGTAAGCCTGGCCTGAAAGTTCCAAGGTCAGCATGCGCAGGTAGTCAGCCACGCATGCTTCCACTTCCACGCGCGACCAGTCGTCTCCTCGCGCCATCCGCTCATGCTCCCAGGAATGAACCGCCAGGTTACCGGAGTCTGCCGGATGCCGCGTCTTTATTGATCTGGCTCAACGACTCCTCACAACCATGCGCCTATGGTGGGGTTCCCCTGATCCGGAGCATCCCTCATGGCCATGATGAAAGCGGCGATCTTCGTCGAGCCCAACCGCATCGTGCTGGACGACAAGCCCATTCCCGAGGTTGGGCCGCTGGATGCGCTGATGCGGGTGACCACCACCACCATCTGCGGGACCGACGTGCACATCCTTAAAGGCGAGTACCCGGTCGCCCGCGGGCTGACCGTCGGGCATGAGCCGGTGGGCGTGATCGAGAAACTCGGTTCCGCCGTTACGGGCTACCGCGAAGGCCAGCGGGTGATCGCCGGGGCCATCACCCCCAGCGGCTGGAGCAATGCCTGCCTGTGCGGCCAGCATTCGCAGGACGGCGCCGGCACCGAGCATGGCTGGAAGGCCATCGGCGGCTGGAAGTTCGGCAACACCATCGACGGCTGCCAGGCCGAATACGTGCTGGTGCCCGACGCCATGGTCAACCTGGCGCCGGTACCGGACGGACTGACCGACGAACAGGTGCTGATGTGTCCGGACATCATGTCCACCGGCTTCAGCGGCGCGGAAAACGGCAAGGTGCGCATCGGCGATACCGTGGCGGTGTTCGCGCAAGGCCCCATAGGCCTGTGCGCCACGGCGGGCGCGCGGTTGAGCGGCGCCAGTCTGGTGATCGGCGTGGACATGCTGCCGTCGCGGCTGGAGATCTCGCGCAAACTCGGCGCCGACCACGTGGTCGATGGCAGCAAGGGCGATGTGGTCGAACAGATCATGCAGCTGACCCAGGGCCGTGGCGTGGACGTGGCCATCGAGGCGCTGGGCACGCAGAAGACCTTCGAAGCCGCGCTGCGGGTGCTGCGCCCGGGCGGCACGTTGTCCAGCCTGGGCGTGTATTCCAGCGACCTGACCATTCCGCTGGACGCCTTCGCCGCCGGCCTGGGCGACCACCGCATCGTCACCGGCCTATGCCCGGGCGGCAAGGAACGCATGCGCCGGCTGATGTCGGTCATTGCGTCTGGCCGCGTCGACCTGAGCGCCATGGTCACCCACCGTTACAAGCTGGACGACATCGAAGCGGCCTACGATCTCTTCAGCCATCAGCGCGACGGCGTGCTGAAGGTGGCGATCACGCCGTAACCGATCGGGAGTTTCGATCTCACCCGATGAGACACCCATGGCGTCCACTCGTGCACCGCACCGAGTGAACGCCATGCCCCCCGCACTAGCCCTCGCCAAACGTACCGAAGACGACGAACGCCGCCTGTCCACCTTGTCCGACGGGCAGCTGAGCAGGGACGGCAGTCTGCTGACCGAGCGGCTGGCCAGGCGCTATGCCGACCGGATTACCGGCAATTTCATGATCCCGGGGCGCGAAGGCCAGTACGCGCCGATTCCAGATGACGTGCCGGCGCAGTTGAAGGCGGCACTGCATGCGCGCGGCATCGACCAGCTGTACAGCCATCAGGCCGAGGCGTGGAAGGCCGCGCAGGCCGGCGAGCATGTCGCCATCGTTACGCCGACTGCTTCGGGCAAGTCGCTGTGCTACACACTGCCGGTGGTGGCCGCCGCGATGAACGGCAACGCGAAGGCGCTGTACCTGTTCCCGACCAAGGCTTTGGCGCAGGATCAGGTAGTGGAGTTGTTGGAATTGAATCGCGCCGGCGAACTGGGCGTAAAAGCCTTCACCTTCGACGGCGACACGCCGGGCGATGCGCGCCAGGCGATCCGTTTGCACGGCGACATCGTGGTCAGCAACCCGGACATGCTGCATCAGGCCATCTTGCCGCACCACACCAAGTGGGCGCAGTTCTTCGAGAACCTGCGTTACGTGGTGATCGACGAAGTGCACACTTACCGCGGCGTATTCGGCAGCCACGTCACCAATGTGCTGCGCCGGCTCAAGCGCATCTGCGCGTTCTACGGCGTCAAACCGCAATTCATCCTGTGCTCGGCCACCATTGGCAATCCGCAGGCGCATTGCGAAGCCCTGATCGAAGACCGCGTGCATGCGATCACCGAATCCGGCGCACCCACCGGCGATAAACACGTGCTGCTGTGGAATCCGCCGGTGGTCAACGCCGACCTTGGCCTGCGCGCCTCGGCGCGTTCGCAGAGCAACCGCATCGCGCGCATCGCGATCAAGTCGGGGTTGAAGACGCTGGTGTTCGCGCAGACGCGCCTTATGGTGGAAGTGCTGACCAAATACTTGAAGGACGTGTTCGACCACGACCCACGCAAGCCGCCACGCATCCGCGCCTATCGCGGCGGTTACCTGCCGACCGAGCGCCGCGCCGCCGAACGCGACATGCGCGCCGGCAATATCGACGGCATCATCGCCACCTCGGCGCTGGAACTGGGCGTGGATATCGGCAGCCTCGACGTGGTGGTGTTGAACGGGTATCCCGGCACCGTCGCCGCCACATGGCAGCGGTTCGGCCGCGCTGGTCGTCGCCAGCAGCCCTCACTTGGTGTGCTGGTGGCGAGCTCTCAGCCACTTGACCAGTATGTGGTGCGGCACCCGGATTTCTTCGCCGATGCTCCGCCCGAACACGCGCGCATCGCGCCTGACCAGCCGCTGATCCTGTTCGACCACATCCGCTGCGGTTCCTTCGAACTGCCGTTTCTGGTGGGCGAAGCGTTCGGCCCAATCGATCCTTCCGTGTACCTGGAAGCGCTTGCCGAAACCGAAGTGGTGCATCGCGAAGGCGAGCGCTGGGAATGGATCGCCGACAGCTATCCGGCGCAGGCGGTAAGTCTTCGTTCGGTGGCTGATGGCAACTTCGTGGTTGTGGACAAGACCGATGGACGCCAGGTGATCCTGTGCGAAGTGGATTACTCCGCCGCCGCGCTCACCCTGTACGAAGGCGCGATCCACATGGTCCAGTCCACGCCCTATCAAGTGGAACGGCTGGACTGGGAAGGCCGCAAGGCCTACGTCACCCGCACGCATGTGGACTACTACACCGACAGCATCGACTTCACCAAGTTGAAGGTGCTGGAGCGATTCGAGGGTTGCGAGGCCGGCGGCGGCGACGCCAACCATGGCGAAGTGCACGTGGTCCGGCGTGTCGCGGGCTACAAGAAGATCCGCTACTACACGCATGAGAATATCGGCTACGGCCCGGTCAACCTGCCCGATCAGGAACTGCACACCACCGCGGTGTGGTGGCAATTGCCGCAGTCGGTGTTGTTGAAGGCATTCGCATCGAAGCAGGACGCGCTGGATGGTTTCCTCGGCGCCGCCTATGCCTTGCATGTGGTGGCGACGGTAGCGGTGATGGCCGATGCGCGCGATCTGCAGCAATCGGTGGGCAATGGCGATGGTGCATGGTTCGCTACGCAGGATGGCAAGGGCAATGGATGTGCGCAGGACGATGCCGGAAAAGCGGTGTCGATGTCCGAACCGGGTATGGTGGAAGTGCAACAGTTCGTACCGACGGTCTATCTGTACGACAACTTCCCCGGCGGCGTGGGACTGAGTGAACCGTTATGGCAGCGACAGGCCGAACTGGTGCAGCGCGCACGCGAACTGGTAGACGGCTGCGATTGCGTTGCCGGTTGCCCGGCCTGCGTGGGGCCGGTGCTGGCAGCGAGTGAAGGCAAGCAGTTGGTGACGCCCAAGTCGTTGGCGTTGGAAGTATTGGGATTGTTGTCGGCGCCCCTGAAAGCATGATGCCTTCCGTAGGAGCGGGCCCTGCCCGCGATGCTTTCCGTTATGTGCGAAACCAAAGACATCGCGGGCAAGGCCCGCTCCTACAGGGGCGCTCTGCGTGAATATAAGTCTGGAGAAATTGAGGGCATTAAAGCGCGAGGCGGGCTTGGCCCCTCCCCCTGCGAAGGCAGGGGGAGGTTGGGAGGGGGTGCCTTCAGCATCACGTGGACTCACACAACCCCTCCCCAACCCTCCCCTGCCTTCGCAGAGGAGGGGGCCTGATACTGGAGCACGCCCCGCCTCGCAATCGATCGATGCATTGCGCAAGATCCTGGGCCTGCGCGAAAAAGTTGTTGTGCCAACGCGCCCACGCAAATCCACCGACCGCGAAATCCCCGGCGAAGAAATTTCCCCTGGCCTGCGCCTGATCGAAACCCGTCTGCCCATGGCGGTGCCGGAAGAATCGCTGTCGCTGGCCTTCGCCAAGCGCCACGAAGAATCGGTGAATCCACGCAACCTGTTGTTCTTCGACACCGAAACCACCGGGCTGGCTGGCGGCACCGGCACGCGCGCCTTCATGATCGGTGCTGCGGACTGGCATGGCGAAGGACTGCGCGTGCGCCAGTTGTTGATGACCACCATGGCGGCTGAGTTGGCAATGCTGGATACCTTCGCGGCTTGGTTGTGCGAAAAGAACACGGTGCTGTCCAGTTACAACGGCCGCTGCTACGACTCGCCGCTGTTGAAGACGCGCTACCGGTTGGCGCGCAAGGATGACCCGATCACGCCACTGGATCACGTGGACCTGCTGTTTCCCACGCGCCGCCGCTATCGCGGCACTTGGGAAAACTGCCGGCTGGCGACGATAGAGCGCGAGCTGCTGCGCATCGTGCGCGAGGACGACCTGCCTGGTTCAGAAGCGCCTGCGGCATGGCTCAATTACCTGCGTGGCGGTTCTGCCCGCAACCTGCGTCGTGTCGCCGCGCACAACCATCAGGACGTGGTGACGCTGGCATTGCTGATGCTGCGGCTGGTGGAGGTGGAAGCGGCAGGGGAGGAAATTCTGGGGTTTATCGAGTCTCCGTGACACCACATAAAGAGAGCGTCCATGTCGTGCGCGTCCTTCTCTCCGCCTCGCGGGGAGAAGGTGGCCGAAGGCCGGATGAGGGGCGAGCGGAGTAGCAACAATCAAATCTCAAGCGCATTCCAGCAAAAAATTTGCAGGCGCCGCTTGTTGAGCTAAGAAGCGCATGCCGCCGCTATCCGTCTTCGCTCACCGCCCTCACCCTCCGCGCTGTGCGCGTCGACCTCTCCCGCGAGCGGGAGAGGTGTTCCGCCTATGCTTGGTTCTCAGGCACTCATTCCCGCGGTCCACCCATCACCGGCAACACCACGCCGCTGATATACGACGCGGTAACCGGCGAGGCCAGAAACACATACGCCGGCGATAGTTCTTCCGGCTGCGCGGGCCGTCCCATGTCGCTGTCCTGGCCGAACTCCGCCACGTCTTCGGCTTTCTTGTCGGCGGGATTCAACGGTGTCCACACCGGACCCGGCGCCACGCAGTTCACGCGGATGCCGCGTTCCAGCAGATTGCTGGCCAGGGCCATGGTGAAGGCATGGATGGCGCCCTTGGTCGCCGAATAATCCAACAGATGCTTGGCGCCGAAGAGGCCGGTCTCCGAACCGGTGTTGATGATGCTGGCTCCGTTCTTCAGATACGGGAGCGCAGCGCGTGCCATATGGAAATAGCCGCCTATATTGGTCTGCAGAGTCTGCTGCAGATGCTCGTCGGTCAGATCTTCCAGCTTTTCCGAATGCAACTGGAAGGCCGCATTGTTGACCAGTACGTCCAGACGACCGAATGCCTTGACCACTTTCTTCACCGCCGCCTCGCAGAACTTCGGGTCCTTCACGTCGCCCGCGATCGCCAGGCAGCGCGCGCCTTCGGCTTCCACATGCTGCTTGGTGACGCGCGCATCCTGGTCTTCGTCCAGATACAGCACGGCCACATCCGCACCCTCGCGCGCGAACAGCACGGCGACCGCGCGCCCGATACCCGAATCGCCGCCGGTGACGATGGCGGACATGCCTTTCAGCTTGCCGCTGCCTTTGTAGTCGGGTGCAAGGAAGCGCGGTGCCAGATCCAGTTCGTGCTCGTTGCCGGGTTTCTTCAAGTGCTGCGCCGGCATCGGGTTCTGAGGCTGCGTTTTTTTGCCCGCCTGCACCGGTGATTTCTCCGACGACTTCTTTTTGGAAGCCTTCCTGTCTTTCGCGTCCACTTTGGACTGGATGGCCTGCTGCTGCCTGGTCACCGTGGATGTCGTGGTTTTGCGGGTTGCCATTGCGCGGGTCTCCATCGGAACTTGAACCGCAGTCTCCGATCGAAGCGCTTCAGGCAAGGTGAAAGCGCCGCACGCTTATGTGGACTTCCTCTTAGCCTTTGCGCCCGTAGGCGACTTCTGCGCGCGATGCGCCTGCGCCAGGAATTTCAACGTGGCCTGTTCCCATTGCCGCTCGCCGCGTGCGCCACTGGCCGCGCGCTGCAGACTTCCTTCGCGCCAGCCAGCGAACGCGCACGGATCGATGTAGGCCTTGCGGCATACCGCTGGCGTGTTGCCCAGGGCGTCGGCCACGGACTGGATGACTTCGTTCTGCAGAATCTTCAACGCACGTTCGCTGGGCGTTTCCGGCAATTCGGTGACGGCCAGCCGCTGGAATGCCGCCAGCGTGCCGCCCCAGGTGCGGAAATCCTTGGCGGTGAAACTTTCGCCCATCGCCGTGCGCAGATACTCGTTGACCTCGCCCGAGTCCACCGGCCGTACGTTGCCCTCGTCGTCGCGATACTGGAACAGCGCCTGGCCCGGCAGTTGCTGCACGCCGCGCACCAGCTTGGCCAGGCGCTTGTCGTCCAGCGTGATGTCGTGCTCCTGTCCGCCCTTGCCACGGAAATGCAGCCGCGCGCGTCCGCCACTGACGAACTCGGCATGGCGGTTGCGCAGCGTGGTCAGCCCGAACGACTTGTTCTCGCGCGCATAGCCTTCGTTGCCCACGCGCACCAGGGTGTCGGCCATCACCGCCACCACCAGGGCCAGGACCTTGGCGCGTGGCCAGCCGGGCAGCGCAAGGTCGCGTCGCAGCGCACGGCGTAAGCGAGGCAGCGCCTTGCCGAAGGCGACGATGCGGTCGAACTTGCCGTCGCCGCGCGTGACGCTCCATTGCGCGTGGTAGCGATATTGCTTGCGTCGCCGCGCATCGCGGCCGGTCGCCTGCAGGTGTCCGCGCGCGTTGCGGCAGATCCACACCTCGGTATAGGCCGGAGGAATAGCCAGCGCGCTGATCCTGTCCAGGGTCGCCGCATCGCGCACCGATTCTCCGCCGGGCTGTCGATAGGAGAAGCCCTTGCCCGCGCGTCGACGGCTGATGCCCGGGTCGGCATCGCTGACATACACCAGGCCGGCCTCCGTAGCCTGCGCAGCGGCTGGCGTGCTCTCGGAAGGTTTGGCGGGACGATTGGTGGAGGGCGGCATCGGTCGGATTCTGGCGCCAGACGGTTAACGCCTTGCGAATGCAGGATGCGGGATGCTTGAATCAGTCCCTACCCCTCACCGGAGCCACGCATGTCCCGATTCCTCCTGCCTGCGGTCGCCTTGCTGACCCTCGGACTCGCCGCCTGCACTCCGGAGCCGGACGAACAAGAAGAGGCCACCGCCCAATCCGAAGAGAGGGCGCAGGAAGTCGCCAAACCCGCACCCGTCGCGCCGCCGGCCATCGCCGCCGGCTGCGACGACTCGCAGGCGCAGTGGGCCATCGGCAAGAAACCCACCGAAGCCGACCTGGAGCAGGCGCGCAAGGACAGCGGCGCCGAAACGGTGCGTTCGCTCAAGCCCGGGCAAGCAGTAACGATGGAGTTCAACGCCAGCCGGTTGAACCTGGATCTGGACGACACCGGCGTGGTCACCGCCATCCGTTGCGGGTAATCGTCTGTTCAAGGCGATAGAGGAAGCATTGTCATTCCGAGCGCAGCGAGGAATCTGCTTCCGATTGGACAGGTGGTGAAGCAGATCCCTCGCTGCGCTCGGGATGACAGGGATTGGGGTATTAGACCGAGTGGAACGGTTGCGCCTCCTACCAGCGCAGTCGTAGGTCGGGGCTACGCCCCCGACATGCTGCAGAACGAAACAACAGTTGCCAATGTAACTATCGCCGCCATTGCACCATCGTGTTGCGGCACCGCACCATCTATGTTCTAGTCGGAAGTTCCGGAGACATCCAGTAGCGCCGCTTGGGCAGGGTGCGGTGTCGCCGTCACTTCGTCGATCGGCGTGAGCCGGCCGACCTTACCGGTTGAGACTTGAACGATGGACCCCCGCAGCCGCCAGGGACTCTACGACCCCAACGACGAGCGCGATGCCTGTGGTTTCGGCATGGTCGCGCAGCTCGACGACCAGCCCTCGCGTTCGCTGGTCGATACCGCCATTTCCGCGCTGTCGCGCATGACCCATCGCGGCGGTGTCGCCGCCGATGGTCTCACCGGCGACGGCTGCGGTCTGCTGATCCGCAAACCCGATGTCTTCGTGCGCGCGCTGGCCAGGGAAGCCGGCATCGCCATCGGCGCACGCTATGCGGCCGGCCTGGTGTTCCTGCCGCACGACGTGGAACAGGCAGCGCAGTGCCGCGGCGCCCTCGAAGAGGAATTGAAGCGCGCCGGCGTGTCGCTGCAAGGCTGGCGTGTGCTGCCGACCGACGATTCGGTCTGCGGACAGCTGGCCAAGGACACCTTGCCGCATATCGAGCAGGTGTTCGTCGATGCCGGCGAAGGCCAGAACGACGACGGCTTCACGCTTGCTTTGTTCCTGGCGCGCCGTCGCGCCGAACAGCGTCTTCGCGACATCGCTGATTTCTACGTGGTCACCCTGACCCCGCACGCCATCGGCTACAAGGGCATGGTGCTGCCAGACAAGCTGTCCACGTTCTATCCGGACCTGCAGCGCAATGACCTGGCGGCAAGTGCGGTGGTGTTCCACCAGCGCTTCTCCACCAATACGCTGCCGCGCTGGCCGCTGGCGCATCCGTTCCGCCTGCTGGCGCACAACGGCGAGATCAACACCATCGAAGGCAACCGCCGCTGGGCACAGGCGCGCAGCAAGGTGTGGAAGACGCCGCGCTTCGACATCGCCGAATTCGATCCGGTCATCTCCATGCACGGCTCCGATTCGCAGAGCCTGGACAACATGCTGGAACTGCTGATCGCAGGCGGCATGGACCTGCTGCAGGCGCTGCGCATCCTGGTGCCGCCGGCCACGCAGTCGCTGGAATTCAAGGATTCCGATCTCGCCGCGTTCTACGAGTTCTACGGCCTGAACAGCGAACCTTGGGACGGCCCCGCCGGAATCGTCGCCTGCGACGCGCGTTACGCGGCGTGCATGCTCGACCGCAACGGCCTGCGCCCCGCGCGCTGGCTGCTGACATCGGATCGCCATTTTCTGGTCGCCTCCGAAGCAGGCGTGTGGGAACTGCCGGCCGAGCGCATCACCCGGAAGGGCAAGCTGGGCCCGGGCGAAATGATGGCCATCGATCTCAAGCGCGGCGACCTGCTGGACAGCGAAGCGGTGGACCGCATCAACCGTGGCCGCGCGCCTTACAAGCAATGGCTGCAGCAGGGCGTGACCTATCTGCAGACCGAGCTGATCGACCCGTCACTGGTCGAAGAACCTTTCGACGAAAAAACTTTGCGCAGCTATCACAAGCTGTTCCAGCTGACCAACGAGGAAGTGGAGTTCGTGCTGCGCCCGCTGGCGGAGACCGAACAGGAAGCCACGGGCTCGATGGGCGACGACACGCCGATGGCGGTGCTGAGCCGGCAGACGCGTCCGTTGTACGACTACTTCCGCCAGGCATTCGCGCAGGTCACCAACCCGCCAATCGACCCCTTGCGCGAAGACTGCGTGATGTCTTTGTCCACGCAGCTGGGCAAGGAAACCAACATCTTCCACGCGGGCCCGGAAACGGTGAACCACGTGATCCTCAACTCGCCGGTGCTCTCGCAGCGCAAGTTGCGGCAGCTGCTGAAGATGCAGCCGTACGACGAGAAGAATGCGCTGATCGATCTGTCGTATTCGCACGAGGAAGGCCTGAAGGCCGGCATCGAGCGCATCTGCGCGCAGGCCGAACAGGCCGCGCGCGACGGCATGGTCATGCTGCTGCTGACCGACCGCTATCCGGTCGCGGAACGGCCGATGGTGCATGCGCTGCTCGCCACCGGCGCGGTGCACCACCATCTTTCGCGGATCGGACTGCGTTGCGACGTCAACCTGATCATCGAAACCGGCACCGCGCGCGACCCGCACCACATGGCCTGCCTGCTGGGCTTTGGCGCCACCGCGGTGTATCCGTATCTTGCCTACCAGACCCTGTTCGACCTGGGCCGTCGCGGCATCCTGTACCTGAAGAAGGGAGGCGAGCAGGCGCAGATCGGACGCAGCTACCGCAAGGGCATCTACAAGGGCCTGTCGAAGATCATTTCGAAGATGGGCATCTGCAGCATCAGCAGCTACCGCGCCGCGCAGCTGTTCGAGATCGTCGGCCTGCAGCCGGACGTGATCGAGCTGTGCTTCCCGGAAACCGCCTCGCGAGTCGGTGGTGTGGATCTTGCGCGTCTGGATGTGGAAGCGCGCCAGCTGACCCGCAACGCGTGGAACGATCTGCAGAAACCCGAAATCGGCGGCCTGCTGAAATACGTGCACGGCGGCGAGTACCACATGTACAACCCGGATGTGGTCATGTCGCTGCAGCATGCCAGCCGAACCGGCCAGGCGGAGGACTGGAAGAAATACACCGACTTCGTGCATGCGCGCCCGCCTTCGGCGCTGCGCGATCTTTTGCAGCTGAAGAAATCCGATTCACCGACGCCGTTGGAAGAAGTGGCCGATGCGGGCGATCTGCTGCGTCGCTTCGACACGGCCGCGATCAGCCTGGGTGCGTTGTCGCCCGAAGCGCACGAGGCGCTGGCCATCGCGATGAACCGCCTGGGTGGGCGCAGCAATTCCGGCGAAGGTGGCGAAGACCCCGCGCGCTACGGAACCGAGAAGCGCAGCAAGATCAAGCAGGTGGCCTCGGGCCGCTTCGGGGTGACGCCGGAATATCTGGTGAATGCCGAGGTGCTGCAGATCAAGGTCGCGCAGGGCGCCAAGCCCGGCGAAGGCGGCCAGCTGCCGGGGCACAAGGTCAACGAGATGATCGCGCGACTGCGTTACGCCAAGCCGGGCATCGGTCTGATCTCGCCGCCGCCGCACCACGACATCTATTCCATCGAGGATCTGGCGCAGCTGATTTTCGACCTGCGCCAGGTGAATCCGTCGGCGCTGATCTCGGTGAAGCTGGTATCGCATGCCGGCGTCGGCACGATTGCCGCCGGTGTGGTGAAAGCCGGTGCGGACCTGATCACGATTTCCGGCCACGATGGCGGCACGGGTGCGAGCCCATTGAGCTCGATCCGCTACGCGGGCGTGCCCTGGGAACTGGGTGTGGCCGAATCGCATCAAGCCCTGGTCGCCAACCAGTTGCGCGACCGCACCGTGCTGCAGACTGACGGCGGCTTCAAGACCGGGCTGGATGTGGTCAAGGCGGCGTTGCTGGGCGCGGACAGTTTCGGTTTCGGAACCGCGCCGATGATCGTGCTGGGCTGCAAGTACCTGCGCATCTGTCACCTGAACAACTGCGCCACCGGCGTGGCCACGCAGGACGAGAACCTGCGCGCCAAGCATTTCACCGGCTTGCCGGAGCGGGTGGAGAACTTCTTCCGCTTGTTGAGCGAGGAAGTACGGCAGTGGCTGTCGTATCTGGGTGCGCGTTCGCTGGACGAAATCGTCGGTCGTACCGATCTGCTGACGCAACTCGACATGTCGCCGCGCCCGGGCGTGAACATCGACCTGTCGCGTCTGCTCAAGCATGTGCACCAGGACACCGGACACTGCTCGGCGCAACGCCTCTACGAATCGCCGGACAGTTTGGCCACGCAACTCGATGGTCTTATGGCCGAGCCGATTGCGAAGAAATCCGGCGGCGAACAGCGCTTCCTCATCCACAACACCGACCGCTCTATCGGTACGCGCCTGTCTGGTGCCATCGCCCGCGCGCACGGCAACCACGGCATGGAAGACGCGCCGCTCAACCTGCGTTTCCGTGGCACTGCCGGCCAGAGCTTCGGCGCGTTCAACGCCGGCGGCCTGCTGATGGAACTGGAAGGCGAAGCCAACGATTACGTGGGCAAGGGCATGGCCGGCGGTCGGCTGGTGGTGCGCCCGCCACGCGGCGCACGCTTCGAGGCGCGCAACACCGCGATCCTTGGCAATACGTGTCTTTATGGTGCGACGGGCGGTGAGCTGTTCGCCGCTGGCCGCGCCGGCGAACGCTTCGCGGTGCGTAATTCCGGCGCACTTGCCGTGATCGAAGGCGCAGGTGACCACTGCTGCGAATACATGACCGACGGCATCGTCATGGTGCTGGGCCGCACCGGTCTGAACTTCGGTGCCGGGTTCACCGGTGGCCTGGCGTACGTGCTGGATCTGGATCGCGATTTCGTCGACCGCTACAACCACGAACTGATCGATATCCACCGCGTGTCGCCGGAAGGCTTCGAAAGCCATCGTCAGCATCTGCATACGCTGATCACGCGCCATCGCGAACTGACCGGCAGCATCTGGGCGCAGCAGATCCTGGACGAGTTCCGCGACTACGTTGGCAAGTTCTGGCTGGTGAAGCCGAAGGCGGCGAGCCTGGAGTCGTTGACGGAATCGTTGAGGCGGGCGGCGTGATGAGCTATTGCCAATCGCTCGGGCGCGAACTACCTCCGACGTCATCCCAGCGAAAGCTGGGATCCATCTTGATCTTCACGCATTACCAAACGAAAGAAGCAAAAGCAAAATCAAAATGGATCCCAGCTTTCGCTGGGATGACGTCGGATAGACTTCAAATGGACCTCTCCTGGCGGGTGAAGACCGCCGCGACGACGTCGGAAAGATTTTTATGAGCCGCAAGCAAGTCTTCCAATTCGTAGAACTCCCCCGCCAGATGCCGCAGCGCATTCCGCTGGAACTGCGCACCAATGGCGACTGGGGCGAGATGTACGGCAAGTTCGCGCTGCCCGAGGCGCAGCACCAGGCCGGGCGTTGTCTCGATTGCGGCAATCCGTATTGCAGCTGGAAGTGTCCGGTGCACAATGCGATTCCGCAGTGGCTGCAGCTGGTGCAGGAAAACCGCATCGATGAAGCCGCCGCGTTGTGCCACACCACCAATCCGCTGCCGGAAATGTGTGGCCGGGTGTGTCCGCAGGATCGGCTGTGTGAAGGAAGCTGCACGCTGGAAGACGGTTTCGGTGCGGTGACCATCGGCGCGGTGGAAAAGTACATCGTCGATGCAGCGCTGGAGAAAGGCTGGCGTCCCGATCTGAGCAATGTGGTCCCCACCGGCAAGCGCGTGGCGGTGATCGGTGCGGGGCCGGCGGGACTGGCCTGCGCGGATGTGCTGGCGCGCAATGGCATCCAGGCGGTGGTCTTCGACCGTTACGAACAGATCGGCGGGCTGATGCAGTTCGGCATTCCCAGCTTCAAGCTGGAGAAGAGCATCATCGCGCGCCGCCGCGAGGTGCTGGAAGGCATGGGCGTGGAGTTCCACCTGGGCGTGGAAATCGGCAAGGATCTTGCCATCGAGGAATTGCTGGCCGACTACGACGCAGTGTTCCTGGGGACCGGCGCGTACCGCTACACCGATGGCGGACTGCTGGGCCAGGACCTGAAGCATGTGCTGCCGGCGCTGCCGTTCCTGGTGCAGAACGGACGCATAGTCGGCGGCAACGACCCCTGGGGCCGGCCGATTGCAGGGTGGGAAGACACGATGGTGTTGCCCGACCTGGCCGGCAAGCGCGTGGTCGTGCTGGGCGGCGGTGATACCGGCATGGATTGTGTGCGCAGCGCGATCCGCCTGGGCGCGGCGAAAGTCACCTGCGCCTATCGCCGCGACGAAGCCAACATGCCGGGCTCGGCGCGCGAAGTGGCCAATGCGCGCGAAGAAGGGGTGCGCTTCCTGTTCAATCGCGCGCCGTTGATGATCGAAGGCGATGACGAACAACTCGTCGGCGTGCGTGTGGTGGAAACGCGGCTCGGCGAACCCGATGCGCGCGGTCGCCAGGCGGCGGTGCCGATCGAAGGCAGCGAATCGCTGCTGGAAGCGGACATCGTGATCATCGCTTTCGGCTTCTCGCCGACCGTGCCGGAGTGGCTGGCCGCGCAAGGCGTGGAAGGCAGCCCGAACGGGCGCATCGTGGCCGGTGGCGACGAACGGCTGCCGTACCAGACCACCAATCCGAAACTGTTCGCCGGCGGCGATGCCGTGCGCGGCGCCGACCTGGTGGTCACTGCCGTTGCCGAAGGTCGCGATGCGGCCGGAAGCATCGCGCAGATGCTGCTTTCCTGAACCCCGATGACATGGTGATGCGCACCCTGGTGTGGACAGGGTGCGCCAGACTTGCATCGAAGCCTGAATTGAAGTGACATGTTGGCCCTTCGATGTGGCGCGGAAACAATGCGCCGCCATGTCCCTTCAATGATCGATCCGGCCCCGTATTGGGCCGACTCAGTCGCCCCGCACCAGGGAGAACTGCTATTCGCTCCATGATCCTGTTGTTTCTTGTGTTCGTCGTCGCGCCGTTGGATGCATCCGCGCAGGCGCCGCCTGCAGCACCCACGGCGTTCATTGTCGAGCAGACGTACTGGATCAAGGCGGGCAAGGAACTGCAGTTCATCGGCCTGTTCGAGAAGAACCGCGCTCCGGTACTGCGCGCCAGGATCAAGGATGGCCGCGCGCTGTGGGTGCGACTGACCAGGCCGCGCTTCAATGCGGACAATGAGCAGTGGGATCTGCGGGTCACCATCGCCTGGCGCGATGCGGAAAGCGCCGCCGAGCCCGTGATCCCCAGCAAGACCCAGCTGACTACCGAACAGCAGATCATGGATGAACTGGTCGTAGAGCGCACCGAGGTCCCCATCCACGAGTGGACGGCAAGCGGCGAAAGCGTCCGCTGATCCGGTTCGCGCGGGGCGTTCTGCGAAGCGCCATCGAATGAGAATCCGACTTCCACCGATGCCAGCGCGCCTCCCGTAGAGCGGCGCTTGCCCCGCTGCTCTGCATCCCGGTTGCTGGCAAGCCCGGGCCGCTATGGCGACCGCGCAGGACAGCCTTCAACCCCGTAGAATCGCGGGCCCCCGCGCAGGCTCCTCCCCTTCCATGAGAATCGGCATCGATTTCGGCACCAGCTATTCGGCCGCTGCCGCGCGCGTGGGAGATAGGCTGGAACACATCCAGTTCCACGGACAGCCGCAGTTCCGCACCGCGGTGTTCTTCCCCACGGACCTGCCTGATCCGGCCGATTTCCACCTGACCCGCGAACGCGAGGGCGAAGTCGCCGCGCTGGTGCGTGCCGCCAAGGCGGAACAGACCCGCAGCGGCGTGGCCCCGCGCAGCGAGGCGCAGTTGTTTCGCGATGCCGTGCAAGTGGTGCGCCGGCAATGGCTGGAAGCGCAGGCTAGGGAAGCGGAGGACGCGGCCGCCGACCTGGACGATGCGGTGTTCGGTGAGGAGGCTATCGACCGCTATCTGGAAGAAGGCAGCGGCCATCTGGTGCAGTCGCCCAAATCGATGCTGGGCTACGACCTGCTGCCGCGCGCGCGCCACACCATCACCGGCATCGCCGCGCAGATTCTCGAACATATCCGTGTGGCCGCCAGTGAGCAGCTGGATGTGGACGTGCGCCTGGCCACGATCGGGCGGCCGGTGCAGTTCCGCAGTTCGCTGGGACCGGAGGGTGGCGAGCAGGCGCTGGATATCCTGGCCGAAGCCGCGCAGATCGCCGGTTTCGAGGCGGTGGATTTCCTGGAAGAACCGGTGGCCGCAGCGCTGCATTACCACGCCGGCAGCGAGTTGCGGCATTCGACCCTGGTTGTGGATATCGGCGGCGGCACCAGCGATATCGCCTTTGCGCATGTCGGCGGCCGCGAATCACCGGTGATCCATCGCGCCTGGGGTCTGCCCAATGGCGGCACCGACGTGGACCTGGCCTTGAGCATGGCGCACTTCATGCCGTTGTTCGGCCGTGGCGACACGCGCGTGCCGGCGCATCATTTCGTCGATGCGGCGATGGTCCAGGACATGCCGCGGCAGCGCGCGTTCCACAAACGCGATTTCAGCGAAGTGCCTGCGCCGTATAACGAACGCCTGCACGCCTTGCAGCAGGATGGCGGCACCACACGCCTGTACCGCGCGGTGGAATCGATGAAGATGCGGCTGAGCGAACACGACGACAGTCGTCATGCCTTGGACTACATCGACGCGGACCTGTCGGTCAGCGCGAGTCGTGAGGACCTGCGCGTGGCCAGTGTGGATTTCCTGTCGCGGTTGGGGCGGTTGCTGCAGGAAGTGGGCGATAGCCTCGATGCTCCACCCGATAGCGTCTTTCTTACCGGCGGCATGTCGCGCGCGCCGTATGTGCAGGCCATCGTGCACGAGGCCTTCCCGCAGGCACGCCTGGTGTTCGGTGATCCCTCGCTGGGCGTGGTGTCCGGCCTGGCCAACTACCAACCCACCGCCTTGTAGGAGCTGCGTAAGCTGCGACCGGGATATTCCAACCTCCTGAATTTCCTCTGCAACCGATGAAAAGTCGCAGCTTACGCAGCTCCTACAGAAATTGGTTTGGACACGCGACAATACCTCAGCTCCGCTCATCGCTTTGACATGACCACGAACCCGTTCACCCGTTTCGTTCGCGACTTCTCGCTGTCCGCCGTCGCCGCCGGTTTCGTCACCGTGCTGGTGGGCTTCACTGCCTCGGCGGTGATCGTGTTCCAGGCTGCGCAGGCGCTGGGGGCATCCGATGCGGAAATCGCCTCGTGGATGTGGGCGCTGGGCCTGGGTATGGGCCTGACCTGCATCGGCCTGTCGTTGCGCTACCGCATGCCTGTGGTGACCGCCTGGTCCACGCCCGGTGCGGCGATGCTGATCGCCAGCACCGCGGGACTGCCTTATGCCGAAGCCATCGGTGCCTTCGTGTTGTCGGCATTGCTGATGGCGATTGCCGGCTTTAGCGGCGTGTTCGAACGCACTCTCAACCGCATCCCGGTGTCGTTGGCCTCGGGCATGCTGGCCGGGGTGTTGCTGCGGTTCGGGCTGGACGTGTTCGTGTCGATGCAGACGCAGCTGCTGATGGCGCTGACCATGTTCGTCACCTACCTGATCGGTCGCCGGCTGTTCCCGCGTTATGCGGTGATCGCGACGCTGACCGTGGGCATCGCCATCGCCGCCGCTTCCGGGCAACTGCATCTGGGCGATGTGCGCCTGCAGTTCGCGCAACCCATCTTCACCCTGCCCGCGCTTTCGCTGGCCTCGGTGTTCGGCATCGCGCTGCCGTTGTTCATCGTCACCATGACTTCGCAGAATGTGCCGGGCGTGGCGGTGATCCGAGCTTCGGGCTATGCGGTGCCCATCTCGCCGGTGATCGGGTGGACGGGCGTGGTCAACGTTCTGCTTGCGCCGTTCGGTGCCTTTGCCTTGAACCTTGCAGCGATCACCGCTGCGATCTGCATGGGCCGCGAAGCCCACCAGGATCCCCGGCGACGCTACGTGGCGGCAATCTTCGCTGGCATCTTCTACATAATCGTGGGTTTGTTCGGCGCTACGGTCGCGGCGGTGTTCGTCGCATTCCCCGAGGAACTGGTGATGGCCATCGCCGGCATCGCGCTGTTCGGCACCATCGGCAACAGCCTGGCGGCGGCGATGCGCGAAGAAAATGATCGCGAGCCTGCGCTGATCGCGTTTCTGGTCACCGCATCGGGAGTTTCCTTGGTCGGTATCGGTTCGGCCTTCTGGGGGCTTGTCGCAGGTGGAGTGACGTTGATGGTATGGCGCCGCAGGAAAACCTGAATCTTCATCGCCGTGTATGTAGGAGCGACGTAAGTCGCGATGAAGATTTACCGGTAGAGCCGCATCGCGACTCACGTCGCTCCTACGTTGGTTGACGCTCAGCAATGTGTAGAGACTGTGAGTTCATGGGGCAGTCCGAATCGCATGGGCACACTCGGCGCACTTAATTCAGCAGGAGAGTTTCATGCGCCATTCGATGCTTCGTATCGCATTTCTTTCGGCTTCCCTGATCGCTGCCGGTGCGGTCACCGCCAAGTCGCCAGCGGCGCAAGCACTGACCGAACCACAGGTCCGCGCGCTGTTGACCGAGCAGGGCTATACCCGCATCGACGATCTCGATTTCGAGGACGGCGCCTGGGAAACCGATGCCACCAGCGCCGACGGCAACCGAGTCGATGTCCGTATCGATCCTGCCACCCGGCGCGTCTACTCCGAAGCGATGGTTTCCACGCTGAGCGAAGATGACGTAAAAGCCAAGTTGACCGCCGCGGGTTATTCGAAAGTGCACGATGTGGACTTCGACGACGGCGTGTGGAAAGCCGAGGCCGAACGCGCCGACGGCAACGATGTCGAAATTCATCTGGACGCGAAGGACGGGCGTGTGCTTCACGTCGAGAACGACTGAGCGCTTCGGTTCACCCATCTGGTGAGGGAAGGGCCGCCGCAGGGCGGCCTTTCTTTTGTGAGTTCGCCAAGGTTGGCGGCAGGCCGCGCGGCGACGACAATGACCGGGTGGAGTGGTTCCCAGGAGTATCGCCGTGTTCCGAGCATTGTTTGCATCCGCTGTTCTGCTGGCCCTCTGCGGTACGGCTGCCGCCCAGGTCGCATCGCGTCCGCCAGCCAACATCAGCCAGTCGGTGTATGCGGTCAACGCCGCTGCACTGGCCAGTGCCATGACCTATTGCAGCACGCGGCACGGCGATCTGTTGAATGGATCGCCCGGCCAGGCCTGTTTCGTCAAGGCGCGTCAGATATTGGCCGGATGGGGGTTGAAGAAAATCGCCGCTGAGGTGGACGCCACATGCAGCGATCCGGCGACATTCAATACCTGTCTGACGCCGCAGGTCGGCAAGCTGGTCTACGCCTTGAACGCGGAGTTCGTGAAGCAGCGGCTCTGAGGTCTGCACTGCCGCGTAGGAGCGACGCAAGTCGCGAAGCTACAAGCTCCATGCGTCCATGTCACGTCACGCGCTGTTGAGAAATGGTTCTCTCGGGTGTCGCGACTTGCGTCGCTCCTACAGCGCTCCTACGGCGACAGCGGGTTGATGGCGATGGTCTGTTGCAGGATGTGCGTCTGGCCCGGTTCTAGTTGGATCACGTCCTCGCCTGCGTTCGAAGCTTCCAGACAGACGAAATCACGCCAGCTCTGGTCGGGTGCATCGCTGATCGCGACAATGCCCGACGCGCCGGGATTCCACACCACCAGCGAGTGACTGCCCGAAGTCGTCAATTCGATGCGGCGGCCCAGCGCCGGGTCGATCAGTTTGAAATGATTGCCGGTGCGGTGGTAGATGCGGTCACTGCGACCGGGATCGCGCGGGTCCTGCAGGTTCCAGTCGCTGATCTGCCGGTGCGTTTCACCATCGAACTTGTCCGCATAATTCAGGCCCACCAGCCCTTTCACCTGCACGCGCGTGGCGTCGCCGACGCGGAAATAGCTGTGCAAGGCCTGGGTGAAGGCGAGGCGCGTCTCGCCTTCGTTGCGGGTGGAGAGCGATTGCCGGAGTTCACGACCAAGCTGCAGGGTCTGGACAAGCCGGAGCGGCGTGGCGGGGTTTTGCGGAAGCTCAAGTTGCAGCGTGATGCCACCGTCGGCATCGCGTGTGCTGTTCGCCAGTTCCCATCGCGTATTGCGCGCGAAGCCGTGTTGGCGTGCATCGGCGGACTGGCCTTCGCGACCGAAGTAGGGCCAGCACACCGGAACGCCACCGCGGATCGCCTCGGGCGCGCGTTTGCTGATGGGCGACAGCCACAGCAGGTCATCGCCCCCTTCGGGCACATAGGACAACAGCTGGCCGCCATGCAACGACAACGCCGCTGCGGCCCACGGCGTGCGTATCAGCAGCGTCTGCAAGCCCTGGAATGCTCCTTCCTGCATCAATGCCATCGCGTCGGTCTCAGTTAGCCACGGGTGCGGGTTGCTCACGCGCGTAGCGCCAGCCCACGACCAGCGCGCTGAACAGCAACAACGCGGCCAGCAGCCAGGCTGCGCCGGGCAGATGGGCTGGCGCGCGTTCGCTGATGAACAATCCGAACGTCCCTGCGAATGCCAGTGGTGCGAACACGCCCGCCAGACTGACCAGACTCATCAGCGCGCCCTGTACACGGCCCTGCGCGCTCGCATCCACCTGACGCGTGATCAGGGACTGGCTGGCCGGACCCGCCACGCCCCACAGCGCGCTGATCGGCAGGCCGATCAGGAACACCCAGCCTACATCGGCGAATCCGTAGATGACGAAACCCGCCACGCCGCAGGCCAGCCCCAGCAGCAACGCGCGGCGTTCGCCGAGCGCCTTCACCAGCGGACCGATCAATCCCGCCTGCACGATCACGCTGCACACGCCGACGATGGCCAGCACCAGGCCTACCTGTTCCTCATTCCAGCGGTACTGGTACTCGGCGAACAGCACGAACACGCTGGGATAGACGTAGTGGGCGAAGTTGGCCAGGAAGACCACCGCGGCCAGGCCGAACACCTGCGGATATTTCTTCAGCAGCACCAGCGAGCCGATGGGATTGGCGTGGGCCCAGTCGAAACGCGTGGTGCGTTTTTCCTTCGGCAAGGATTCCGGCAGCACGAACCAGCCGTACAGGAAATTGAGCAGCGCGAGCCCGGCCGCGAACCAGAACGGCGCGCGCAGATCGAACTTGCTCAGCTGGCCGCCCAGGATCGGGCCCAGGATGAAACCCAGGCCGAAGGCGGCGCCAATCATGCCGAACGCCTTGGCGCGCTTTTCCGGTGCGGTCACGTCGGCGATGTAGGCATTGGCGGTGGTGAAGCTGGCCGAAAACACGCCGGAGAAGATGCGCGCCACCAGCAACCACGGCAGCGACTGGGCCAGTGCCATCAGCACGAAGTCGATGCCCAGGCCCAGGCACGACAGCAGGATCACCGGGCGGCGGCCGTAACGGTCCGACAGCGTGCCCTGGATCGGCGAGCTGACGAACTGGATGGCGGCAAACAGGAAACCGAAGATGCCGATCCACCACGCGGCCTGCACGAAATCGCCGCCGGTGAACTGCCGCACCAGCCCAGGCAGCACCGGAATGATCACGCCGAACGACAGCACGTCGATCAGCACGGTGATGAAAATGAAAATGAGCGCGGCGGTGCGCTTGCCCGAAGAAGGAATGGCTGCGTTCACAGGAAGGCCGGACGACGAAAGTGGCGCAGTCTAGCCTTTCCTAATGCGCCTGCGAAAAAGGGGTGGGCGGTTAGGTTCGCCCACTTTGACGCGCTTCTGCTGCGGGGAAGCTGCGGCTCAGCCGACTTTGAGCGCAGCCATAACGATCAATGCGATGGCGCTGACCAGGCCGACCAGCCACACCAGACTGCGCAGCGCCTGCGCGTTGGCCACGTAGAACACGCCATGCAGGAAGCGTGCAATGACGAAGACGATGGCCAGCAGATCGATGGTGGACGGTGCCACGCCGGCCAGCTGCGCCATGAGCACGCCGGCCACGAACACCGGAAAGGATTCGAAGCCGTTGAGGTGCGCGGCATGCGCGCGCTGCGAACGCGGATTGGTCTGCTTGGCCTGCCAGCCGCGTGGATCGCGGTTGTTGTAGCGTTCGCCCGATTGCTTGGCCACCGCTACCCAGACATAGGGCAGCAGGGCGGCGATCAGGATGCACCAGTAAGCAATGGCCATGGTTCATTTCCTCGGAAAGTGAATGTAGGAGCGGGCCCTGCCCGCGATGCTCTTTGGTCCACTTGAGGGAGCAAGGGCATCGCGGGCAGGGCCCGCTCCTACAGGTTGTTATTTGGGCTGCATCATCTTGTCGCGCGCGGCCTTGAACGGATTGCCGGCGTACCAGTTGGGCCAAGTGTCGCCACCGGCCAGGTCCTTGCCCACGCCGTACAGCGCCTGCAGGTCCTGCACTACGCCATCCAGCTTCCAGCCTTCGTGCATTTCGTCGCTGGGCTGGTGATAGCGCTTGGCGTATTCGTCGCCAGCGGCCTTGCCGGCTGCAGTACCGCCCTCGACCAGATCACCGCCACCCTTTGCGTACAGCGCTGGCACGCCGGCCTTGGCGAAGTTGAAGTGATCGGAGCGGAAGTAGAAACCGCCGGCGGTGTTGCTTTCTTCCACCAATACGCGGCCCTGCTGGTCGGCCTGGATCTTCAGCAGGTCTTCCAGCTCGGAATTGCCCTTGCCGGTGACCACGAAGTCGCGCGACTTGCCGGCCACGCTCATCGCGTCGAGATTGACCACGCCGGCGATCTTGTCCAGTGGGAAAGTCGGATGGGCCACGTAGTATTTGGAACCCAGCAGACCCGATTCCTCCAGCGTGACCGCCACAAACACCAGCGAGCGTTGCGGCTTGGGATCCTGGTGGACAAACGCCTCGGCGATTTCCAGGATGCCGGCCACGCCGGTGGCGTTGTCGATGGCGCCGTTGTAGATGTTGTCGCCTTCCTCGCCCTCGTGCTTGCCCAGGTGGTCCCAGTGCGCCATGTACAGCACGGCTTCGTCTGGACGGGTGCTGCCGGGCAGCACGCCGATCACGTTGCGGGATTTCTTCTCGGCGATGGTGCTCTTGAGGTCGAAGGACACCTTCGCTTTCAACGACACCGGCTTGAAGCCGCGCTTGTTCGCGTCCTTGTAGGCCTGCGCCAGATCCAGGCCGGCGTCGGCGAACAGCTGCTTGGCGGCCTCGGCGGTGAGCCATCCCTGCGCCTGGATGCGCGCGTCCGGATCGTCCTTCGCTGGCAGGTCGTACTGCGCGCCCGACCACGAGTTCTTCACCACGTCCCAGCCGTAACTGGCGCCCGCATCGTCGTGCACGATCAGCGCGGCGGCGGCGCCCTTGCGCGCGGCTTCCTCGAACTTGTAGGTCCAGCGCCCGTAATAGGTCATGCGCTTGCCGTCGAACAGCGACTCATCGTCCGCATGGAAGCCCGGATCGTTGACGAACATGACCACGGTCTTGCCCTTCCAGTCCTGGCCGGCGTAGTCGTTCCACTTCTGCTCCGGCGCATCGACGCCGTAGCCGACGAACACCAGTTCGCTGTCCTGCACCTTCACTTCCGGCTGGCCGGTGCGGGTGCCCAGTACCATCTGCTCGCCGAACTTGAGTTCATGCGACTTGCCGTTGGCATCCACCTTCATCACCGTGCCGGCATCGGCCGTGGTTTCCACCATCGACACGTCCTGGAAATAGCTGTCGCCATTGCCGGGCTTCAACCCGATGCGCTCCATCTGCGCCTGGATATAGGCGACGGTCTTGTCCTCGCCCACCGAACCGGGGCCGCGGCCTTCGAATTCGTCCGAAGACAGGGTCTTCACCAGCTCGGAAAAATCGGCCGGGTTGATATCGTTGGCGAAGGTATGGGACGGCGCAGCAGGCGCGGCCGCGGATTCAGGGGCCGCGGCGGGAGTGGTATCGGCCGCGTCGCGCTTGCAGGCCGACAGCGCGGCGAGCATCGCCAGGGAAAGCAGTAAATGGGATCGCATCCGGGGTTCCTCGATTCAGGAACCCCGGATTCTAGCGTGTTGCGTGGATCAGCCCTTGTCGGGACTTGTTCAATCCTTGGGAGCGGTCGCGGTATCGAAGGACTGCGCGGTGGCGCCCGTGACGGCCCCGATTTTCGCGGTCTTGTGCACGTAAAGCTTGACCGGGCGCTCGAATACCAGCGGACCTTCGACCACCGCATTGGGTCCGATGATGACGCGCGGGTCGCGCTTGGGTTCGATGTTGAACATGCCGGTGGACTTGGTCACTTTGACCCCGCCGCGCACCCGCGAATCGACGCCGACGGTGATGTCGCCGCGGACGGTTTCGATGCCGCCGCCCACCTGCGTGGCGACCAGCCCGATGGCGCCGTTGACGGTTTCGACGTCTTCCTTCACGTTGCCGCCGCGGTCCACGAAGATGCTGCCGTTGACGGTGTCGATGCCGCCGTTGACGGTGACGTTGCGGTCGACCTTGATGCCGCCATTGACCGTTTCCAGGCTGCCGGTCACCGCCTTCTCGCCGACGTTGATGCCGCCGTTGACGGTGCTGACGTCGTCGACGACCGCCCCGTCACCGACGTTGATGCCGCCATTGACGGTTTCCAGGTCGCCATAGGTCTGGCCGGCCTCGGCGGTGATGCTGCCGTTGACCTTGGAGACGTCCTGGGCGGCAAGGGCGGTGCCTGCGCTCAGCGCCAGGGTGAGGAACAATGCGGTGCGGCTTGCGGACATGGGGCTCTTCCTGTCTGGGTGTTGTGAGGGTTTGGATGCGCGCAGTGACGTTTTGGTTTAATGATCGCAAAAAGATCCGGATCGCTGTGGAAGGACTACAGCCCCGTCGTTCTGGATTCTGCCGGCATCGACAGCATCGGACTGAAGTCCCTCCCCCAGCCGCGCGCCGGGCTAACCGTTTATCACAGCCCGCTTCGCTACAATCTGCTCCTGCCTGAAACTCCTGCCCGAAATTACCGGATTCCGCCGTGTCCCAAGCCCCCGTGCGTCCCAAGCCCGTCGTCCTGCTGATCCTGGATGGATGGGGTCACCGTGAGGAAGTCGCCGACAATGCCGTTGCCCAGGCCACGCTGCCCAACTGGCAGCGCCTGCTGGCCACCGCGCCCAACACGCTCATCCACACCGAAGGGCGCCATGTCGGCCTGCCCGATGGGCAGATGGGCAATTCGGAAGTGGGCCACATGAACCTGGGCGCCGGGCGCATCGTCTACCAGGATCTGACCCGCATCGATGCGGCCATCGAAGACGGCAGCTTCTTCAACAATCCGGCGCTGGTCGGCGCCTGCGACGACGCCAAGGGCGAAGGCCGCACCCTGCATGTCTTCGGCCTGCTCTCGCCTGGCGGCGTGCACAGCCACGAAACCCATATCTTCGCGATGCTGGACCTGGCCAAGCGGCAGGGCGTGCCGCGCGTGGCCGTGCATGCCTTCCTGGATGGGCGCGACACGCCGCCGCGTTCGGCCGAGGCCAGCCTGCGGGCCTTGCAGTCGGTCTGCGACCGGCTGGGCAACGCGCACATCGCCTCGGTCAGCGGGCGCTACTACGCCATGGATCGCGACAAGCGCTGGGACCGGTTGCGCCTGGCCTGGGACGCCATCGTGGAAGCCAGCAGCGAACACCGCGCCGGTGATGCCTTGTCCGCGCTCTCGGCTGCGTATGCGCGCGGTGAGAACGACGAGTTCGTATTGCCCACCGTGATCGACGGCGCGCAACCGATGCGCGATGGCGATGCGGTGGTGTTCATGAATTTCCGTGCCGATCGCGCGCGGCAGATCACCGCGGCCTTCGTGTCACCCGACTTCGACGGCTTCCAGGCGCGGCGTCCGGCGCTTTCGCGTTTCGTCTGCCTGACCGAGTACGACGCCAGGCTGCCCGCCACAGTCGCCTACGGTCCCGACGACCTGCGTCACACGCTGGGCGAATTGCTGGCCGATGCTGGCCTGAGCCAGCTGCGTATCGCCGAAACCGAGAAATACGCGCACGTGACCTTCTTCTTCAGCGGCGGGCGCGAAGATCCGTTCGCTGGCGAAGAACGCATCCTGGTGCCCAGCCCCAAGGTCGCCACCTATGATCTGCAGCCGGCGATGAGCCTGCCCGAACTGACCGGAAAGCTGGTCCAGTCCATCAACTCGGGCCGCTTCGACGTAATCGTCTGCAATATCGCCAACCCCGACATGGTCGGGCACAGCGGCGATCTGCAGGCCGCGATCCTGGCCGCGCAGGCAGTCGATATCGCCATCGGCGAAGTCGATGCGGCGGTACGCGCGCAGCACGGCGCGCTGATCATCACCGCCGACCACGGCAACCTGGAAATGATGCGCGACCCGGATACCGGCCAGCCGCACACCGCGCACACGGTGGGACCGGTGCCGCTGGTCTACGTGGGCGAGCGCAGCGACGCCAGCTTGCGCGGCGGCGGTGCCCTGCGCGATGTAGCGCCCACACTGCTCGACCTGCTCGGGCTGCCGCAGCCGGCGGAAATGACCGGGCGCAGTCTGTTTGGCGCACCGGATCCGCACGCCGGATGAGGAAGTCGCGCCTGTTCCGTTGCTGCGTGGCAGTGGCGGTCGTCTTGACCGTGGTGCCGGCCACGCAAGCGCAGAACACTCAGGCGCAAAGCACGCGCGAAACCGAGAAGAAGCTGCAGCGCTTGCGTGGCGAACTGAAGAACATCGCCCAGGAACGCCGCAAGCTGGAGGACGCGCGCGGCGAAGCCGCCCGCAAGCTGCGCGAAGCCGACGAACAGGTCGGCAAGTCCAGTCGTTCGCTCAACGACACCGAGGCCGCGCTGAAGCGCGAGGAAGCCGCACTCGCGCAATTGCAGCAACAACGCGATGACATGCGCACACGCCTGGCGCGGCAGCGGACCCAGCTGACCCAGCTGGTGCGCGCGTCCTATCAACTTGGCGGGGACGCGCCGCTGAAGGTGCTGCTGTCGCAGGACAGCGTGGCCGATGCCAACCGCGCCCTGGCCTATCACCGCTATCTGCAGGCCGACCATGCGCAGAAGATCGGCGCGCTGTCGACCGAGCTCAAGGCGCTGGACGAGGTGGAGCGCGATATCGCCGCACGCCGCGCGCAACTGGATGCGACCCGCCGCCAGCAACGCGCCAAGGTCGAGGCGCTGGCCAAGGACCGCAAGGCGAATGCCTCGCTCACCGCCGAGCTGGACCAGCGCTACCAGGATCGCAGCGCGCGCGAAAAGGCCCTGGGCCAGGACGCGCGCTCGCTGGAAAGCCTGCTCGCCAATCTACGCGCCGCCGCAGCGCGCGCCGAAGCCGAGCGTCGCGCGCAGGCCAAGCGCCAGGCCGCGCAGGAAGCAGCCGAACGCAAGGCGGCCGCTTCGGTTCGCACTCCCGGCGACAAGCCCGCCGCCCTTACACGCACGCCACCACGGCCTGCCGTGGCGACCGCGCCGGCCCTGAAAGTCGGTGGCCTGGGTTGGCCGTTATCGGGCAACCTGCTGGCGCGCTTCGGCGGGCGCATGCCCGATGGCCGCACCAGTGCCGGGGTACTGATCGGTGCGCCGACCGGCAGCACCGTCACCGCAGTGGCCGACGGCAGTGTGGTGTTTTCCGAATGGATGACCGGCTACGGCCTGATCCTGATCGTGGACCATGGCAACGGCTACATGAGTCTGTACGCGCACAATGAAAGCCTGTTGCGCGACGCCGGCGACCGGGTCAAGCGCGGCGAAGCGGTGGCCAAGGTCGGCACCTCCGGTGGGCAGGGCACCCCGGCGCTGTATTTCGAGCTGCGCAGGAATGGCCAGCCGGTAGATCCTTCCTCCTGGCTGCAGCGACGCTGATCGCATCGCCCTGTCGGTGGGTTTGCTCCGGAGGGCATCGCCCCGACGCGCTTGATCACTCGACGCATGAAGAACGTCGGCGCTGAAACCGCACTTCGCCCCCGCATGCTGAACGCTTAACGGTCCTTCGCGCATAATCGTTCGAACTCTGCGCTCCGTTGGTGGGTCGTTGGGTATCCCTGTCCCGGAGCGATTGCATGCGTTTCCCCCTGGTCCTGTTGCTGGCGTTGTCCTCCCTTCCCGCGTTCGCCCAGGACGCTGAAAAGGAGGCGCCGCCAATCGCTTCCAGCGACGATCCCGACGGCGCGGAAACTGCTCCTTCCAAAGTGCCCTTGGCCGAGATCCGGCGCTATGTCGCGGTCTACAACGCGGTCAAGGATGCGTATGTGGAACCGGTGGACGACAAGAAGCTGATGCAGTCGGCCATTCGCGGATTGCTGCTGGACCTGGATCCGCACAGCACCTATTTCGACAGCGAGGACGCCGAAGCCTTCGACGAGCAGGCCAGCGGTGCCTACGACGGCGTCGGCGTGGAACTGATGCAGCAGCCGGACAACACGCTCAAGGTGATCTCGCCGATCGACGGCACACCCGCGGCACGCGCCGGAATCAAGGCCGGCGACACCATCGTGGCCATCGACGGCAAGCCGATCAGCGTCAAGGACGGCATGGAGCCGTTGCGCGGCGCGCCCGGCACCAAGCTCACCCTCACCCTGATTCGTGAAGGCAAACCCAAGCCGTTCGACATCACCCTGACCCGCGAGACCATACGCGTGGCCAGCATCCGCAGCCGCATGCTGGAACCGGGGTATGGCTACATCCGTATCAGCGCTTTCCAGGCCGACACCGGCGCCGATTTCCAGCGCAACCTGGACACGCTGCAGGCCAAGGGTCCGCTGCGCGGGCTGGTGCTTGACCTGCGCAGCAATCCGGGCGGATTGCTGGTGTCGGCGGTGCAGGTGGCCGATGACCTTCTGGACAAGGGCACCATCGTCAGCACGCGCGGACGCATCTCGATCAGCGATTCCAAATTCGAAGCCACGCCGGGCGACCGCCTGCAAGGCAAGCCACTGGTGGTGCTGGTGGACGCCGGCTCGGCCAGCGCCGCCGAAGTCCTGGCCGGCGCATTGCGCGACAACAACCGCGCACGCGTGGTCGGCAGTCGCACCTTCGGCAAGGGATCGGTGCAGACCGTATTGCCGCTGGACAACGGTGATTCCGTCAAGCTGACCACGGCCCGTTATTACACCCCCAGCGGCAGGTCCATCCAGGCCAGCGGCATCGTTCCGGATGTGATGCTGCAGCCGGAACCCGAGAAAGAGGCCGAACCCGGCCCGACATTCGATTACAGCGAAGCGACCCTGCCTGGTCACCTGCGCGGCGACGAGGAAGGCACCGAAGGCTATCGCGCCGGTGATGTGCTGGACGGCGACAAGCCGATCGACGCGGCCCTTGCCGAACTGAAGAAGAATCTGCCGGTCACGACTCCGGTGCCTGCTCCAACACCAGTGCCGGCCGCAGCAGCGGCGAAAGTACCGGCAGCGCCGACAACGCCTTGAATTGCGTGCCGCGCGTCAGCGCGGTTTTGCTGGCAACGGGAACGGCGTAACCACGCGTTCGCCGCTTTCGGCGTCGCGGATCACCGACTGGCGTTTGTGTTCGACTTCCTCGATACGCACGATGCTCTGCATCGGCAGGTGCAGGAGTTTGGTGCCGGCGAACTCGTCGCGCAGGCGCTCTTCGGTGGGATCGACCACGATGCCTTCGTGCACGTCGAACACCAGTTCGCCCACTTCGGTGAATCCCCATAGATTGCTGGCGGCAACATGCCGGCCATACAGCTCGTAGATCTTGCCGTGGTTGAGGAAGGTGATCTTGTAGAGGGGTTTGGCCATACGGGGATTATAGAGCGGTGAAGTCGCCCGCTTTGCGGGCTGTGAATCCGGTGGCTGCGCCACCTGTAAATGGCCAAGGGGATGCAGTTTTATTTGCAGGCCGCAAGCGGCCGACTTTGCTGGTAACAGCTTGCGCAGCAAGCGCCTTCACCGCCCTCAATACCCTTGCCGCTTGCGTAACCGCCGCGCAATCGCAGCGCGTACGAACAAGGCGAAGACGATGCCGAACAGAAAGCCGGCGATGTGCGCCGACCACGCGACCGCACCGAAGGCTGGACCGATGTAGGCGAAGATCACCTGCAGCAGCGCCCAGATGCCGATCAGCAACGATGCGGGCGCCTTCACGAATTCCAGAAACAGACCGAGCGGCAGCACCACGCCCAGCTTGGCGTTGGGAAACAGGGCCAGGTAGGCGCCGATGACCGCCGACACCGCGCCGCTGGCGCCGATGATGACCCGGTCCGGTGCCCCGATCGTCAGCATGGCCGCCACGTTCGACACTGCGCCGCCCAGCAGGAACAGCACCAGGAAGCGCCAAGGGCCCATGGTCCGTTCCGCCGGCAGTCCGAAGATCAGCAGGAACACCAGGTTGCCGAGCAGATGCGCCCAGTCCGCATGCAGGAACAACGCGGTGATCAGCCGCAGCGCGCTGCCGTCGCGGATGGCAGCCATCCAGTCCTGCGGCGTGGACAGGCCGCCGGCCAGCGCGCCCCAATTGAGCAGCAAAGTGCTGTGGGCCGCCGCTGGCCGGGTCGCCGCCCACAGGAAAGCTCCCCACAACGCGGCGAACAGGACGGGCGTGGCCCAGCGTAGGGCGGGTTTTCTGCGGGAGGGGAGGGAAACGAACATGATGGAAATGTACCGCTTCCTGAAATCCAGCGCTGCCAGTGACTTGCGTCACAACGATGAACCTGAGTCTAACTACCGAAAGGCGGGTTGTTAGGGTTTGGTTATACTACGTACGGCGTCGTATGTCGGGAGGGGCTTCCGGCACGTGATCGCAGGGTGCAGAACGCCCTCGAGACGGCGTAACCGGTTTTCCCACGTACTTCCGAAGCAGAGAGACAACAATGCACTTCGCACACAAATTGACCCGTATTTCCGCCTTGGCACTGGGCATCGCTGGCGCACTGGCCATGGGTCAGGTACATGCCGCCGCCTTCCAGCTCAAGGAAAACAGCGCCAAGGGCCTCGGCCGCGCGTTCGCTGGCTCCATCAGCGCCCCGGACGACGTTTCGGTCGTGGCCACCAACCCGGCAGCGATGCGCGGCCTGGATGGTCGTCAGGTCCAGGCTGACCTGAGCGTGATCAGTTTCAGCGCCGAATTCGAAGGTAGCGGCAGCTACCTCGGTGGCGCCGGCGGCCCGATGTCGGGCGGCAACGGCGGCGACGCCGGCAAGGTGGCACCGGTCCCGGCCGCTTATTTCTATACGCCCGTGGGCGAGGAAGAGAAGATGCATTTCGGCGTCTCGCTGACCGCACCTTTCGGCTTCTCCACCGAGTACGACCGCAACTGGCTGGGCCGCTACAGCGCGGTCAAGACCGAGCTGGAAGCCGTGGACCTGGGCGTGGCGTTCTCCTATGACGTCAATCCCTACGTGTCGTTCGGCGCCTCGGTCTTCGTCGAGCACCTGAGCATCGAGCTGGGCAGCGCGGTCGATTTCGGCACCATCCTGTACACCGGCGGCGCCGCCGGCCTCGGCTTCCTTCCGGGCAATGCCGACGGCTTCAGCACCATCGAAGGTTCCAACAACGAAGTCGGCTACACCATCGGCACCTTGTTGAGCCCCAGCGAGAACACCCACATCGGTATCAGCTACCGCTCCAAGGTCGAGCATGAAATCGACGATGGCACCGCCAATTTCGACGTTCCGGCCAATGCCGCGGCCGTGCTGGCCGTTTCGCGTCCGGGCTGGTTCGTCGATACCCAGGGCCGTGCAACGGTGACGCTGCCTGCCTCGCTGACCTTCAGTGTGACCCACAAGATCAACGACAAGTGGACCGTGATGGCCGACCTGACCCGCACCGCGTGGGCACCGGCGTTCGACAGCATCACCGTCGATTACGCTTCGAACCAGGCCGACACCGCGCTGAACTTCAATTACGACGACAGCACCTTCGGTTCGATCGGCGCCGAGTACCGCCTGAGCGACACGCTGACCCTGCGCGGCGGTCTGGCCTACGACGAGACCCCGACCTCCTACGCGGACCGTGATCTGCGCGTGCCAGATGACAATCGCAAGTGGCTGTCGATGGGCCTGAGCTGGATGCCGTCGGAGAAGATCGAATACAACGTCGGCTATACGCACCTGTTCGTCAATGACGTCAATGTCAGCACCTCGTCCAGCACCGCCAACCGCGTGCAGGGTGCATACGATGTGAGCGGCGACATCCTGGCCGCTTCGATCAACTACAAGTTCTGATCGTCGGCCTCGCTGTACAAGCAAAGAAACCCCGCTTCGGCGGGGTTTTTCTTTGTGTGGAGAAACGTGCGCGCGATTCGGGATCAGACCTCCAGGCAGTGCACCTGCACTTGGTTCCGTCCCAGCCGCTTGGCTTCGTAGAGCGCCTGGTCGGCGGTGCGCATCAGCGCCGGGAAGCCTTGCGGTTGCGACGACACACCCACACCCGCACTCACGGTGACCTGCAGCGGCAGTTCCTGCGAAACGAAACGCAGCGCCTGCACTTCGCCACGGATGCGTTCGGCCATGTTGCGGGCGGTATCGGCGTCGCTGTCGGGCAGCACCACCACGAACTCTTCGCCGCCGATGCGCGCGAACAGGTCTTCGTTGCGGATGCAGGCGCGTACTGCGTCGGAGAAGCCTTGCAATACGTCATCGCCGGCTTCGTGGCCGTGCAGGTCGTTGATCGCCTTGAAGTGGTCCAGGTCCATCACTATCACCGACAGGCCCTTGCCGGCAGGCGCGCCCTCGCGCGTGCGCAGTTCGCTGTTGAGCCCGCGACGATTGAGCGCACCGGTCAGCGGGTCGAACAGCGCGCTCAGCCGCAACGATTCACTGGCGCGGAAACTGGTCAGCATGAGCATGCAGAAGTTGAGCAGGAACCAGATCGACAGATCCAGGTTCACCCAGGCGTCGTTGGGTCCGTACTGGCCGGTGATGGCCTGCAGCAGGTCGCGCCCATAGAGCACCAGCAGCACGGTGCAGCCCAGCATCATCAGCCGCGCCGGCAGGCGGTCGGGGGCGGTGTTCAGATGACGCAATTGCGCGATCAACACCAGCAGCACCAGCACTTCGGTGGCGCTCATCACCGCGCCCTGTGCGTCGACCGTGCCCCAGAACCACCAGCCCGCCAGCGATGCGCCCAGACACAACGGCATCAGCGTCCATTCGATCCGACGCAACGGTCGTTGACCCACGAACTGCAGCACCGACCAGGCCAAGCCCACCAGTCCCGCGCACGCCAGCAGTCCGCCCAGGCCCGCGGTCCAGTACGCCGAATGCCATTCGCCCGAACGCTCCAGCTCGCGCGTGGTGCCGTCGAGCATCGCCGCGCCCAGCGTGTAGGACAGATGCGCCGCGCCCCACAACGCGATGCCGCGCAGACCACGCGAAATGCGTTCCAGGTACCAGAACAACCCCAGCAGGATCAGGGCCAGGCCACAGTCGCTAAGCAACAGGTTGTAGAAGTCGGTGGTCATGGGCGGCGATAGTATGGGCCGCGGTACCGGTTCGGCAGGGCCATTCCTCACAGAACCCGTTGCTGGATGAGTTTGTGGGAGCTTCAGCCCCGACCGTAATTTCCGAGACCCCGTAGGAGCGGGCCTTGCCCGCGATGCTTCTGTGTTGGCAAAGGGAAGGGCATCGCGGGCAGGGCCCGCTCCTACAGGCTGTCTGTCAGTCGCCCAAGGTCAGTAGCGATGCATTGCCGCCGGCGGCCGTGGTGTTGACGGTCACGGTCTTCTCGGTGGCGAAGCGCGGCAGGTAGTGTGGCCCACCGGCCTTGGGACCGGTGCCGGACAGGCCCTGACCACCGAAGGGCTGCACGCCGACCACCGCACCGATCTGGTTGCGGTTGACGTAGACATTGCCGACTTTGACGCGCGCGGCGATGCGGTCGATGGTCTCGTCGATGCGCGAATGCACGCCCAGGGTCAGGCCGTAACCGGTGGCATTGATCGCATCGATCACCTGATCCAGCTGCTCGCCGTTCCAGCGCACCACATGCAGCGCAGGGCCGAAGACTTCTTTCTGCAACTGGTCCAGCGAGTCCAGTTCCCAAGCGCCGGGTGCGAAGAAGCTGCCATGCGCCAGCGACGAATCCATATGCGCGCGCCTGATCGGCTTGGCTTCACGGTCCATGCGGGCGGCATGGTCTTCCAGCAGCTTCAGCGCATCGGCATCGATCACCGGGCCCACGTCGGTGGACAGCAGGCCAGGGTCGCCCACCTTCAATTCGTCCATCGCCCCGGCCAGCATGCCGATGACCTTGTCGGCGATGTCTTCCTGCACAAACAGCACGCGCGCGGCCGAGCAACGCTGGCCGGTCGAAGTGAAGGCGGAACCAACCGCGTCCTTGACCAGTTGTTCCGGCAGCGCCGAAGAATCGGCGATGAAAGCGTTCTGGCCGCCGGTCTCGGCGATCAGCACGCCGATGGCGGCATCGCGTGCGGCCATGGCGCGGTTGATAGCGCGCGCGGTGTCGGTGGAGCCGGTGAAGGCCACACCGGCCACGCGCGGATCTTTGGTCAACGCAGCGCCGACCACGGCACCGTCGCCGGGCAGGAACTGGACCACGTTTTCCGGCACGCCGGCTTCGTGCAGCAGCTTCACGGCGGCATGGCCGATCAGGTTGGTCTGTTCGGCCGGCTTGGCGATCACGCTGTTGCCGGCGGCCAGTGCGGCGGCCACCTGGCCCAGGAAAATCGCCAGCGGGAAATTCCACGGACTGATGCACACGAACACGCCACGCCCGTGCAGCTGCAGTTCGTTGGATTCGCCGGTGGGGCCCGGCAGGCGCTCGGGCGCACCGAACTGCGCGCGTGCCTGGGCGGCGTAATAGCGCAGGAAATCCACCGCCTCGCGCACTTCGGCCACGCCGTCGGGCACGGTCTTGCCGGCTTCCTTCACGCACAGCGCGATGTATTCGGGCATGCGCGCTTCCAGCAGTTCGGCGGCATGCTCCAGGATCGTGGCGCGGCCAGCGGCGGGCGTGCGGTCCCAGCCGGGTTGCGCGGCTACCGCGTTGTTCAACGCCTTTTCGACGATAGCCGCATCGGCCGCATGCCACTGACCAACGACCTGGCGGCGATCGGCCGGATTGGTGACCGGCAGCGCGCGCGTGGACAGCACTGCACCAGGAACCAACGGCGCCGCGCGCCAGCCGTGCTGGCCGGCTTGTTCGAACGCGGCGTTGACCTGTTCGGCCAAGGTGCGCAGGTCGTTGTCGTTGGCGAGGTTGGCGCCCATGGAATTCTTCCTGTCGGTGCTCAGGCGTGGCGCCTGGTTCTGGAAAAGACGCACCGGCAGCGGTATGCGCGGGTGCGGGATGGAGTCGAACGCGGACACGGTCTCCACCGGGTCGCGGATCAGGTCGTCGATGGCCACGTTCTCGTCGGTGATGCGATTGACGAAGCTGGAATTGGCGCCGTTCTCCAGCAGGCGACGCACCAGGTACGGCAACAGGTCTTCGTGCGAGCCGACCGGCGCGTAGACGCGGCAGGGCACATCAAGACGGTCTTTCGGAATGACTTCGGCGTAGAGATCGTCGCCCATGCCGTGGAGCTTCTGGAATTCAAAGCCCCTCTCCCTGCGGGAGAGGGGTTGGGGTGAGGGTACGGCGCGAGCATCGGCAATCGGATGCTCCGTACCCTCATCCGCCCTTCGGGCACCTTCTCCCGGAGGGAGAAGGGAAAGCTGGCGTATCGCCGCAATCGTCTGCGCGTTATGCGTGGCGAACATCGGGTACAGCGCATCGATATTGGCGAACATACGCCGCGCATTGGCCAGGTACGACACATCGGTGTTCGGCTTGCGCGTAAACACCGGGTAGCCCGGGTGGCCTTCGACCTGCGCGCGCTTCACTTCCGCATCCCAGTACGCGCCTTTTACCAGGCGCACCGGCATGCGTCGGCCGACGCGGCGGGCCAGGTCGGCCAGGAAGTCGATCACGTAGGGCGTACGCTTCTGATAGGCCTGCACGGCCAGGCCGTAGCCTTCCCAGCCGTCGAGCGACTTGTCGGAGAAAGTCGCTTCGATCAGGTCCAGGGACAGTTCCAGGCGGTCGGCTTCTTCGGCGTCGATGGTGAAGCCGATGCCGTAGGACTTGGCCAGCTGGGCCAGTTCCAGAATGCCGGGGGCCAGTTCGGCCATCACCCGTGCGCGCTTGGCGTGCTCGTAGCGGGGGTGCAGGGCAGAGAGCTTGATGGAGATGCTGGGGGCGGCGAAAACATCGGCAAAAGGCCCTGTCTTGCCTATGGCGTGGATGGCCTTGCGATAAGCCTCCAGATAGCGCGCGGCGTCTTTCGAGGTCAGCGCGCCTTCGCCCAGCATGTCGAAGGAATAGCGGTAGTTGGCGTTGTCGCCCTTGCGGCTGCGGGTCAACGCTTCGCCGATGGTCCGGCCCATGACGAACTGGTGGCCCATGATGCGCATGGCCTGGCGCACGGCCAGACGGATGACCGGTTCGCCCACCCGACCGACCAGGCGCTTGAAGGCGCCGCGGACGTCGTGGCGGGTCAGGTCGTTCAGGCTGACCAGCTTGCCGGTCAGCATCAGGCCCCAGGTCGAGGCGTTGACCAGCACCGAGTCGCTTTCGCCCATGTGCTTGCGCCAGTCGGCGTCGCCCAGCTTGTCGCGGATCAGCTTGTCGGCGGTCTCCTGGTCGGGGATGCGCAGCAAAGCCTCGGCCACGCACATCAGCAGCACGCCTTCCTCGCTGCCCAGGTCGTACTGACGCATGAAGGCCTCGATGGCGCCCTGGTCCTGCGCGCGGGCGCGGACCCGGGTCACCAGATCGGCGGCCACGGCCTGGGCCCTGGCCTGCGTGTCGGCCGGCAGGCGGGCCTGTCCCAGCAGTTCCTGCACGTGTTCAGTTTCGTCGCGCATCCACGCTGCGGTGATGGCCTGGCGCAGTGGGCCCGGTTCGGGCGGGAGCTCCTGGCGGATCATCGGGTCGGCGGGAAGCGGCACGACGGCCGCGTCGACGGGCAGGGAGGTCATAGAGCACGCAGGGCCAATTCGGGAGCCCGATAGTGTAGGCCTTGCACTGTCGCCATATCACCGCAGGAGTTGCTGAATCCATGGCAGTACGGCGTGGATTATTCCGTACGGGGCTCGCGAAACGTGTTGGCCGAGTGCCGGTTCCAAGCCCCGGCACCGCATTGAAGCTTGCCGCTTGGGGGTGCGGCGGCTACCATTTGCGAGGGTTCCTGCGCGCAAAAAAGCGCTGGGGACAGGGTCGAAGTGGTTCCGTCCTCGTGCGTTGCAGGCTAGGCGCGCGACTCAGGCCGCGACTGCCGGGGCACTGGCGGTCTCCATGAATCGAACAGGATGGCGAATGGATTTCGCCGGTTTCCAGTGGCGGGGCGATCGGGGGCGACTTTCCCGGGCCCGCGGACACCGGAGGCTGGCAAGGCAGTTACAGGATTTACCGGCGGCAGCAAGCCGCTACCGATGACGCACAAGGGTCTAGGCAATGACGCAAGCGAATGGTTTCTTCAAGCAGGTCACGCGATTGATGGGTGCGGCCTGCGCACTGCTGGCGCCGGCCATGGCCTGGGCGCAGTCTGCCGACCCCAAGCCCTGGCAGCTGAACATGGGCAAGGGCGTCACGTCCTCATCGCAACATGCCTACGACGCGCACATGGTGGCGCTGTGGGTGTGCGTGGTCATCGGCATCATCGTGTTCGGTGCGATGGGCTATGCGATGTTCAAGTTCCGCAAGTCCAAGGGTGCGGTCGCCGCGCAGTTCAGCCACAACACCACGGCGGAGATCATCTGGACAGTGATCCCGATCCTGATCCTGATCGTCATGGCCTGGCCGGCGACCAAGAAGCTGATCGCCATGTACGACACCCGCGAATCGGAGATGACGGTCAAGGTCACCGGTTACCAGTGGATGTGGAAATACGAATACCTGGGCCAGGACGTGGAGTTCACCAGCCGCCTTGACCGCGAATCGGACCGCGTCCGCCAGAGCGGCGTGCAGCCGACTGTCGCGTCCAATCCGCATTACCTGCTCGACGTCGACAATCCGCTGGTGCTGCCGGTCAACACCAAGATCCGCTTCGTGCTGACCGCCGACGACGTGATCCACGCGTGGTGGGTGCCGGCGCTGGGCTGGAAGCAGGACGCCATCCCGGGCCTGATCAACGAGGCCTGGACCGACATCAAGACCCCCGGCATCTACCGTGGCCAGTGCGCGGAGTTGTGCGGCAAGGACCATGGCTTCATGCCGATCGTGGTGAAGGCCGTGTCCAAGGAAGAGTTCCAGCAGTGGCTGGCCTCGCGCAAGCCGGTTGCGCCTGCCCCGGCTGCGTTGCCGGCGCCGGTCGAAGCGACGCCTGCCGAAGCTGCTCCGGCCGACGCCACCGCAGCGCCGACCGCCACCACGCCGCCGGCCGACGCCGCTCCTGCCACCGAACCCGCCAAGGCCTGAGCGCGTCTCCCGCGTTCGTCCCAGCCAGTCCGCATTCGAATTCTTGAGGTAACACCCCATGGCCTACTCCGCAGCTGCCGATCACCATGACAACCATCATGATGACCACGGCCACAAGCAGGGTTTCATCGAGCGTTGGTTCTTCTCGACCAACCACAAGGACATCGGCACGCTGTACCTGATTTTCAGCTTCGTCATGTTCATCATCGGCGCGGCGATGTCGGTGGTGATCCGTCTGGAACTGATGACCCCCGGCCTGCAGTTCGTGAAGCCCGAGTTCTTCAACCAGATGACATCGGTGCACGCGCTGGTGATGATCTTCGGCGGCGTGATGCCGGCGTTCGTAGGCCTGGCCAACTGGATGGTGCCGCTGCAGATCGGCGCACCGGATATGGCGCTGCCGCGCATGAACAACTGGTCGTTCTGGATCATGCCGTTCGCCTTCACCCTGCTGCTGATGACCCTGGTGCTGCCGGGTGGCGCGCCGGCCGGCGGCTGGACGCTGTACCCGCCGTTGTCGTTGCAGGGTGGCTACAACGTGGCCTTCACCGTGTTCGCGATCCACATGATGGGCGTCAGCTCGATCATGGGCGCGATCAACATCATCGCCACCATCCTCAACATGCGCGCGCCCGGCATCGATCTGCTGAAGATGCCGATCTTCTGCTGGACCTGGCTGATCACCGCCTTCCTGCTGATCGCGGTGATGCCGGTGCTGGCCGGCGCGGTGACCATGCTGCTGACCGACAAGTTCTTCGGGACAAGCTTTTTCAACGCCGCCGGTGGCGGTGACCCGGTGATGTACCAGCACATCTTCTGGTTCTTCGGGCATCCGGAGGTCTACATCATGATCCTGCCGGCGTTCGGTATCGTCAGCGAGATCCTGCCGACCTTCAGCCGCAAGCCGCTGTTCGGCTACCAGGCCATGGTCTACGCGACGGCCTCCATCGCCTTCCTGTCGTTCATCGTCTGGGCGCACCACATGTTCACCGTGGGCATGCCGCTGGGCGGCGAAATCTACTTCATGTTCGCGACCATGCTGATCGCCATCCCCACCGGGGTGAAGGTGTTCAACTGGGTCAGCACCATGTGGCGTGGCTCGTTGAGTTTCGAGACACCCATGCTGTGGGCGATCTCGTTCGTGATCCTGTTCACCATCGGCGGTTTCTCGGGTCTGATGCTGGCCATCGTGCCAGCCGACTTCCAGTACCACGACACCTACTTCGTGGTCGCGCACTTCCACTACGTGCTCGTCACCGGCGCGTTGTTCGGCATCATCGCCGCGGTGTACTACTGGTGGCCGAAGTGGTCGGGCCGCATGTACAGCGAGTTCTGGGGCAAGGTCCACTTCTGGTGGACGATGATCTTCGTCAACGTGCTGTTCTTCCCGCAACACTTCCTGGGCCTGGCCGGCATGCCGCGCCGCATTCCCGACTACAACCCGGTGTTCGCCGACTGGAACCTGATCAGCTCGATTGGTGCGTTCGGCATGTTCGCCACGCCGTTCCTGATGGGCGCGATCCTGTGGCATTCGCTGCGCAACGGCGCCAAGGCCGAAGCGCGCGCCTGGGAAAATGCGCGCGGTCTGGAGTGGACGGTACCGTCGCCGGCGCCGCACCACACCTTCACCACGCCGCCGGTTATCCGTCCGGGCGACCTGGCCCACGACGACATCAGCCACTGATCGGCCATGAACGAACCCGTCCGCCCCAACGATGACCTCGCCGTGCGCCGCAAGCGCGCGGTGCGCACGGCGTTGGTGATGGGCGGGCTGGCACTGCTGGTGTACGTGGCCTTCATCCTGTCCGGCGTGGTCGCGGCGTCATGAGCGCCGACAGGAAATCCAATTCCGCCGGGCTGTTCAAGCTGCTGGGCGTGTCGCTGGCTGCGTTCGCTTTCACTTTCTCGCTGGTGCCGCTGTACCGCATCGCCTGCGAGAAGGTCTTCGGTATCCGTCTTGAGACAGGTCCAAGCGCGGCCGCCGAAGTTCTGGCACCGAAAGCGCGAACGGTGACCGTGCAGTTCGATGGCGGGGTGAATTCGAAACTGCCGTGGGCGTTCCATCCGGAACAGCTGACCATGCAGGTGGTGCCGGGCGAGTTGAACGAGGCGCTGTACTTCGCCCGCAACGACGGCAAGCACGCCATCGTCGGTTCGGCTGTACCCTCGGTGGCGCCGGCGCGTGCCTCTGGCTACTTCAACAAGACCGAATGCTTCTGCTTCACCGCACAGACGCTGCAGGCCGGCGAGAAGCGCGACATGCCGGTGCGCTTCATCGTTGATCCCAACCTGCCGGCCGACGTGAAGACCATCACGCTGTCCTATACCTTCTTCAAGAACGATGCCATGACCGCCCAGCTGGGCACGGGAACGACATCGCCTGCGCCGCTCGCGGCACCCTAGCCACACCGCACCCACCGAATCGCAACAGGAAAGACTCCGCCATGGCCCAATCGCATTCGCCGGACGCCAACGTCTATTACGTACCGCACCACAGCAAGTGGCCGTTCGTGGGCTCCATCGCCATGTTCGTCACCATGCTGGGCGTGGCCAGCTGGCTCAACGAAACGGCCTGGGGCAAGTGGGCGTTCTTCGCCGGCATCGTCATGCTGTGCGCCACGCTGTTCATGTGGTTCGGCGACGTGATCCGCGAATCGATCACCGGCAACTACAACAAGCAGGTGGACGTGTCCTTCCGCATGGGCATGGTCTGGTTCATCTTCTCCGAAGTGATGTTCTTCGGCGCGTTCTTCGGCGCGCTGTTCTACGCGCGCAACCTGGCCTTGCCCTGGCTGGGCGGCGCCGGCGACGGTGTCATGACTAACGCGCTGCTGTGGGACGGTTACAGCGCGGCGTGGCCGACCGCCGGCCCGGCCAGCGTCGGTGGCGCCTTTCAGACCATTCCGGCCTGGGGCCTGCCGCTGCTCAACACGCTGATTCTGCTCTCCTCCGGCATCACCCTGACCATCGCCCACCACGCGCTCAAGGCGGCCAACCGCAAGCAGGTGCTGATCTGGCTGGGCCTGACGGTAGCGCTGGGCGCCCTCTTCCTGTTCTTCCAGGTCGAGGAATACATGCACGCCTACCAGGAGCTCAACCTCACCCTGGGTTCGGGCATCTACGGTTCCACCTTCTTCATGCTCACCGGCTTCCACGGCGCGCACGTTTTCCTGGGCACGCTGATGCTGGCGATCATGTGGCTGCGCGTGGCCAAGGGTCATTTCACCAAGGACAACCACTTCGCATTCGAAGCGGCCGCGTGGTACTGGCACTTCGTGGACGTGGTGTGGCTGGGACTGTTCCTGTTCGTCTACGTGCTTTGATGCATTTCCTTCTCCCTCCGGGAGAAGGTGGCGCGCAGCGCCGGATGAGGGTACGGCGAAGCCTGATGGACCAGCAGTGAAGCGAGTGGTCAGCCTTTCATCCAATCCGCGAGCGGCAGAAAACTCTTCGTCGCCGTACCCTCACCCCAACCCCTCTCCCGCAGGAGAGGGGCTTTTGTTTCAGCCGCCAATACCATGCGGCTTGATCACCCCGGTATAGATGCCCAGCGCCACCAGCAGGATCAGCGCGACCGAGAAGGCGATGCGCCGCGTCAAAGCATTCACCGTACGCTTGCTCTGGCCCTTGTCGACCAGCAGGTAGTACAGGCCAGCCCCCAGGTTCCACAGGATGATGATGAGGAACGCGATGATGAGCAGGGTTTTCAGCGAATCGTTCATGGGATTTTCTGCCGGCGATGTGCGCGCATTATCGCAGGCGCGGGGCGGACCGGCGTGAGCCGCACCTTGAACCCGTGGCTGGGCTGGGCGATGGCCGTGCTGGTGATGGCCGGGTTCGCCAGCCTCGGCGTCTGGCAGCTGGACAGGGCGCGGCAGAAGGAAGCGATGCTGGTCGAAGCGGACCGCGTGCTGGCCCAGCGCACTGCAGTGGCGCTTGCGGACGCAGCCGATCCTGCACGCGCGTCGGCTTACGAGTGGGCGCAGGGCGAGGGCAGTTTCCTGCAGGCGCCTGCGGTGTTGCTGGACAATCAGAACCACCAGGGCAGGCCAGGCATACGCGTCTATCGCGCCTTCCAACCTGCAGGCAACAACGCGCCACCGCTACTGGTGGAACTGGGCTGGTTGCCCTTGCCCGGTGATCGCCGACTGCCGCCTATCGATTCCTTCGAAAGTCTCTCGCAGGTCGCGGGCCTGCTGGCACCGCCCCCCTCGGCAGGCATCGCCCATGCCGTCGCCTTGCCGCAGTCTGGAGGCGATCTACTGGCGACCCAGCTGGATCATCGCGTGATCGCCGACGCGCTGGGCCTGCCGACGCTGGCGCCGCGGGTGCTGCGCCTGGATCCGGCGCTGAAGACCGGTTACGCACGCGACCTGGACATCCTGCCCAACACGCTGCCGCCGGAACGCCACCTCGGCTATGCCGTGCAATGGTTCGGCCTGGCCGCCGCCGTCCTCATTACCGCGCTGGTGCTGACGTTGCGTTCCCGACGACGGCGCGCAGGCGCCTCGCGTGAGAAAATGCGGCCATGAATTCAGATCCCCGCCTTGACCCGAATCCCGATCCGGCCAAAGTACGCCGTGGCCGCGTCATCCTGGTACTGATCTTCCTGCTGTTCTTCGGCAGCATTTTCGGTGCGGGCCTCCTGCGGTTCAGTGGCTGGCAACCGCAGGGCACCAAGGTCCATGGCGAAATGCTGCAGCCGGCGGTCGATGCGCGTGGCGTGGTGCCGCAGCTCGTCGACGGCGGCACCTATGCGTGGCAGCCGGAAGAACGCACCTGGCGCATTGCGGTTGCGCCGCCCGCGGACTGCACTACGGCCTGCGTGAAACTGGCCAAGGACCTGGACGTGGTCTGGCAGCTGTTCGGCAACAAGGCCGACCATGCGGAAATCCTGTGGATCGGCGCCTTGCCTGCGGGCGCTCCGCAGACGATCTCGCGGCGGCATTTGAAAGCCACGCCGGAACTGCTGGCCGCACTGCCCAGGGTCAATGACCCGGCCGGCGTTCCCATCTATGTCATCGACCCGAACGGTTTCGTCATCCTGCGTTACGCGCCCGGCATCGATCCGGGTTTCATCCGCACCGACGTGTCCAAATTGCTGAAACTGATCTGATGAATCTGCTCGCACGTCCTGCGGTGTACAAACACTTCCATCGCTTCGCCTGGCTCGCCGTCGCATTGACCCTGTGCGTGGTGGTGTTCGGCGCCTTCGTGCGTCTTTCCGACGCGGGCCTGAGCTGTCCCGATTGGCCGACCTGTTACGGACGCGCCGCGTGGCCGCAGGCGGCCAGCGACGTCAGCGATCACGCCGCCAGCGCCGTGCGTCCGTTCGAAACCCACAAGGCATGGCGCGAACAGGTTCACCGCCATCTGGCCGCCACGCTGGGCATGCTGGTGCTGCTGCTGGCGGTGCTGGCAGCGCGCAAGCGTCGTTACGGCATCGCCCAGATTGCGATTGCTTCGTTGCTGGTGGCCGCCGCGATTCCGTTGTACATGCGTGGCGAGCATATTGCCGCTTCGGCGCTGGCGGTGATTGGTGAAATCATTCTGTTGTTCGCCGCCTTGCGCTGGTCCAATACCGATCTGTCGCGTGTCGGCGCGCTGACCCTGGCGGTGATCATCTTCCAGGCGCTGCTGGGCATGTGGACGGTGACCTGGTTGTTGAAGCCCATCGTGGTGATGGGCCATCTGCTCGGTGGCCTGACTACGTTCTCGTTGCTGGTGTGGATGGCCTGGCGCGCGATCAACCGTCCCATCACGGTGATCGAAGCAGGCGCCTTGAAGCGCTGGGTGATCGTCGGCCTGGTGTTGCTGGGGCTGCAGATCGCACTCGGTGGCTGGGTCAGCGCCAACTACGCCGCGCTCTCCTGCGGGGCCGGCAGCTGGTCGGCGGACAACTTCCCCAAGTGCGTGGGGCAGTGGTGGCCGCCGCATGATTTCCGCGAAGGCTTCGTGCTGTGGCGCGGTGTCGGCGTGGACTACGAAGGCGGCGTGCTGGACGGTGCGTCGCGCATCGCCATCCAGATGGCGCACCGCATCGTAGCGGTCGTGTTGGCGCTGTACCTGCTTGTGTTCGCGGTGCGCCTACTGCGCACGCCGGGCATGCGCGGCTGGTCCATGACCCTGATCGTGCTGGTCGTCGCCCAGGTGTCGCTGGGCATCCTCAACGTGAAGCTGGCGTTGCCGCTGCATGTGGCCGTCGCGCACAACGCTGGCGCCGCGCTGTTGCTGTTCGTGCTGGTCTCGCTGCTGGCGCGATTGCGCAGGCCGGATTGAAGATGTCCGTCGTTCGGCAATATTGGAGCCTGACCAAGCCGCGCGTGGTCGCGCTGATCGTATTCACCGCCTTGGTCGGCATGCTGCTGGCCATCGATGGCATGCCCGATGCGCAGCAGTTCAAGCACGGCGCACTCGGCTTCCTCGGCATCTGGTTGGCGGCGTCCAGCGCGGCGGCGATCAACCAGATCCTGGACGCGCGCATCGACGCAAAGATGGCGCGCACCTCCTGGCGGCCGCTGGTGGTAGGCCAGTTGCAGCCGTGGCAGGCGCTGGTCTTTGCGCTGGTGCTGGCAGCGATTTCGATGACCGTGCTGGTGGTGTGGGTCAATACGATCACTGCCATCCTCACCTTCGCCTCGTTGATCGGTTACGCGGTCATCTACACCGTGTTCCTGAAACGCGCCACGCCGCAGAACATCGTCATCGGCGGCATCGCTGGCGCCGCGCCGCCGCTGCTGGGCTGGTCCGCAGTCACCGGCATGACCGGCGAATGGGACTGGGCGCACGCGCTGCTGCTGGTGCTGATCATCTTCGTATGGACGCCGCCGCATTTCTGGGCGCTGGCGATCTTCCGCCGCGACGACTACGCGCGCGCGCTGGTGCCGATGCTGCCGGTCACCCATGGCGTCACCTACACGCGCTGGCAGATCCTCTTCTACACGGTGCTGCTGGTCGAAGTGACGGTGCTGCCGGTGATCTTCGGCATGAGCGGCTTTTTCTACCTGGGCGGCGCGCTGGTGCTCGGCGCAGTGTTCCTGTGGTACGCGTGGCGTTTGTTGGATCCGCCCGACGACTACTTCCCGATGCGCGTGTTCAACTATTCCATCGTCTACCTGATGGCGCTGTTCGCGTTCCTGCTGGCCGACCACTGGCTGATGCCGTTGCTGCAGCTGGCCTAGCCGGTTTCACTCGACCGGTCGCGGCATGCCCCGCCGCCGCTCGCAATACGCAATGGAATGGCGACGGAAGCGCAACGCAAATCACCTTCCTCGTGGTATACGTTCACAAGAGTCATCTTCTGCTGGGTTCCGCCCTGAGTGCCTTTAAGGCCTGTGCGCGGAAGCAGACCGTGAGCCTATAAGCGCGTCGCTGCCTATTGCAGCGACGTACCGGGATATCTGCCCGTTCACGTGGAAGGAAGAACTGAGATGAGCGATCCGGACACCGGGCTCCTCGCCAAGCGCGACATCGCCGACGGCGGCATGGAATTCCAGCGCCAGAACGCGCTGCTGAAGACCGGCGCGTTGCAGGACGCCATCTTCAACAGCGCCTACTTTTCCAGCATCGCCACCGACGAGAAGGGCGTCATCCAGATCTTCAATGTCGGCGCGGAAACCATGCTTGGTTACGCGGCCTCGGATGTGGTCAACCAGATCACCCCGGCCGACATCTCCGACCCGCAGGAGCTGATCGCGCGCGCGGCCGCCCTCAGCCTGGAACTGGACACTCCGATCACGCCCGGGTTCGAGGCTTTGGTGTTCAAGGCCTCGCGCGGGATCGAGGACATCTACGAACTCACCTACATCCGCAAGGACGGCAGCCGGTTCCCGGCCATGGTGTCGGTCACCGCGCTGCGCGATGCCGGCAACCAGATCATCGGCTATCTGCTGATCGGCACCGACAACACCGCGCGCAAGCAGGTCGAAGCGGCGCAGGCATTGCTGGACCAGCGGTTGCGCGACCAGCAGTTCTACACGCGCTCGCTGATCGAATCCAACATCGACGCGCTGATGACCACCGACCCGCAGGGCATCATCTCCGACGTGAACCAGCAGATGATTGCGCTGACCGGGCGCACCCGCGACGAATTGATCGGCGCGCCCTGCCGCAACTTCTTCACCGATCCGGTGCGCGCCGACGCTGCGATTTCCCGCGTGCTGACCGAAAACAAGGTCAGCAATTACGAACTCACCGTGCGCGCGCACAACGGCGAGGAAACGGTGGTGTCCTACAACGCCGCCACCTTCCACGACCGCGACCGCAAGCTGCAGGGTGTGTTCGCGGCCGCTCGCGACGTGACCGAGCGCAAGCGCTTCGAACTTGCGCTGCAGGAAAAGAACATCGAGCTGGAGCGCGCCAGCCGCATGAAATCGGAGTTCCTGGCGACCATGTCGCACGAGCTGCGCACGCCGCTCAACGCCATCATCGGATTCTCCGAAGTCCTGAAGGACGGATTGATCGGGCGGATGAGCGACACCCAGCAGGAATACATCGGCGACATCTTCACCAGCGGCCAGCACCTGCTCGCGCTGATCAACGACATCCTGGACCTGTCCAAGGTCGAGGCCGGGATGATGGCGCTGGAACTGGAAACGGTCGATCTGAACGACCTGCTTTACAAAAGCCTGGCCATCGTTCGCGAGAAAGCGGCCCTGCAGCACGTGAAGCTGGAGCTGCAGGAGGCCGATGGGCTCGGCGTGGTGCCGCTGGACAAGCGCAAGACCAAGCAGATCGTCTACAACCTGTTGTCCAACGCGGTGAAGTTCAGCGCCAACGGCGGCACCGTGACCCTCAGCGCGCGGCGTGTGGCGCGCGACGCGGTGGGTCTGTCGTCGAGCGACTGGCCGACGCACGGGTTCGCGCTTCCGGACAACGCGTATACGGAATTCCTCGAAATCTGCGTCAGCGACAATGGCATCGGCATTTCCCGCGAGGACATGACCAAGCTGTTCCAGGCGTTTCGCCAGATCGACAGCGGCTTGGCGCGCAAGTTCGAAGGCACCGGCCTGGGCCTGGCGATGGTCAAACAACTGGCCGAGCTTCACGGCGGCACGGTGGCGGTGGCCAGCGCGGAAGGACAGGGCGCGCGCTTCGCGGCGTGGCTGCCGGTGCGCGTGGCACTGGAAGAGGAAGAACCCGCGCCGGCCCGCAGCGAGATCGTCGCACCGCTGGCCAGACTTGCCGGCAGCGAACGCATCGCGATGGTGGTCGAGGACGACGACCTGGCCGCCGACCTGGTGCGGTTGTTGCTGGAAAACGAAGGCTTCAAGGTACTGCGCGCGACCAGCGCCGAAAGCGCTCTGTTGCTGGCGCCGCAACAGGCCCTGAGCCTGATCACGCTGGACCTGCAGTTGCCCGGCATCGACGGCTGGGAATTGCTGAGCCGGATACGCCAGGACGAAACCCTGGCCCATGTGCCGCTGGTGATCATTTCCGGCATGGCCGACACCAGCATCGCACTGACCCGCGGCGCCGCAGCGGTGCTGCAGAAGCCGGTCAGCCGACTGCAGTTGAAGGTATCGCTGGCCGGCCTGGGATTGCAGCCGCTGGCCGAGCGCACCCGCACCGTGCTGGTGGTGGACGACGATCCGAATGCGATCGATATGATCGCCGCGCTATTGCCTGCACCCGCGTATGCGGTCGTGCGCGCCGAGAGCGGCGAACAGGCGATCGTCCTGGCCCGCCAGCTGCGTCCGGACCTGATCCTGCTGGATCTGATGATGCGCGAAATCAGCGGGTTCGACGTGGCCGAGGCCCTGCAGCGCGACCACGACACCGCGTGCATTCCCATGCTGGTGGTGACGGCCAAGGACGTCACCGCGCTGGAGCGGGCGGCGCTCAACGCCCACCGCAACAGCGCGGTGGGCATCGTGCAGAAAGCGGACTTCAACAGCGCCGCCTTCATCGCCGAAGTCAGACGCGCCCTGCTGCCGAATTCATAGGAGGCAGGCATGAGCAAGATTCTCGTCATCGAAGACAATCAGGCGAACATGAAACTGGCGCTGTTGTTGCTGCGTAACGCCGGCCATTCGGTGTTGAGCGCCCCGGACGCCGAGAGCGGCCTGACCCTGGCGCGGAACGAGCAGCCGGACCTGATCCTGATGGACATCCAGCTGCCGGGCATGGACGGCCTGGCGGCGACCGCGCTGCTCAAGCAGCATCCTTCCACCGCCGCCATTCCGGTCATCGCCCTGACCGCGATGGCGATGAAGGCCGACCAGGAGAGAAGCCAGATGGCGGGTTGCGAGGGCTATATCGCCAAACCCCTGCGCTACCAGGAACTTTATGCGGCCATCGACCGTCTGCTGGGAAGCGAGCCTTCATGAGCAACGACCGCATCGCATCCACGGCGGCACCGGACCGCTCGCGCCGGATACTGGTGGCCGAAGACAATGCGATGAACCAGAAGGTGATCCTGCGCCAGCTGATGCTGCTCGGTTTCGAAGCCGACATGGCCGGCGACGGACGCGAAGCGCTGTTCCGCTGGCAGCGCGGCCACTACGGACTGCTGCTCAGCGATCTGCACATGCCTTATATGGACGGTTTCGAGCTGACCGCAGCCATCCGCATCATCGAACAGACCGGCTCGTCGCACCTCCCCATTTTCGCCCTGACCGCCAACGCCATGCAGGGAGAAGCCAGGCGCTGCCGCGAAGCGGGCATGGATGGCTATCTGAGCAAACCGCTGCAATTGGGCGATCTGAAAACCATGTTGCAGCTGTGGCTGCCGGCCGCATCCGGCAACGTGCCCCTGGCCGGAATCGATGCGCCGCACGCGCGTGGCGAGGCGCCGGTGGACGTGCGCGTGCTGGAAGAGCTGGTGGGACCGGATCCGGTGGTGATCCGCGAATTGCTGGCGCATTTCCAGGCCAGCGCCAGGCAAATAGCCGGTCTGCTCGGGCAGCACTGCACTCGGCGACAGCCGCTGCTGGTCAGCGAACAGGCGCACAAGCTGGGTTCCGCGGCGCGTGCGGTAGGCGCGCTGGAACTGGGTGTTTGCTGCGCGGAATTGGAGATTGCCGGCGCGAGCGGCGACACCGACAATCTGGCGCCGTTGTGGACTTCGTTCGAGCGAGAATTTGAGGCAGTGAACGAATTTCTCGATGCGCTGCGGCGCGCGCCTGGACTCGCATCCGAACCCACGGCCGATGGCGGGCCGCTTACCGATCACACGAGTGCCGCGAATTCCTGACCATGTCCAAGGCCGACCTCAGAATCCTGGTGCTCGACGACGAGCCGTTCATGCTCAGGTTGCTGGCGCAGATGCTGGCGGGACTGGGATACGCCTCGGTGACTACCTGCGAAAGCGGATCGCTTGCCCTGGAGCAGGTGGATGCCGCGTCGCCGCCCGACCTGATCCTGATGGACTTGAACATGCCGCAGATGGACGGCATCGAATTCGTGCGCAAGCTCGTCGAACACGGCTATCGCGGCAGCCTGTTGCTGATCAGCGGCGAGGACGAGCGGGTGATGCAGATGGCCGAGAAAGTGGTCCAGGCCCACCACATCGACGTGCTGGGCCATCTGCATAAACCGCCATCGCGCAACGCGCTGGCCAAAGCGCTGCGCAAATGGCGCCCGCATTCCGAAGCGCAGGCGGCCGAGACAAAGTCCTACGATATCGACGAACTACGCCATGCCATCGAACACGGCCAGTTGGTCAACCATTACCAGCCCAAGGTCATGGTCGACAGCGGCGCGGTCGTCGGCGTCGAAACGCTGGTGCGCTGGCAGCACCCGGTCGATGGGCTGGTGTTCCCCGATCGGTTCATCGCCATCGCCGAAGAGCACGGCCTGATCGACCGCCTCACCCGCGTGGTGCTGGGCGACGCGCTGACCCAGGCGCGTCTCTGGCGCAGCCTGGGATTGCCGCTGCGGATCGCGGTCAACGTTTCCATGGACAATCTGTATTCGGTGGAATTCGCCGATTTCGTCGCCGCCTCGGCGGCCACGACCGAACATGCACCGCAGGACCTGATGCTGGAAGTGACCGAAGGCCGCCTGATGCAGGACCAGCGCGCGCCGCTGGAAACCCTGACGCGGTTGCGGATGAAACGCTTCCGCTTGTCGATAGACGATTTCGGCACCGGACATTCCTCGCTCGCGCAATTGCGCGACATCTCCTTCGACGAACTCAAGATCGACCGCAGCTTCGTGCACGGCGCGCTGCGCGACGAAACCGCGCGCGCGATGTACGACGCCAGCCTGGGCCTGGGCAAGCAACTGGGCATGGAAGTGGTGGCCGAAGGCGTGGAAGACAGCGACGACTGGAAGCTGCTGCGCCTCACCGGTTGCGATCTGGCCCAGGGCTATTTCATCGGCCGCCCCATGCCCGCGGACGCGCTACCCGGCTGGATCGCTTCGTGGAACGAACGCGTGCAACGCGGGTCGCTGGATGGATTGCGCGCTGAGGGCTGAAGCCCGCGACTTCAGGCAGGCTGCTTGCCGCGTCGGCGTTGCGCCTGCAGCAGGGTCATCAGTTCGTACTTGTCGGCGACATCCAGCGGACCGGCGCCCATCTTGGTCTGTAATTCGGTCAGGCGCTGCTGGATGGCCTGGTCTTCCAGTTGTTCGGCCGCGTCGATGAGTTCCTGGCGCCAGTTGGCTTCGCTGCCGGGCATCGCCTGCGAGGCGAGTTTCTGCAGCGCGTGGAGTTCTTCGCGCTCGGCGAAATGCTGCAGCAGCGCGCCGGTGGTGATCTCGGGCCGCGCATGCACCAGCAACAGCAGTTCCACCAGCAATCCTACGCCGGGTTGCTGCAGGTCCTTGAAGCCGTAAGGCGGCTCCAGCGACAGCGCCAGCGAAGGTTGCTGCAGCAATATCGAAATCGCACCGCGCACCAGGCTGCGTTTCTGCGCTTGCGCGGGCAGACGCGAAGCGAGCTTCGGCTTCTCGGGTAGCGCGGCCTGTTGCGGCACGCCCACGCCGGTGATCTCGCTCAACCGTTGCCGCATGAGATCGCCGAAGGCGCCGTCGGGTATCTGCGCCAATAATGGCTTCGCGCGCTCGGCCAACCGCGCCTTGCCGTCCAGCGTGGACAGGTTGACGTCCTTGCCCAGTTCGTCGAAGAAGAACTGCGACAACGGCGTCGTCTGTCGCAGCCTCGCATCGAAGCCGGCCGCGCCTTCGCTGCGCACGATGCTGTCCGGGTCCTCGCCATCGGGCAGGAACAGGAAGAACGCTTGGCGCCCGTCCTTCATCCGCGGCAATACCGATTCCAGCGCCTTCCACGCCGCGCGCTGTCCGGCCGCGTCGCCGTCGAAACAGAAATACACGTCGGGTGAATTTCGGAACAGCAGTTCGGCATGGTCCGGCGTGGTCGCCGTGCCCAGTGTGGCGACCGCCTGGGTGACGCCGTACTGGAACAGCGACACCACGTCCATATAGCCCTCGACCACCACCAGCCGCTCGATCTTCTGGTTGGCCTGGCGCACCTGCCACAGACCGTAGAGTTCGCGCCCCTTGTGGAACAGTGGCGTCTCCGGCGAGTTCAGATATTTCGGGCCGTCATCCTTCTGCAGTACCCGCCCACCGAAGGCGATCACGCGCCCGCGCCGATCATGGATGGGAAACATCACCCGGTCGCGGAACTTGTCGTAGACGCGGCCGTTGTCGCTCCTGGACATCATCCCGGTTTTTTCCAGCAACTTGATCCGGCGTTCGTCGGTACCCAGCGCGTCCTTCAGCGCGGAGAATCCCTCCGGCGCGAAGCCGATCGAAAATTGCGTGCGGATGTTCTCATCCACGCCACGCTGGTCCAGATACGCCCTGGCCTTGTCGCTGCCTTCCAGCTGGTGCTGGAAAAATTTCGCCGCCGCCTCCAGCGCCGCGTACATGTCGCGGCCGTCGTCGGTTTCGTTGCGTCGTTGCGTTTCCTTGGGCACTTCCATGCCCACACGCTTGGCCAGCTCGTCGACCGCATCCAGGAATTCCAGGCGGTCGTAATTCATCAGGAACGAGATCGCCGTACCGTGCGCACCGCAGCCGAAGCAGTGGTAGAACTGCTTGGTCTGCGACACCGTGAACGAGGGCGAGCGCTCGTCATGGAACGGGCATCGCGCCGAATACTCCTTGCCCTGACGTTTCAACGGCACGCGCGTGCCGATCACCTCGACAATGTCGGTGCGCGCCAGGAGGTCGTCGATGAAAGCGTCGGGGATTCGGGCCATGGTTCTAGGGGCGGATCAGGCGTTCAAAGAGCGCGGTTTGCACATCGCGCCGACCATCGAATAGGGCGGTCACCCAAACATGATCACCATCCAGCCTGTAGATGATGCGCCAGGGGCGATCAATCAGTTCGCGATAATGCACAAGGCCCACTTCGCGAAGTTCAGGCACGATGCGGCCACGTTGTGCATGTGACTCCAGGGTAGTTGCGTGCTTGTGTAGCCGCTTCATCGTCACCTGTGCGGCTTTCGGATTCTCCGCGTGGATGTATTCAATGATGTTGTCGAGATCGTTGCGCGCGATATCCGTCCAAACGACAACGCGTTTAATCACGGCTGGCATCCAGCTTGCGTTGCAAGGCGGCGAAAACTTCCTCCTGCGGGGTCACGCGACCCCCCTGTATGTCTGCTTCGGCCTGGGCCATCAGCTTGAGCATCGCCAGGCTTTGCTGCAGACGTTGATAGCTTTCGTAGCTTTGCACGACGGCGCTACCCCTGCCATTCTGGGTCAGCACGACAGCCCCTTGATCTTCCTGCAGTTGCTTCAGCCATTGGCTGGCGCCGGCCTTGAAATCGCTCAGGCTGATCACAGAATCGCTCATGGCATCGCTCCAATTCGGTCCGAATTAGGTTCGATTATAGCCTGCCGGATGGGGCGCGAAACGCGTGCCCGGCACTCAGGTTGTCGGCAATGGCAACTCGTCCGCCCCGGCGCGGGCGCGCTCGTCGATCACCGCAGTCAGCAGTGCACCGACGAAGAACACCACCGTGGCGTAATAGATCCAGACCAGCAGGATCACCAGGGCGCCGGTGGAGCCGTAGGCGCTGCCGGGATCGGCCTGGGCGATGTAAAGGCCGATCAGGTAGCGGCCGCCGGTGAACAGAAGCGCGGTGATGACGCCGCCCAGGAGCGCCTGCCGCCATTGCACGGGCCGGTCGGGCAGGAAGTGGTACAGGAAGGCGAACGCGACCACGTAGACCACAAGGCTGGCCGTGGTTCCCAGTGCGGGCAGCAGCGAAGGCACGTTGGCGAACATCACCTGCAACACCGTGGTCAGGGTCATGGACACCAGCAGCAGGAAGCCCAGGGCGAAGATCACCCCGAACGAAAAGATCCGCTTGCGCAGCCAAGCGGCCAGCGTGTCCAGTCGCTGCGCGTCGGTGCGGAAGATCAGGTTCAGAGCGGCCTGCAGGCGTGCGAACACGGCGGTGGCGCCGATGAACAACAGCAGCGTGCCCCACAGGCCCGCCAGTGAGCCGACGCTGGGCCGGGCGCGCGCGTTGTCGATGATGGTATTGGCGATGGTTTCGGCGCCGCTGCCCGCCAGTTGCCCGACCTGGCGGATCAACTCGTCCTGTGCGGTCGGATACAGCGACGCGGTCAGCCACAGCAGCAACACCAACAGTGGCGCCAGCGAAAGCACCGCATAGAACGCCAGCGACGCGGCCTGCGTCATCAGGTCGATTTCGATGAAGCGGTTGACCAGCGCCGCGGGCAGGCTTTGCTGCAGGCGTTGCAGGTGACGCTTGATCTTCTTGGGCGAAGGTGTGTGCATGGCAGGCAGATCGTTGCGACGATCCGAGCATGCCAGCGGCAAGGTTTTCGGTTTGTGAGCGGAGCGTAGGCGCGCAGTTATCGCGAGTCGCGTGCGGCGAGCGCGTGCAGCGCATCGCCGGCAACGCGTTGCACGGTCCATTCATCCATCGGCAGCGCGCCCAGTTCGCGATAGAACGCGATCGCAGGCGCATTCCAGTCCAGCACCGACCACTCGAAACGCCCGCAGTCGCGCGCGATTGCCACGCCCGCCAGATGCACCATCAACCGCCGACCCAGGCCCAGCCCGCGATAAGCCGGCTTCACATAAAGATCTTCGAGGTAGAGGCCGCGCTTTCCCAGGAACGTGGAGAAATTATGGAAGAACAACGCGAAGCCGGCGGGCTGTCCATCGACTTCGGCCATTACCACTTCAGCCGCTGGCGTGTCGCCGAACAACTGCGCGGCCAACGTGGCTTCATCGGCCACCGCTTCGTGTGCGAGTTTTTCATACTCGGCGAGTTCGCGGATGAGAGCGAGGATCGCTGCGGTGTCGTCTTCGGTTGCTGGACGCAGCAAGATGCTAGAGGAAGGCGTGGGCGAAGAGATCATGCGCTAGGTTCTCTTGGAGAGCCCGCAGGAATGACCTGCGGGATATTTCGCTTCAACGATCACGGAAGTAGTGATCGCGTTCGGAGCCTTCGTAGTGGCCGCCACGGAGACAGCAGTTCCTTGAACCTCCGAGTCGAGCCACAGGGGCATGGATCGTTGCGCCCCAGCTTTTCAATCAGCGATTTGTCGCCATGGACGACACGATCACCACGCCTCACCCGGGTTTCCGAGGGATAGCCCTTGCGGCGCTTACTTGTGACCTCGAAAGCTGTGGCCGTGGTCCGGATTGCGATGTTTCATGACGCACCTCCTGGTTGTACCCCTTGGGGCGGTTGGAACTAACTGCTGAACTTCTTCTTTACCAGCGCCGACACCAGACCCATATCTGCCTGTCCGGCCAGCTTGGGTTTCAGCACACCCATCAGCTTGCCCATGTCGGCCGGGCCGGTGGCGCCGGTCTCGGCGATGGCGACATCGATGGCCGCCTGGATCTCCGCTTCGCCCAGCTTGGCCGGCAGGTATTTCTCGATCACCACGATCTCGGCGCGCTCGATGGCCGCCAGGTCGTCGCGGCCGGCAGCGTCGAACTGACTGACCGAATCCTTGCGCTGCTTGACCATTTTTTCCATCACGGCGAGCACGGCGGCATCGTCCAGTTCGATGCGCTCGTCCACTTCGCGCTGCTTGATGGCCGCATTGATCAGGCGCACTACACCCAGGGTGTGCTTGTCGCCGCCTTTCATGGCGGCCTTCATATCTTCGACCAGCTGTTGCTTGAGGCTCATGGCAATCTCCGTAGGGCGGGCACTGCCCGCCATGCTGTTACTCGAACCGCGCGGTGGGCAATGCCCGCCCTGCGGCCCAAAAACACAAAAAGCCGGCTACGCTCGCGCGTGCCGGCTTCTGGCGAAGCGACGCGGCTCAGTACAGGCGCTGGCGCTTGGTGACGTCGCGCGAGCTGCGACGCAGCTGACGCTTCACCGCAGCGGCGGCCTTGCGCTTGCGCTCCTGGGTCGGCTTCTCGTAGAACTCGCGCTTGCGGGTTTCGGCCAGAACACCGGCTTTTTCGCAGGTACGCTTGAAGCGACGCAGAGCAAACTCAAAAGGCTCGTTTTCGCGGACTTTGACGCTGGGCATGGAATCTCCGGGACACAAACAACCGGGTCAGTCCCGGCGAGCCGCGTATGATAACGGCTCGCCGGGGCTGCCTGCAACCCGTCCCGGGGCTGTTTTCTTGACCCGAGACCCCATTTAGACCCCATGCGCGTCCTAGGCATCGAAACTTCCTGCGATGAAACCGGTGTGGCCGTCTACGACACGGCGCTACCGGGCAGCGCCGGGCTGCGCGCCCACGCGGTCTATAGCCAGATCGCCCTGCATGCCGAATACGGCGGCGTGGTGCCCGAACTGGCCAGCCGCGACCACGTGCGCAAGCTGTTGCCGCTGATCCGGCAGACCCTGGCCGAAGCCGACCTCAAGCTGGAAGACATCGACGGGGTGGCCTATACCGCCGGCCCCGGGCTGGTCGGGGCATTGCTGGTGGGCGCCGGGGTGGCCCGCTCCGTGGCCTGGGCGCTGGAAGTACCCGCCGTGGGAGTCCACCACATGGAAGGCCATCTGCTGGCGCCCCTGATGGAGGACGACCCGCCGCAAGCCCCGTTTGTGGCCCTGCTGGTCTCCGGCGGGCACACCCAGCTGGTGGCCGTGGATGCCATCGGCAGCTATCGGCTGTTGGGCGAAACCCTGGACGACGCGGCCGGCGAGGCCTTCGACAAGACCGCCAAGGTCATGGGCCTGCCGTATCCGGGCGGCCCGCAGTTGGCGGCCCTGGCGGAAGCGGGAAGTCCCGGTCGCTACAAGTTCTCACGACCAATGACTGACCGGCCCGGCCTGGATTTCAGCTTCAGCGGGCTGAAGACCCAGGTGATGCTGGCCTGGCGCGACAGCGACCAGAGCGACGCCACCCGGGCCGATATCGCGCGGGGTTTTGAAGATGCGGTGGTCGATACCCTGGCGATCAAATGTCAGCGCGCGCTGGATGCGGCGGGCAGCGACACGCTGGTGATCGCCGGCGGCGTGGGCGCGAACAAGCGCCTGCGCGCGAAGCTGCACGATATCGCCGGCAAGCGCGGTGGCCGCGCATGTTTCCCGCGCCCCGCGCTGTGCACCGACAACGGCGCGATGATCGCTTTCGCTGGCGCGCTGCGGCTGGAGGCGGGGCAATTTGAGTCGGCGGCGGTGAAGGTGACGCCGCGCTGGGATATGGCGACGTTGCCGGTGGTGGGTGGGGTGATGCTGGAACACAGGACGACGCCGGAACACAGGCAATAGCAACCAGAAAATAATTGTCGTCATCCCATCGAAAGCTGGGATCCATCTTGCTGTTGCTTGTAAAGAACCAGTCTGATCGACGCGAAGATCAAAATGGATCCCAGCTTTCGCTGGGATGACGAACAAAAGCAGTTACGCTTCTGCCATTCCCCATTCCCCATTCCCCATTCCCCATTCCCCATTCCCCATTCGTACCCATGGACAAAGTCTTCATCGAAGGTCTCGAAATCGACGCCCTGATCGGCATCTACGATTGGGAGCGGCGCATTCGCCAGACTCTGCGTTTCGATCTTGAAATGGGCTTCGACAACCACAAGCCGGCCGCTACCGACAACATCGAAGACACACTCAACTACAAGGCGGTCAGCCGGCGTCTGATCGAATTCGTTTCGCAGTCCGACTACGGCCTGGTGGAGACGTTGGCCGAGCGCTGCGCGGAGATCGTGCTGGATGAATTCGGTGTGCGCTGGCTGCGATTGAAGCTGAGCAAACCGGGTGCGGTCCGTGGTGCAGTGGCGGTGGGCGTAATCATCGAGCGTTCGCGCGAATAAACTCTCCCCTTGTCATCCCGAGCGCAGCGAGGGATCTGCTTTGCGGGCTGGCCGAGATCAAGGGATGAAGCAGATCCCTCGCTGCGCTCGGGATGACAATGGAGAATTGTCTGGGTGTACGGAACCATTCCCTTGGATTGCACCGCATATGGGCAAGGCTTACCTGAGTCTGGGCAGCAACATGGATGCCGAACGCAATCTGGCGTCGGCGCTGGACGCACTGCGCACGCGCTTCGGTGAACTGGTGTTGTCGCCCATGTATCGCACCGCGGCTATCGGCTTCGAGGGTCCAGATTTCCTCAATTCAGCAGCGATCATCGATTCCGATCTGGACGCGCATGCGCTCAACGACTGGCTGCATGCACTCGAAGAGAAGCATGGCCGCGACCGCAGCGGACCACGCTTCGGTGACCGGCCGCTGGATATCGACATCGTGTTCTACGACGACCTGGTCATCGACGTTGCGGGCGACGAATCCGGTCCGGAGCGGGCGCTGCGCCTGCCGCGCCCCGAACTGAGGCACGCCTTCGTGTTGAAACCCTTGGCCGACATCGCGCCAAGCTTCATCGATCCGGGTTCCGGAATCAGCCTGGCCGACTTGTGGGCCAGCTCGCCAGAGCGGGGACTGCCATTGACCGTGGTCGACCTGCCCAGGTGACCGTCACAAACGGTCCGCCGGGACGTCTGGAACAGGTGACTTCCGGCAGCTTGCAGCAAGCGGCCACAGGCGGCACGCTATCCACGAACTAATTGGGGAATGATCATGTTCGATAAATTTTCGCGTAGCTGGGAACTGGTCAAGGCCAGCGCGGGCGTCCTGCGTTCGGACAAGGAGCTGATGCTGTTCCCGTTGATCTCGGGCATTGCCACGCTGGTGGTGATGGCGACGTTCCTGATTCCCGTGTTCGCCCTGCGCATCTTCGAGAACGGCATCGGCGTGGGTGGCGCGGTGGTGGGCTTCCTGTTCTACTTCTGCCAGTACAGCGTGATCATCTTCTTCAACTGCGCGCTGGTGGGCGCAGCGATGATCCGGCTGGAAGGCGGAGACCCCACGCTGCGCGACGGCTTCGATGCGGCCAAATCGAAATTGCCTTCCATACTCGGTTATGCGGCGATCGCCGCGACGGTCGGCGTGCTGCTGCAGGCGTTGAAGAGCCGCGACAACAATTTCCTGGTGCGTCTGATCGGCAGCGGCCTGGGCGCCGCGTGGACGCTGGCGACTTTCATGGTCGTGCCCCTCTTGGTCAGCCGCAACATCGGTCCGATCGATGCGCTGAAGGAGAGTGTGGCTTTGCTCAAGCGTACCTGGGGCGAGAACGCCATCGGCAACGTGGGTATCGGCGCGGCGTTCGGGTTGATCACCTTCGCAGTCGTGCTGATTGGCGCGGGTCTGGCCTTCCTGGCGTTCCGGGCATCACCCATGCTGGCGATCGTAGTGGCGGCGATCTTCGTGGTCGGCGTCCTGCTGCTGGGCGTGTACCAGGCGGCTTTGAGCGGCATCTACTCGGCTGCGCTGTACCGCTATGCGGTGTCGCATGAAGCGCCGGCCGCGTTTCAGGGTGTGATGCTGGAGAACGCATTCAGCACGAAGAAGTAAGCATGCGGGTTGTATTGCGTCTGCGGCTGCGATTAACCCGTTCGTGGTGAGCCTGTCGAACCACGCTCTTCGCATTGCAATGCGGCTTGTCGCGATCTGAAGAATTACGCCAACGGCGTGGTTCGACAGGCTCACCACGAACGGAATTTCGGGTGCGGATCGAGTAGCCCGTGCCACTTCAGCCAGCCAGCATGCGCCCGCCATCCACGCGGATAACCTGGCCGGTGGTATAGGTCGCGTCGCGCAGCAGCCAGCGCACGGTGCCGGCGATTTCCTCCGGCGTGCCGGTGCGTGCCAGCGGGGTGCGTCCCAGCATGGTTTGCTTCGCGCCATCGCTATGATCCTGCTCCGGCCACAGGATTGCGCCGGGGGCGACGGCATTGACGCGTACGTCGGGGGCCAGTTCCAGTGCCAGCGATTGGGTCGCCATCAGCAACGCGGCCTTGGCCATGCAGTACACGGTATGCCCGGGCAAGGGCCGCTCGGCATAGATATCGACCAGGTTGACGATGGCGCCGCGCGCGGCTTTCAGATGTGGCGCCGCCGCCTGTGCCAGGAAAAAAGGCGCACGCGCATTGGAAGCGAACAACTCGTCCCATTGCTGCGGTGTGGTCGTGCCGATGGGGGTCGGCTGGAACGCCGAGGCGTTGTTGACCAGCGCATCCAGGCGGCCGTAGCGTCCGACTGTCTTGGCAACCAGTTCGGGCAGGCGGTCGAATTCGGAGAGATCGGCCTGCAAGGTCAACACGCTGCCGGGACGAACCGCATCGAGTTCGGCGGCAAGGACGTGCATTTCCGAAGCACTATCGCGGTAGTGCAGCGCCAAGTCGTAACCAGCGGCATGCAGGCCGCGTGCGATCGAGGCGCCGATGCGACGGGCGCTGCCGGTGACGAGGGCGACGGGGGGTTGGGTGGTCATTGAATCCACGATGCACGGGTGCGCCGCCATTGTGTCCCGATCCGGCAGCCAAGCGCGAATGCTTGACGCCCATCGCGGTTCCGGGCATGTTGCAATGCACACCTGCAAGGATGCGTGCTCCCCAAGAAGCATGCTCCGCCGCAGGGCCACGGAAACGGAGCGGATGGACTGGGCGAAGTACCGAACCACCACTTTCGACGAGCTGATCCAGGCCGACGGACAGCCGCGCCCTGCGGCACGCCGGCTGGTTGAATACCTGGGTGGCCTGTCCGGTCGCGAGATCGCCGAACGCCAGGTCGCCGCCGATGTCACCGCCCGGGTCATGGGCATCACCTTCACCGTCTATTCCGACGGCCGCAACGTCGACCGTACGCTGCCTTTCGATCTGATTCCCCGCGTCATCCCGCGTACTGAATGGCAGCGCACCGAAGCCGGCCTGAAGCAGCGCATGCGCGCGCTGAACCTGTTCATCGGCGATATCTACGGCAGGCAGCAGATCGTCAAGGACAAGGTGTTTCCGGCGATGCTGTTGAAGGATTCGGTCAACTTCCGGCCGCAATGCGTCGGCGTCGAACCGCCACTGGGCGTGTGGGCGCATATCTGCGGCTCGGACCTGGTGCGCGACGGCGACGGCACCCTGTACGCGCTGGAAGACAATCTGCGCATTCCCAGCGGCGTGTCCTACATGCTGGAAAACCGCATGGTCGCCAAGCGCGTGTTTCCCGAATTATTCGAGACCAGCTCGATCCTGCCGGTGGACGACTATCCCTCGCAGCTCTACGACACCCTGGCCGCGCTGTCCCCGCGACCGGGCGACACGCCGACCATCGCCCTGCTGACGCCCGGCGTATTCAACAGCGCCTATTTCGAACACGCCTACCTGGCCCAGGCGATGGGCATCGAGCTGGTGGAAGGCAACGACCTGTTCGTCGCCGACGACGACTGCACCTATATGCGTACCGTGTATGGCGCGCAGCGTGTGGACGTGATCTACCGACGCGTGGACGACATGTTCATCGACCCGGAAGTGTTCAATCCCGATTCGGTGCTCGGCGCGCCGGGCCTGATGCGCAGCTGGCGTGCGGGCAAGGTGGCGCTGGCCAACGCGCCGGGTGCGGGCGTGGCCGATGACAAGGTCGTGTTCGCCTATGTGCCGAAGATGATCAAGTACTACCTGGACGAAGATCCCATTCTTCCCAACGTACCCAGCTATCTCTGCCACAACGCAAAAGAGCGCAAGTACGTGCTGGAGAACATCGAAAAACTGGTGGTGAAACCGGCCAACGAATCGGGCGGCTACGGCATGCTGATCGGTCCGCGCTCCACCAAGCGCCAGCGCGACAAGTTCAAGAAACTGATCGAGGCCGACCCGCGCAATTACATGGCCCAGCCTACGTTGGCGCTGTCCACCGCGCCCATCGTCACCGATGACGGTCCCTCGCCGCGCCACCTGGATCTGCGTCCGTTTGTGCTGTCGCGCGAGGATGTTTACGTCACCACCGGCGGCTTGACCCGCGTGGCGATGGAGGCCGGTTCGCTGGTGGTGAATTCTTCGCAGGGTGGTGGCGCCAAGGACACGTGGGTGGTGGATCTGGATGAGGAGGCGGACTGATGCTTTCCCGCGTCGCCGACAACCTCTACTGGTTCAGCCGCTACGTACGCCGCGCGGAAAACACCGCGCGCCTGGTCGGCGTGGGCAGCCAGTTGCAACTGGATCTGCCGCGTTCGGTGCGTTTCGCGTGGCGGCCGATGGTCGATACCGTCGGCGCGGGCGATACCTTCACCGAACTGTTTCCCAACACCGGCGATGACGCCACCGATGCCGACGTGGTGCGTTTCCTGCTATTGGACGAGCGCAATCCCTCTTCGCTGCGCAGTACGGTCGATGGCGCGCGCGAACTCCTGCGTGGCATTCGCGACACGCTGCCGGGCGAAGTCTGGGAAGCGATCAATGACCTCTATCTCTATATCGAAGCCAACGGCGAGCGCGGCGTCAGCCGGCGTTTCCGCATCGAATTCATCACCCGCATCGCCGATGGCTGCCTCAAGGTCTCCGGGCTGCTGACCGCCAACGTCAGTCGCGATATCGGCTTCCAGTTCCTGCGCCTGGGCACGGCGATCGAACAGGCCGACATGACCACGCGCATCATCGACGCGGGCGCCTCCGGTCTGGTCACACCGCGCAACGAGGACGACCGCGAGGCTTTCCAGAACATGCAGTGGATGGCGGTGCTGCGTTCGCTCGCCGCCTACCAGATGTACCGCCGCCATGTCCGCCAGCGCGTCACCGCCGAACACGCCCTGCGCTTTCTGCTGCAGAACAGCGAATTCCCGCGTAGCGTGCAGTTCTGCCTGGCACGCGCGCAGCAGGTATTGCCGACCATGCCGGCGCGCCCGGGTGTGGACCGGGGTTTGAATCGCGTGGTGGGGTTGATACGCAACGCCGACCCGGCGTCGCTGGCGGCCAAGAATCCGGCCGGATTCATGGATGAGATCCAGGTGCACCTGGGTACCTTCCATGCGGCGCTGGCGGACGGCTATTTCCGCGGCTGAGCAAGCGAAACCGTAGGAGCGACGCAAGTCGCGATGAAGTTTTCACGGGTAAGCTTCATCGCGACTTGCGTCGCTCCTACGTTTCGACATTTATCTTCAACGTGCGGCTGGCGTCAGCCATGTACGCCGTCGATTTCCATGCTCAGTTCGCGGCGGCAGATGGCGGCGTGCAACAGGACGCGCGGGACGCGGTCGCCGAAGCGCTGGTCCAGGGCTTGTGCCACCAGTGGCAGATCATCGCGGTCACGCACGTAGACCTTCAACCGTGTACCGGGACCGAACTGCGCAGGCAGCGCTGGCGCGCGCAGACGTGCGGCATTGAGCAGCGCATCGAAGTTGAGGAAGGTTTCTTCGATCTGCGCGGCTAGTTCGCCTTCGTGCTGCGAAGCGTGGCCGACCACGCTGGCCGTGCCCGACAACAGCAACGGCATGTCGCTGCCCGGTGGCGGCAGCATGGCGCGGGCGAAGCTGGGCGCCTGGCGGCCGTACTGGCGCGGGTAATGGTAGGCGCTGACCTGGCGCGGATTCTCCACCGGCGTACCCGATTCGCGCGCCGACAGCCAATAGATCTGCACCACGCGCTCGTCGTCGCAGCGGCCGATGGCCGTAGCCGCCGGTAGGGTGGAGGCGTCGAAATCGCCCATGCCGCGCGCGCGGCCCACGCAGAATTGCCGGTAGCGTTCGGCATCGCCATCGCCCAGGGTGATGGCGTCGAGGTAGTTCCAGATACGCAGCAGCTTGGGCGTGTCGCTGGATTGCACAAAGGCGATCAACTGCGAATAGGCCAGCGCAGCGGCAGCTTCGATGCCGATGTCGCGTTCGTTGATCTCTATCGCACCGAACGACAACTGCCCGTCCGTGGACCAGGCGATGTCACCTGTGCGGCCGTGCGAGACCGGCAAGCTGGTGCGCCACACTTCCAGTGGGGCGGCGCCATACGGTTCCAGCGGCACCCGAAGATAGCGGGCGTCGTGCAAATGCGGGGCCGCGTTGCCGAATCCGAGCACCGCCAGCACCTCGTTGTCGGACAGCAATTCCTGCGGGCCAGCGCCCAGTACGTATTCCACTTCCAGTCGCGGCCGTGGTTGCAGGTGCTCGATCGATCCCAGTGGGCGGCTCATGGATTGCCCGCCTGCAAGGTGTCGCCATCGAATTTCTCGGTTACCTGCCGGCGCCGGCGCAGCCAGCCGCGCAAGGCCTGTGGCGCCAGCTGCAACGCATTGACCGCATAGATCAGCCGGAACAGGCGCAGCCGGTGCAGGACGGCGCGGTTGTCGAACACGTCGCCGGCCAGCATCGAAATCACCGCCTGCTCCACCTGGAAATGGTTGCGCGGTTGCGCGAACAGGCGCTGCATCACCGGCGTGGTGAAGCGGTAGATGAACCACGAGAAATGTTTGAGTCCGCGTTTCAATCTTTTCTCCATGGCGCGCTGCAGCCGCGTTTCGCTGGTTGGATCGCGCAATGCGCCATCGACCACGGCCGCCGCGTGTTCGCCGCTGTTCATGCCCAGATACACGCCCGAGGAGAACACCGGATCGATGAAGGCGTAAGCGTCGCCGACCATGACCCAGCCCGGGCCCGTCATCTGCTTGCAGGTGTAGGAATAGTTGCCGGTGACATGCACCGGTGCGATGCGTTCGGCCTGCTGCATGCGTGACCACACCGACGGCGTGTCCTGGAGTGTCCGCATCAGGAATGCTTCGTTGGAGCGCGCCGCGCCGTCGCCGCCGCGTTGCTTGAGGTATTCGGGAAAACACACCGCGCCCACGCTCATCACGTCGTCGCGCAGCGGGATCAGCCACATCCAGCCGTGCGCAAAGCGCTCGACGGTGATGTTGCCCGCATCGGCGCCTTCGCGACGGTTGACGCCACGGAAGTGGCTGAAAATTGCCGCCGACTGGTGCAGGGTGTTCTTCTTCTTCAGCTTGAGCTTGCCGCCCATGAAAGTGTCGCGGCCGCTGGCATCGATCAGATACCGCGGCGCAAAGGCCAGCGCTTCTCCTTCCGCATTACGGGCATGCACCGTGGCCGGCCGGCCATCGGCGCCGAACTCGACTTTCTCCACCGTCACCCGCATGCGCGCATCGACTCCGCTGTCGCGCGCGTTCTCGAACAGCAGGTGATCGAATTCCTCGCGCTTGACCTGATAGGCATGGCCGAACACCGGATTGAGCGCACGATCGAATCTGAACACGTTGACGCTGTTGCCATTGTCCTGCAGCGGAAAATCGGCGCCGGGCTTGAACACGCCGATGTCCCTGACCCGGTCCAGCACGCCCAGGCGCTGCAGGATGGGCAGGTTCATCGGTAGCAGCGATTCGCCGATGTGGAAGCGCGGGTGCACGCCTTTTTCCAGCAGGACCACCTGCCAGCCCTGACGGGCCAGCAGCGTGGCCGCCGTGGTGCCGGCGGGCCCACCACCGATGATCAGCACGTCTACGCGGGCCGGACCCGGGTCGTTGGCCGCAGCGGCGGCCGGTTCCACTAGGGGGACATCCATGCGGGTTGCGCTTGCTGGGTCTGGCTGAACCATTTCGGCTTTGGTGGACAACGGTGGCGCATGATAACGCCACCGTTGTCGACGCCGGATGCACGTCACGGTTGCCAAGCGGACCGGGATGCAGGATGGTGTCGCCCCTGCCACTCATGGAAACCCCTGGATGTCCACGCAAACCGCTGCGGAACTCGAACTGGCGCAACTGCTGGTCGAAAGCCTGAATCTGGAAGACGTGGAAGCCGCCGCGATCGACCCCGAAGCGCCGCTGTTCAACACCGGGCTGGGCCTGGATTCGATCGACGCGCTGGAACTGGCGTTGGCCATCAGCAAGCAATACGGCTTCCAGCTGCGTTCGGACAACGACGAGAACCGTCGCATCTTCGCGTCGTTGCGCGCACTGTCGGCGCATGTCGAAGCCAACAAGGCCGTCTGAACCGGCCATCGACCCGGCCGTAAATCCGGCAACGTCCGGCCCAGTGGTGTCCGGAGGGCTGTTGATGGCACTGCGGCTGTTGCTGGCCGTCGCCTATCCGGTCTTCGCCTATCTGGCCAGCGCCCGTGCCGATGGCGGCTGGGCCGCGATCGCGATGGCCGATATCGTCCTGTTGTTCCTGCTGGAGCCGCTGCTCAAGCGCCGCCTGTGGGCGTTGGGCGTGGTCGCGCTGTGCCTGCTGGGGTTGTGGTGGGTTTCCAATTCGCGCTATGCGCTGATGCCGTTGCTGGCCCCGCCGGTGGTGTTCATCGCGCTGGCGGCGTGGTTGTTCGGCAGGACTCTGGTGGGCGGCCGCGTGCCGCTGATCACTCGCATCGTCGAAGGCCTGTATGCGCAGGCGCAGATGCCCATGACCCCCGCGCTGCATCGCTATACCCGGCAGCTGACGGTGGCCTGGGCGTGGATGCTGTCGCTGCTGGCGCTGGCCAATCTGGCGCTGGCGTTGTGCGCGGTGCCGAGCGGGGTCTTGGCGCAGTTGGGTCATGTCCCGGCGCTGTCGGTGACCGATGAGCAGTGGTCGTTGTTCGCCAATGTCCTCAACTACGGCATCGTCGGCGTGTTCTTCTTCATTGAATACCAGCTGCGCATCCGTCGTTTTCCGCATCGGCCGTATCGCAATGCATGGCAGTTCATGACGCAGATGGGGCGGTTGGGGCCGCGGTTCTGGAATGAATTGCTGCGTTGAGTCAGACCGCAGCATTTCGCGCTTTGCGCGAGTTACTTTCTTTGCTTGTGCAAAGAAGCGCTTTTCAACAGCCGAATGGCTGGTCAAGTAACCAAAGAAACACACCCTGCGTCGCGCCCGGCGATGAAGCCGCCGGGTCCGCAAGCAGCCTCGGACAACCGTAAGACACACTGTGTCTACGGAAACGGCGCACATCCCTGTGCACCGCCCCTGCGGGGTTTGCCCAGGCTGCTTGCCGCTCCTCACGGGGCTCAAAAGCATGGTTTCCCCGCTGAAAGTGAACCCTTTCCGCACGGACACTCCGGTATCCTTAGGTGTAGAGCGCAAGGGGAAGCAATGCAGTTCATCATTTCAGCGGACCATCCGTGCCTGCCGGGGCATTTTCCCGGTCGTCCCATCGTGCCGGGTGTGGTCATGCTGGATCGGGTGATCGATGCGGTCGAGGCGCGGCATGGCGCGCTTCCGGCGCTGCGGATGCCGCAGGTCAAGTTCCTCATGCCCTTGTTGCCCGATCAGCAGGCCGAAGTGGAACTGCAAGGCGCCGCGCCGCGCTGGCGTTTCAAGGTGTTGCGCGGTGTCGATGTGCTGGCCAGTGGCGAGATCGTGGCCGACGGAATCGAAGCGGACCAACCATGAGCTCGAGCTGGAAGCAGCGTCCCGAAGGTGGCGGCCGGTTTGCGCTGTGGGTGATCCGCACCATCGCCCGTCATGGCGGACGTACCCTCAGTCGCGCCTGCCTGTATCCGATCACGCTGTACTTCCTGCTGGTGCGCGGCCCTGAACGCCGCGCCTCCCGCACCTACCTCAGCCGCGTCTTCGGCAAGCGCGCGGGCCTGTGGTTGGTGGCGCGGCATATCCACACCTTCGCCGCGACCATCCTGGACCGCGTGTTCCTGCTGGGCGGGCGTTTCGGCGGATTCGACGTGCACGTCACCGGACTGCCGGAACTGCACGAGGTGCTGGACCGTGGGCAGGGCGTGCTGCTGTTCGGATCGCATCTGGGCAGCTTCGAAGTGTTGCGCGTGCTGGCCCAGCAGAAGCCCGACTACAAGATCCGCGTGGTGCTGGACAAGGCGCACAACCCTGCCATGACCCAGTTGCTGGATGCGCTGAATCCGGAGATCGCCGCAGGCGTGATCGATGCCGGTCAGGATGGGCCTTCCATCGCCATGGCCATCAAGCAGGCGGCCGATGAAGGCGCCCTGGTCGCGCTGCTGGTGGATCGCGCCCGTCCCGGCGAACCCGCACTGAAGGCCGACTTCCTGGGTTGCCAAGCGCCGTTCCCGACCGCGCCCTGGCTGATCGCTTCAGCGCTCAAAGTGCCGGTGGTGCTGGCTTTCGGCCTGTATCGCGGTGGCCACCACTACGATCTTTCCTTCGAAAGTTTCAGCGACAGCGTGGCCGTGCCGCGCCAGCAGCGGGCGCAGGCCGTGCTCTCGCTTATCCAGCGTTACGCAAGCAGGCTGGAGCATTACACCCGTTCTGCACCTTACAACTGGTTCAATTTCTATGATTTCTGGGGCAACGAAGATGAAGGCAGTACGCCGTCCGCAGTGGATGCGCCACGCATCGTGGCGCTTGACCATGCCGATGCTGATGCTGCTGTTCAGCGCCGTACTGCCGTGCGTCGCGGCGCCTGACCCGGGCACGCGCGCGGACGCGGGCTGGATCCTGCAGAAACTGGCGCGCCCGGCGCCCATGCGCACCGGCTTCGTCGAGCTGCGCGGTTCGGCGATGCTGAAGGCGCCGTTGCGTATCGAAGGCGAATACCGCCGCCCCGACAACGACACCCTGGTGCGCGAAGTGCGCGCGCCGTATGCGGAGACCACCACTTTGCGCAAAGGCGAGGCGACCATCGTGCGCGCCGGCAAGGCGCCGCGTACGTTCTCGTTGGCGCGCGTGCCGGAGTTGGCCGGTTTGCAGGCGAGTTTTGGCGCGTTGCTGTCTGGTGATCGCGCCGCGCTGGAAAAGCACTACCGGCTGTCGACACAGGGCACGCAGCAACAGTGGACGATGGTGCTGACGCCGCTGGCGGCCAACTCTGGCAACGCAGCCGGCAATGCGGTACGCGACATCACCCTGTACGGACGCGGCGCGGAACTGCGCTGCATCGAGACGCGCCCGTTGAAAGGCGAACTGCAACGCACCTTGCTGGCCGGCGCGGCTACCGCCGCCCGCAATACCGGCACCGCTGACGCGTTAGCGGCGCTGTGCCGCGCGGGCGCCGCGTCCTGATGACGCTCACGGCGCGCAGCCGCATCGCGCTGGCATTGCTGTGGCTGGCCCTGTTGGCGTTCGCCGGCTGGACTATCAGTCAGCGTCTGCAGCTCAGTGGGGACTTGCGCAAGTTCATGCCTGCGGCGGAGACGCCGGCGCAGAAACTCCTGATCGACGAACTGGGCGAAGGCCCGGGCTCGCGCTTGTTGCTGATGTCCATCGAAGGCGCGGACCCGCAGACCCTGGCGCAGCAATCGCAACAGCTGCGCGCGTTGCTGGCGGCGCGGTCCGAGTTCGCACTGGTGGCCAATGGCAGCGACGCGAGCCTGGAGGCGATTCCCGCACGGCTGCGTCCGTACCGCTATCTGCTCACCGACAGCTTCGATGCGCACCCTCTGGACGAAGCGCAATTGCAGGAAGCACTGGAAGCGCGCGTCCAGGATCTGGGCTCCCCGGCCGCTGCGCTGATCGAACCCTTGCTGCCCGCCGATCCCACGCTGGAAATCTTGAAGCTGGCCGAGAGCTGGCAGCCCGGCAATGCGCCGCAGCGCTTGCATGACGTGTGGTTCGACCGCGCTGGCGGCAAGGCGCTGCTGGTGGCGCAGACGCGCGCGGCCGGTTTCGATCCCACGGGGCAGCAGGCGGCGGTCGATGCTATCCATGCCGATTTCCAACGCGTCGCCAAAGGAAGCGGCAGCACGCTGGTGCTGACCGGACCCGGTGCATTTTCGGTGGAAATCGGCGGCCGTACCGCCGCCGAAGCGCAAACCATCGGCATGATCGACACCATCGGATTGATCCTGTTGCTGTGGATCGCGTATCGCAGCTGGAAGATGCCGATCCTGGGCGCGCTGCCGTTGGCCACCGCCGGCCTGGCCGGCCTGGGCGCGGTGTTGGCGTTGTCCGATGGCGTGCATGGCATCACTGTCGCGTTCGGTTTCACCTTGATCGGCGTGGTCCAGGATTATCCGATCCATCTTTTCAGCCACCAGCGGCCGGGACTTTCGCCCTGGGCCAATGCGCGCGCGTTATGGCCCACGTTGGCCACGGGTGTGGTCTCCACCTGCATCGCCTACGTCACCTTTATTTTTTCCGGTGTGGACGGGTTGAAGCAACTGGCGGCGTTCACGATCGCCGGCCTGGGCGCGGCGGCGATCAGCACACGCTTCCTGTTGCCCGCGCTGATTGATCCGGCCCCGCGCGACTTCGCCGATTCGCCGCTATTGGCGCGGCTATGGCAGCGCATCGCACGCCTGCCGCAGCCACGCTGGTCGTTGCTGGTGGTGGCAGCGATCGCGCTGGGCGTCGTCGTCTGGGCGCCGGGACAGGTGTGGCAAAACGATTTGTCGAAACTGACGCCCGTGCCGCCCGCAGCGCTGGCCCAGGATGCGGTGTTGCGCGACGAACTAGGCGCGCCCGATGTGCGCTATGTGCTCACGCTTGCTGGCGAGTCCGAGGAAGAAGTGCTGAAGGCGTCCGAAGGCCTACGCCCGGCGCTTGATCAACTGGTGGCCCAGGGCGCGCTCGACGGTTACGACATGGCGTCGCGCTATCTGCCCAGTGCATCGTTGCAGCGTGCGCGTCAGTCGCGGTTGCCTGCTGCGGATGCACTTGAGCCCATGCTGGCCGAGGTAGTGGCACGCTCGCCGTTCAATGCCGATGCGTTTGCGCCCTTCCTGGAAGACATGGACGCGGCGCGACAGGCGCCTGCACTCACCAGCGCCGACCTGCAGGGCACGCCGCTGGCCACGAGCGTGCAGGGACTGATGTTGAAGGGAAGCGGGCACGTGACCGCCTTGGTGTCTTTGAGCGGGTTGCAGGATCCTGCCGCGGTCGCGAGGGTCGCTGCCGCGCACGGCGCGCAGTTGCTGGATATGAAGCAGGCTTCCGAATCGCTGGTCGCCGCCTATCGCGGTCGTGTGCTGGCAGCGCTGAGCGTGGCGGCAGTGCTGCTGACGTTGACCGTCTGGGTCGCGTTGCGCCAGCCGCGCCGTGTCGTGCGAGTGTTGCTGCCGATGGCGCTGACCACGTTGCTGATCCTGGCCGTGCTGCGCGGCACGGGCGTCGAACTCAACCTGTTCCACTTGGTCGCGCTGATTCTGGCCGCAGGCCTGGGCCTGGACTACGCCTTGTTCTTCGACCACGCCGGCGAAGATCGCGCCGACCAGCTGCGTACCCTGCACGCGCTCATCGTGTGCAGCCTGATGACCCTGCTGGTCTTCAGCCTGCTGGCGTTCTCTTCCATTCCCGTGCTGCGCGCCATCGGCACCACGGTGGCGCTGGGGGTGTTCGCGAACTTCGTGCTGGCGCTGCTGGTTTCTCGACAACCGGTGACGGAGACGGCCGATGCAGTCGCGTGAACAGATCGAAGCGCTGATCCCGCATAAGGGCGGCATGTGCCTGTGGGACGAAGTGGTCGCATGGGACGCGAGCAGCATCCGCCTGCGCGCGCGCAATCATGTCGATGCTGGTCACCCGTTGCGTTCGCATGGCCAACTGCGCGCGGTGCATCTGTGCGAATACGGCGCCCAGGCGATGGCGGTGCACGGTGGATTGCGCGCCCAGCACGAAGGGGGCGAAGCGCGGCCAGGATTGCTGGTCGCGTTGCGCGGCGTGCAGCTGCATGTGGCCCGAATCGACCAATTGCCCGATGCGTTGGAATGCGAGGCCGAGGTGCTGGTCGAAGGCGAGGGCAGCCAGCAATATGCGTTCCGCATCCACCACGCCGGCACGCTGCTGGCCGAAGGTCGAGCCGCAGTAGTCCTGCAGGCCAATTTGTAAGTTGTAGGAGCTGCGTAAGCTGCGACCGTATCGCTGGTGTTGCTGATATGTCCCGATCTCGATGGGATCATCGTCGCAGCTTACGCAGCTCCTACAGAAAGCATCGACGTCATGCAGAATCACCAGATCGAACTTGCGGGGAACAAGCGATGAACCAGTCCAACAAACGCGCACTCGTCACCGGCGGTAGCGGCGACCTGGGCAGTGCCATCAGTCGGCGTCTTGCCGCCACCGGCCTGCACGTCATCGTCCACGCCAACGGCAACCTGGCCCGCGCGGAGGCGCTGGCGGCGGAAATCATATCGGCTGGCGGCAGCGCGGAAGCGATCGCGTTCGATGTCGCCGATGGCGATTCGACCGCCAAGGGAATCGAGACATTGCTCGGGGGCGGCCCCATCCAGGTCATCGTCAACAACGCCGGCATTCACGACGACGCGCCAATGGCCGGCATGTCCTCCGCGCAATGGAAGCGCGTGATCGACGTATCCCTGCATGGTTTCTTCCACGTCACCCAGCCGCTGCTGATGCCGATGGCGCGCACGCGCTGGGGCCGTATCGTCAGCATTTCCTCGGTGGCCGGCGTACTGGGCAATCGCGGCCAGACCAACTACGCCGCCGCCAAGGCCGCCCTGCATGGCGCCTCGAAATCGCTGGCCCGCGAAATGGCCACGCGCAATATCACCGTGAATGTGGTCGCGCCCGGCGTGATCGAAGGCAGCATGGCCAACGACGCATTCCCGCCCGAGATGATCAAGCAGATCGTTCCCGCCGGCCGCGCTGGCACTCCGGATGAAGTCGCCGCCCTGGTCGCATTCCTGTGCAGTGCCGATGCCGGTTATATCAACGGGCAGGTGATTGGGGTCAATGGGGGGATGGGGTGAGTCGGCCCCATGAGTGAGCTGGAGCGACTAACCTGGGGAATTGGTTCACTGTCCGGCGGGCATAGTGACTCATAGGTTGAGTTTGAGCCGTCATCAACAAAGTAAATAAGGTCGTCATCCCGGCGGCTTTCAACAGCGAAGCTGGTCAAGCCGGGACCCAACTTTCAGACAAGGATGTCTATGAAGCAACCCTGTGCATATATGTTGGCTAGCAGACGTAACGGAACTATTTACGTCGGTGTTACTGCAGATGTGATCGCTCGTGTTTTGCAGCATCGTGCCGGAACTGCCGATGGATTCACCAAGCAGCATGCTGTAACTCGACTGGTGTGGTTCGAGTTGCACGAAACCATCGCACAGGCTATTTCCCGAGAGAAAGCCATCAAGGGGTGGCGGCGAGCATGGAAGATTGAGCTTATCGAGGCCCGTAATCCGTACTGGCTGGATCTTTATCCCGGTCTCTTGTAGTTGGGTCCCGGCTTTCGCCGGGATGACGACTTTTATTATTATGGCTGTTTAGGTGGGGTGGGACGACCTGACGTCTCCGCCTTCGCGCTACGCCGCATCCGCATACCAGAACGGCGCCAGCGAGTTGTGCTCCTCGCCCGCCTCGGCCAGCAGCGCATCCAGCCCGTGTCCGTCGATGTCCGGGTGCTCGCTGCGCGCGCGCGACAGGATTTCGCGGGCCAGCCATTCCATTCGCGCCACGTTGTCGCCAATTCGTTGGATGAAACCGGCGTCGTCCAGTTCGTCCAGCAGCGCGCGATTCATTTCATGGAACCAGTCGACGTCGTGCTGGTTGAGGAAACGGCCATCCGGGGTGAGCGGCGCGGTGTTGCGCTGGCCCCATTCGCGAAGCAGCGCCTGCACGGCGAGATTGAGTTGCCTGCCGCGCATGAACTGGGGGCGCAAACCGCCGACCAGACGCACATCGGTCAGCCGCTGGCCGAAGAACAGCGGCGCCAGCAGCGCCCAGTAATAGGTGTAGTCCCATATCACCTTGACCGGCATCACCTGCGCGTCGCCGAACAGCGGATATTGATCCTGGTAAAGCGTCAGCGTGTTTTCGTAGAACGAGAAGTACATCTGCTGGTAGACGTCTGCATACGGCGCGAACGATTCGCCCGCGCGATCTTTTTCTATCAAGTCACAGATGAAGGTGTTGGACATGGCGATGAAATCGCTGCCCGGCGAATAGAACGGGTCCAGGAACAGTCCGGCCTCGCCGGTCAGCGCCCAACGGTCGCCGCTGAATACCTGCTTGCAGCCATAGGAGAAGTGGCGCAGGAACAGGAAATCCTGCAGCCCGTGCTCGGGCTTTTCCAGCGAACGCGCGACCTGCGGCTGGTGTTCGTGCAGCCAGGCCATCGCCTTCTCGAAGGTGTTCATGGTGTCCAGCGGATGCAGCTTCGCATCGCACACAATGCCAAGAGAATGTGCACCCGAAGACAGCGGGATCAGCCAGAACCAGTAACCCGGCCCGCACATGTGGTTGGTCGAACGCCAACGGTCCGGCGGCGTGCAGCGCGCCAGCCATGCGGGATCGTCGGACCACTGGTTGGGATCGACGTGGCCATCCACGCGCCACCACACCGCATTGGCGTCGTGGTCGTTGCTCTGGGCCAGGTCGAGTTTGCGCTTGATCAGTCCGGCGCGCCCGGCTGCGTCCACCACCCATGAGGCGGTCAGCGTCTGCTTTTGTCCTGCGTGTTCGAAGCTGACCGCGTGCGGTTGATCCTGCTTGTCCAGTTCGATGCTGCGGACCACGGTACCGTCGCGGAAATCCACGCCCAGCGCGCGCGCCTGTTCGCCCAGGAAATTCTCGAAGCGGCCACGATCCAGCTGCCACGAAGGCGCGGGCAGCAGCTTGCTCACCCCCAGCTCGGTGCAGCGGTCGATATCGTTGCGGCCTTCGGAAAAGAAGAAGCGGAAGCCGAACTTGCGGATCTGTTCGGTTTCAAGATGTTCGCGGAAACCAAGCACGTTGGCGAAATAGTGCGCGCCGATCTCCACCGTCGATTCGCCGACCTTGAACGCCGCTTCGCGCACCGGATGCGCGCGGCGCTCCAGCACGGTCACGGCGATGCCGGGTTCGCGCTGTTTGAGCTGGATCGCCAGGCTGAGGCCGGCGAGACCGCCACCCAGGATCACGACATCGGTGGCGGCTGCGTTCATGCGGGTTTCCTGGCGTCGGGTGCTGGGGCGAGGGCACCGAATTCCCCGCTGGGGTCGTCGATGATCGGCGGGTTGGCCTGGATGCTGCGGTAGACGGCGGGTATCCCGCCATAGCGCAACGCCTGCAGAACAATATGGCTGGTGATCCGATAAAGATCCGTCAACGGGCGGAAATGGCTGGCGCGGAACTGTTCGTCGCTGCCGGCGCAGCGGTAGCGCGACTCGATCGGTACCGACACGCAGCGCGTGCCCAGTGTGCGCGCTGCGGAAATCACGATCTGGGCTTCGAACACGAAGCCTTCGCCCGGCACGTCCTCCAGCGCCATCACGTCGGCGGGGTAGAAGCGTTGCCCGCTCTGGCTGTCGGACACCTGGTAGCCGGTGCCCCAGGCGATGCCCCAGTCGCCGAACTCGTTGGCCAGGCGGCGGTAGGTCGGTTGCGACGCGCGCTTGCGCAGCCGCGCGCCGATGATGATGCAGCCGGGATGCCGGTTGGCCGATTCCAGCAGGCGCGGCAGGTCGTCGGCGCGGTGCTGCCCGTCGCCGTCCATGGTCAGCACGCCACGCATGCCCTGGCGCAGGGCTTCGCGGAATCCGTCGCGCAAGGATTCGCCCTTGCCCTTGCGCTGCTCGTGCCGCAGCACGGTCACCGGCAGGTCGGCGATGCGCTCGCCGGTGCCGTCTGTGGAGCCGTCGTCGACCACAATCACGTTCGGGCACTGCGCCAGTGCGCCTTCGACTACTTCGCGGATGCGCAGGGCTTCGTTGAGCGCGGGCACCACGACAGCGACGTCCTTGCGGTCCAGTCGTCTGCAGTCAGTCATAGGCGATTTCCATCCGTAGATTCATTCCTGGTCCGGCGATGAGGTCGGCCGCGGGGGCGCGGACGGCCAGCGCTTCAAACAGCGGCAGCATCGGCAGCATCGCATTGCCGGCCGCCAGGTGTGCGAGTTTTCCTGGCGGCAGTGACGTTTGGGATTCCGCAGCCTGCAGTTGCACCTGCAATCGCGCCATTCCGAACTGCGGCTGCGCCACCAGTACCAGCGCGCCACCCAGCAGGCCCTTGCTACGCGACACCTTCGCCAATGGACCCTTGGCACTACTGTCGTAGCCGACCAGGAGCACGGCGTCGCTGCCGGTGGCCAGCTGTGCGAGCGCTTCCAGCAGCCCTTGCGCGAAGCTGGCGTCGTAGGCGCTGATCGCAGTCGCCGGCGCCATCGCACCGGCCCCGATGGTCCAGTAGCCGGCGGCGGCGTTGTGCACCGAGTTGTGGAAGCGGGTGGGCGAAATGGTCCGCGGCTCGCTGGCCAGCGTTTCGCACATGTAGTCGGTGATGGCCAGATCGCCATGGGTGGAGGCGAACACCGACGACAGCGTGGCCGGATCGCGTCCGGCGGCGGTGCAGGCGGCCAGCGCTACTTCCAGGGCGACCGCCACGGTTTCCGGCGCACGGCGTCGTTCGTTGGGCGCCAGCAATTGCGGCGAAGGTTTGGCGGGCGGATCCTGCGGCAGCGTACCGTCGGCGACATAGGCGCAGGCCGCTTCCCAGGACGGCAGTCCACGGGTCCAGAAACCGATACCGGCGATGCCGGCCGACAGCACGGGCGTACTCATGCGCGGCCGAAGACCAGAGAGGCGTTGTTGCCGCCGAAGCCGAAAGAGTTGTTCATGGCGAAGCGGATATCGCTTTGCGCATTGTCGAAGCGGATTTGCGGCCCACAGGCCGGATCGGGCGTGTCGCTGTTGAGGATGCCGGGCAGCAGGCCGTTCTCCAGTGCCAGTAGCGCGATCACCGATTCGACGATGCCCGCCGCGCCCAGCGTGTGCCCGGTCCACCCCTTGGTGGAGCTGGCGTGCAGTTGCGGCGGAAACATCGACGCCACCGCCTTGGCTTCGATGGAATCGTTGGCCGGCGTCGCGGTGCCGTGCAGGTTGAGGTAACCGACTTCGTCGGCGCCGATGCCCGCGCGCGCCAGCGCATCGCGCATGGCCAGTCGCGCGCCCAGGCCTTCGGGATGGGGCGCGGACATGTGGTGCGCATCGCTGGATTCGCCGTAGCCGCGCAATTGCAGCGGCGCCGGGTCGTTTGCATCGTTGCGTTCCAGCACGGCGAAACCGCCCGCTTCGCCCAGCGACAACCCGACGCGGGTGGCATCGAACGGACGGCAGGGGTCGGTGGAGACCAGTTGCAGCGCGTTGAAGCCGAACAGCACGCTGCCACACAGGGTATCGACACCGCCGACCAGGGCCGCATCGGCCAGTCCCGACTGGATCAGGCGCGCGGCCTGGGCGAACACCTTGGCGCTGGAAGAACAGGCGGTGGCGATGGTCACGCATGGACCCTGTAGCCCCGTGGCCTGTTGTACGAAGGCGCCCAGCGAATGCGGCGTGTGCACGCCCGGGCGGTCCAGATCCGGTGGAAAGTGGCGGTCTTCGCCTTCACCGGCCAGGCGCGTGTACGCCTCTTCGCTGGCGCCGATGCTGGAAGTGGAAGTGCCAACCACCACGGCCACCCGGTCGGCGCCATGGCGCTGGATGGCGGCATCGATGGCCTGCATCAGGCCATCCTGCTGCAAGGCCATCCACGCAAGGCGATTGTTGCGGCATTCCCACTGCGACAGCGCAGCCGGCAGCGCTTCCTGTTCCAGGCCATCGACCCGGCCAATCCAGCAATCCAGGCGGTCGCCATCGCCGAAATCGTTGCGCCGCAGCCCGCCGCGTCGCGACTGCAGGGCCTCGGCCTGGGCCTGCCGGCCGCGGCCGAGTGCGGTCGTGGCGGTGTAGGCGCGTATCGCCAAAGGCGGCATGGAATGCGAAGGCGATGGCTGCACGCGGTGTTCCGTGGACTGACAGGGCCGAAGTATAGCCAGTGGTCCGGCATCCGAATTTCGCAAAGGCTTAATGAGCAGACCAATGCTGCGTTGGATTCAGCGTTGTGACCATTGCGCGCCGAGGCGTTCATCGACCGCTCAAAACAGCGGCTTGCCGTGCCTTTGCACGCATTGCGCGCAACGCCGCGGGTTTCGCCGGGACTGGGTTTCCTCCACAATCCCACCACCCCCCTACGCAGGACGCGTCACGCGCGGATGCAAGCCTACGTCTACAAGAGCCAGCGCAAGGAAGACACCTTCGTCTACCTCGCCGCACGCGACGATTTCGAACGCATTCCCGAAGCCCTGCGCGCGCCGCTGGGCGAGCTGGCGTTCGTGCTGGAAGTGGCGCTGACGCCGGAACGCAAACTGGCGCGCGAAAACGCCGAGACCGTGCGCCAGAACCTGGCCTCGCAGGGTTTCCATATCCAGTTTCCGCCGCGCATTTTTGACCTGGACGCCGGCAGCGGCGGGCGTGGCGATGTCTAGCAAGTCCCGTCTGGCCGGTGCCGCGCCGGCAATTGCGCTGGCCGCAGGCATCGGGTTGGCCAGCCTGGTCGGCGTGGGCGGCTGGATCGCAGCGTTGGGCGTGGTGCTGGCGCAGCCGGCGCTGGCGCTGGGCGTGTCCTGGCAACGACGCACGCGGCTGCGGCCTTCGGGCAGCGCCTGGCGAGCCGAGGCGCTGGGGCTGCTGGTGCTGTGGGCGGCGGGTTTCGCTGTCTCGGCAGCGCTGGTGGCATGGCCGCTCAGCGCGCTGCGTCAGAGCGGCAGCCTGCCCGCGGCGCTGGGATTGAGCGCGGTGGTAGGCGCGTTGCTGATCGGGCTGTGGCGTACCTGGCCGCTGTGGCATGTGCTGGAACGGGAAAGCGGTTCGCTCGCCACCCAATGGCAGGGACTGTCCGAACGCGACATACATGCCTGGCACGGGCTGGGCGTGGCGGCGCTGGTCGCCCTGGTCATCGGCATCGGCGGCGTGCTGGCCTGGCCGGGGCTGGTGCCTGCGCATCTGCGGGCGGCGCTGACCGTGGCCTATGTCGTCGCGCTGCCCTTGCTGCACTGGGCGCTGCAACGCGCGTCGGCGGCGCGGACCTTGCCGGTGCTGGTCATGGAGCCGGTCGCCTCCAGCGTCGCCCCGGCCGGCGCCGAAGTGCCGGCGGTGGATGAAGACCTGGAAGCGTCGCTGTTCGCCGCCGCCCGCGCCGGACGCGTGGAGCGTGCCCTGGAATTGCTGGAACTGGGCGCCAACCCGCGCGCGTTGCCGGCCGATCCACGCGACCAGCGCAGCCTGGCGACGCTGGCCGCGGTGCTGCCGGATCTGCGGCTGCTGCGCGCCCTGATTGGCCACGGCATCGACCTCAACCAGGTGCAAGCGGGCATGACCCCGTTGCTGGCCGCCACCCGCGACAGCTGGCATGGCCGGCCGGATGCGGTGACCACGCTGCTGGCCAACGGCGCCGACCCGCGCACCGCCGATCAGGAAGGCAACACGCCACTGCACCACGCCGCGCGCAGCTCCGACCCCGGCGTGGCCGCGCTGCTGCGTGATGCCGCAGCCGAAACCGACGCACTGAACCTCGAAGGCATGACGCCGCTCGGCGTGGCCTGTGTCGCCGGCAACTGGCGGCTGGCCAAATTCCTGCTGGAGCGCGGCGCAAAACCCGAACCGGTCGGTGGGCAACCGGTGCTGCTGGCGGCCGCCGCCACCGAAGAAGACGATCCTGCCGGCGTGCTGCTGCTGCTCAAGCACAAGGCCAAGGCCGATACCCGCGACAGCCGCGGCCGCACTGCTCTGCACGAAGCGGCGCTGGCCGGGCATGTGGACATTGTTACTGCCCTGCTCGCTGCAGGCGCCGATGTGCAGAGCCGCGACGAGGCGGGCCGCACGCCCTGGCTGGAAGCCGCGCTCGGCGGCCACGTTGCCGTACTGGATGCGCTGGCCGAAGCCGGGGCACACGCCAGCGACGAAGATGCTCAAGGCCGCCATGCCCTGATGCTGGCCTGCACCGGCGACGTGGTGCCCGCCCCGCTGGTGCGGCGCTTGCTGGAACTGGGTGTCGATCCCGACCATGCCGATCACCAGGGCAAGCGCGCGGTCGACCTGGCCGCCGAAGCCGGCCGCTGGGCCATCGTGTCGGCACTCGATCCGTCCTACGCCTTGCCCTCGGCCGTGGCCGAGACCGAGGAAGACCAGACGCCGCCCGACCGCGCGCCGCTGGGCCTGGTTCGCGATGGCCTCCAGACCGGCCCGGTCGAAGGGCTGCAAGCGCTGGCCAAATTGTGCACGCCGCAGGAACTGGGCTTGCTGCTGCACGATCCGGACATCGTGGCTTCTCCCTCGCATCTCGACTGGCTGCTGCGCCACGGCGCCGATGCCGAAGCGCGCGACAGCCAGGGCGATGTGCCGCTGTTCGCCCTGCTCGCGCGCGGCCCCGACGCGCTGCCGATGCTGCGCGTGCTGCTGCAGCGCGGCCTGTCGCCGGCGGGCGCGGGCGGTTTGGCGCGATTCCTCAGTGGAAGCCTGCAAGGCAATCCGTCGATGCGCGGCGCCGAATCCTTTGCTCTGGAGCTGATCGAACGCGGTGCCGATCCCTTCGCCCGGTCGCGTGCCGGCGATCCAGCGCTGTCGCTCGCCGTACGCCTGGGTTGGAGCCGCTTGATCGACCGCCTGCTGGACCTGGGTGTGAACCGCGAAGCGCGCGACGGCCACGGCATGTCGGCCCTGCATCTGGCCACGGCCCTGGGTCGCGAACCGGTGTTGAAGCAACTCATCGCCAAGGGCGCGTCGCCGGAAGCGCGTGCCGCCGACGGACAGACACCGCTGGGCGTGGCCCTGGCCAGTGGCCGCCGCGACCTGGCCGACTGGCTGGACTGGCGCGGCTGGGCGCTGCCGAAGCGCGCCTTGCGTGCCGCCGACCTGCCCGCTGCCGCGATGGTTGGCGATGCGGATGCGGTACGGCGTCTGCTCGACCTCGGATTTCCAGTCGATTCCCCGGACGCGCAGGGCTGCACCGCGTTGCTGCGCGCTGCCGGCGGCGGCCATCGCGCCACGGTCGATCTGCTGATCGGCCGCGGCGCCGATCCGCAACACGCCGCCAACACCGGCGCCACGCCGTTGTCGGCGGCGGTCAGCATGCGCCAGGCCGACATCGTCAACGACCTGCTGGCCGCCGGCGCGCAGATCGAACACCGCTTGCCGGGCGGGGTCACCGTGCTGATGCTGGCGTCGGCACTGGGCCTGCCGGACATCGCCGCGCGCCTGCTGACCGCCGGCGCCAACGTTCATGCCAGCGATGGACAGGGCCTGACGCCGCTGCATTGCGCCGCGTTGTTCGGGTTCATCGCCCGCGACAAGCCGCGACTGGTGGCGTTGTTCGACACGCTGCTGCTGGCCGGTGCAGAACCCGAACAGATCGCCGCTGGCGCCGTCACTCCGTTGCTGCTGCTGCTGGGCGCACGTGCCGAACCTGGCACCGCCTGCGACGAGGAAGTCGTGCTGGCCGCGCTGGAGCGTCTGCTGGACGAAGAAGTCTCGCTGGATGTGCAGGACCCGCGCGGTTTCGGGCCGCTGCACCTGGCCGCACTGCACGGCCTGCTGCGCATCGTGCAGCGCCTGCTGCGCACCGGCGCCGACCCCGACCTGCGCGACGCCCTCAACCGCACCCCGCGCGAAATCGCGGTGATGCGCGGCTTCGTCGACGTCGCCGCCGAATTCGCTCCGGCCATCCCCGGCGCCTCGATGGCCCGCTTCCTGCGCGAGCCGCGATAGAACGCAAATAACCGGTGTCCCCCGTTATGCCGGCTTGGGGCCTTCTTCCTCGCCGATGACATCGACATCGCTGACGTCGGCCTCGAACAATTTCTCCAGCGCTTCCCTTGCATCACGTGCGGTCTGCACCACCGCGGCATCGTCGTCGTAGACCAGGTGCTGCGCGCGCAGCAGTTTCTCGTCGTGCATGCGGAAACGCCGGGCGTGGTCGGCCGCCTTTTCGGGCGACAGGCCCAGCGCTTCAAGCACCTTCTCGCCCATTTCGATGCTGGAGCCGAACGTCTCGCGGAAGGCTTCGGCGCCCAGGTCCATCAAGCGCCAGGCATGCTGGCGATTGCGCGCGCGCGCGAAGATCAGCGCGTTGGGATACATGCGCCGGATCAGACGCGTGGCCTTGATGTTGGTCTCGGTGTCGTCGACCGCGATCACGAACGCCTTGACGTGTTGCGCGCCAGCCGCGCGCAGCAGTTCGGGCCGAGTGGGGTCGCCGTAGTAGATGCGGCTGCCGAAGCGGCGCATGTCTTCCACCTGTTCGGGGCTGTGTTCCAGCGCAACGAAGGGAATGCGTTGTGCGGTCAGCAGGCGCGCAACGATCTGGCCGAATCGGCCCATGCCCGCGATCAGCACCTGCGGCTGCAGTGAATCGGCCTCGTCGATCGTATCGAACGCCGGCTTCACCACCGGCTTCTTCACCTTCACCAGCAACTTGGACATGGCAATCAGCAGCAACGGCGTCATCGCCATCGACACGCCGACGATGGCCACCAGACGGTCACGCACCGGGTCTTCCAGCAAGCCCACACGCACCGCTTCGCTGAACACCACGAAGGCGAACTCGCCGCCCAGCCACAGCACGCCGGCCAGCATCAACGCCGAGCGCGGTTCCAGCTTGCCGGGTCGCAGGCCGACCAGATACAGGATGGAGAACTTCACCAGCAGCAGCACCGCCACGCCTGCGGCGATGATCTGCGGTTCTTCGGCCACGCGATTCAGATCGATGTCCATGCCGACGGCGATGAAGAACAGGCCCAGCAACAATCCCTTGAACGGTTCGATCTGCGATTCCAGTTCATGCCTGAATTCGGAATCGGAAAGAATCACCCCGGCCAGGAACGCGCCCAGGCCCGCGCTCAATCCGGCCAGCTGCATGAACCACGCGGTGCCCAGCACCACCAGCAGCGCGCTGGCGGTGAACACTTCCGGCATGCGTGTACGTGCGACCACACGGAATATCTGCCGCAGCAGCACACGCCCGCCGAAGACCACGATGGCGATCGCGCCCACCGCCTGGAACACCATCGTCCAACTGAGGGTTTCGTTCTTGGCGCCGGCCAGCAATGGGATCGCGGCCAGTAATGGAATTGCCGCCAGATCCTGGAACAGCAGGATTGCGAACCCCAGTCGTCCGTAGTCGGTGGTGAGTTCCTTGCGCTCGGACAACAGCTGCAAGCTCACCGCAGTCGAAGACAGCGCCAGGCCCAGGCCGACCACCAGTGCGGTCTTCCAGTGCATGTCCATGCACAGGAACACGCCACCCAGCACCGCGGCGCTGGACAGCACCTGCAACCCACCCGCCCCGAAGATCGGCTTGCGCATCACCTTCAGGCGCGACGGCGACAGTTCCAGGCCGATCACGAACAGCATCATCACCACGCCGATCTCGGCCGCGTTGAGGATGCGGTCGGCATCGCGCACCAAGCCCATGCCGTAAGGTCCGAGCACGGCGCCCGTGACGAGGTAGGCCAGCACCGCGCCCAGGCCGAACCTTTTGAATATAGGGACCGCCAGCACCGCTGCCAGCAGAAAGACCAGGGCCAGCTCGAGACCAGTACCGTGCATGCGCGCACCTCCGTGGCCGCATTATGCGGGCTCGACGGTTGATCATGCTTCTCTGCGCCAGCGGAGCCAAGGCGGAAAAGTGTGGCCTGTTCGCTTCAAGCGGCGCTCTGCAGGGCGCGAGTAAAAAATCCCTGGTTGCGCTTCGGATGCCTGCGGCTACACTCGGTTCAGGCCCACCCGCAGGAAGTCGGATGAACAAGCTGATCGCATTGATGCTGTCTACGTTGCTGTGTTCCTTTTCCGTGCAGGCCGGGACTGGCGCCGTACGCAAGAGCGTGGAAGCCAGCATGCAAGTCCGGGGCCAGGTCGTCATCGCAGCCGATGGCACCCTGGAATCCTACACGTTGGAAAAAGCCGAGGCTTTGCCCGAGGAAGTAAAAGAGCTGCTCGGCAGATATCTGCCCGCGTGCGAATTCGCCGTCACCACGGCCAGTGGCAAACCGGGAAGGGTCACCTCCAATATGTCGGCGCAGATACTCGCGCGCCAGAACGAGCAGGGAGGCATGACGATATCGGTCAACGGCACCCAGTTCATGGACCCCAAGACACCCGAGTACGTGAAGTCGGTGGCCATGCCGCCTCCTCACTACCCGATGAATGCGGCGCAGGCCGGATTGACCGGTACCGTGTACCTGGTGCTCCGGGTCAACCGCGATGGAAGCGTTGCGCAGGCGCATGCCGAGCAAGTGAACATGTCCGTCCTCGGCAACGAGAGCGTGCTCCGCCAGGGCCGCAGCATGCTATCCAAAGCCGCCTTGGTGAAAGCGCGCGAATGGCGCTTCGAGGTGACTCCCGCCGGGCTTGCGGCAGGAGAGCCCATCGATGTGCGGGTACCGGTCGATTTCAAGCTGGGCCCCGGTCCGAAGGGTCAAAAGGACGGACCTGTCTACGGCAAATGGCAGGCCTACGTGCCCGGCCCCTACGCCGCAATTCCATGGAGACCGGAGGAGTCCAACAGCCAGGCACTAGGTGCATTGGCAGGCGGTGGGCTGTACCCGGTCGATTCGGGGATCAAGCTGAGAAAAGACCCGGCCGGAATCTGAAAACGGTCGTCGATCTCCATAAAAAACGCCACGCATTGCGTGGCGTTTTTTGACTCCTGCTTTCAGCGCTTCATCGAACTAAAGAACTCGTCGTTGGACTTGGTGTTCTTCATCTTGTCCAGGAGGAATTCCATGGCCGCGATCTCGTCCATCGGATGCAGCAGCTTGCGCAGGATCCAGATCTTCTGCAGCAGCTCGGGTTCGATCAACAGATCCTCGCGGCGGGTGCCGGAGCGGTTGATGTCGATGGCCGGGTAGACGCGCTTCTCGGCGATACGGCGGTTCAGATGCACTTCGCTGTTGCCCGTGCCCTTGAACTCTTCGTAGATCACTTCGTCCATCTTGCTGCCGGTTTCCACCAGCGCCGTGGCGATGATCGTCAGCGAACCGCCTTCTTCCACGTTGCGCGCCGCGCCAAAGAAACGCTTTGGGCGGTGCAAGGCATTGGCGTCGACGCCGCCGCTGAGCACCTTGCCGGAGCTGGGCACCACGTTGTTGTAGGCGCGGGCCAGGCGGGTGATGGAGTCGAGCAGGATCACCACGTCTTTCTTGTGCTCGACCAGGCGCTTGGCGCGTTCGATCACCATTTCGGCGACCTGCACGTGGCGCGCGGCCGGCTCGTCGAAGGTGGAGCTGATCACTTCGCCGCGCACCGTGCGCTGCATTTCGGTCACTTCTTCCGGACGTTCGTCGATCAGCAGCACGATCATGTGCACGTCGGGATGGTTGGTGGTGATGGCAGTGGCGATCTGCTGCATCAGGATGGTCTTGCCGGCCTTGGGCGGCGACACGATCAGCGCGCGCTGGCCTTTGCCCTGCGGTGCCATCAGATCCATGATGCGGCCGGAAATGTCTTCGCTGGAGCCGTTGCCGCGTTCAAGCGTGAAACGACGACGCGGGAACAGCGCGGTCAGGTTCTCGAACAGCACCTTGCCCTTGCTGGCTTCGATCGGCTCGCCATTGATGGTGTCCACCACCGACAGCGCGAAGTAGCGCTCGCCGTCTTTCGGGAAACGGATGCGGCCGCTCAGATGATCGCCGGTGCGCAGGTTGAAGCGGCGGATCTGGCTGGGCGAGATATAGGTATCGTCCGGGCCGGCCAGATAGCTGGCCTCGGCCGCGCGCAGGAAGCCGAAGCCGTCCGGCAGGATCTCCAGCACGCCGTCGGCGGCGACGCCCTCGCCGTGGCGGGTCAGCACTTTGAGCAGGGCGAAGATCACGTCCTGCTTGCGGGCGCGTGCCACACCTTCGTGGATGCTCAGCTGTTCGGCGATGTCGAGCAGTTTCTGCGCCGGCATGCGCTTGAGGTCGCTCAGCGAATACTGCGGAAAGCCTTCCGGCACGCCCGGCGCGGGGCCGCGCGGCACGAAGACTTCGTTGGCGCCGTTGTCTGCGGGCAGGCCGTCGTTGCGCCCGCGTGGCTGCTGCTGGTCGCGATCGCGGCGGTTACGGAAACGGTCGCGGCGGTTGTTGTTATTGCCGCCGCCGCTGTTCTGGTTGTTGTTCTGGAAACGGTTGTTGTTGCCTTCGCGCTGCTCGCCGTCCTGCTGTTGGCCACCTTGCGGGTTGCCTTGCTGGTCGCCGGTCGAAGGCTGCCCGCCGGAATCCTGCTGTGGCGCATTCTGCGACGGCGGGGATTGCTGCGGTTGCGCCGATTGGGGTTGGGACAGGGCCGGCGGAGCGGCGGCTGCCGGTGGCTGCTGCGGCTCATTGCGCGGTGCGGGTGTGGACGCGGCGACGGGCGCCGGCGCCGGCGCACGCGGGGCGGGCGGCGCGCTGGGTGGTGCGGCTACGGCTGCCGGGGCTGGCGGTGCAGCGGGCGCGGTAGCAGCGGAATCGGAAGAAGGGGCGACCTTGGCGACGCGTGGTTTGCGCGCACGCTTCTCGGCAGGAGCGCCGGCGTCGCCGGCATCAGGGGTGTTATCGGACAAAGGTGCGAATCCTCGCTACGGTTGCGAGCGCCAGCGAATGCGGGCGGGACGGGTGGAAGAGTGGGCTCTCGTGATGAGTGCGGTCAGATGGGTGCGGCGCAGACCCCGCGCCGGATTGCTGTTGAAACTAGCACCGGGAAGCGGCGGCGGCAAGCGCCGCGCCAGCAAACCCGTTCAGCTTGAAGCCTTTGTAGAGCCGAGCTTGCTCGGCTGCTTCTGATTCTGGGTAAAGCAGCCGAGCAAGCTCGGCTCTACAGTAAAGCGGGTTCAGGCGGCCGACGCGGCCGGGCCGATACCCTTGTCGATCATCTGGGTCAGCTGGCCCTTGCCCACCGCGCCCACCTGGGTCGCATGGACCTGGCCATCCTTGAACAGCAGCAGCAGCGGGATGTTGCGCACGTGGTACTTGATCGCGGTGGCGCGGTTCTCGTCCACGTTGAGCTTGACCACCTTCAGCTTGCCCTCGTAGGTCTGGGCCAGTTCGTCCAGGACCGGGGCGATCATCTTGCAGGGGCCGCACCATTCAGCCCAGAAATCGACCAGCACCGGCTCTTCGGACTGCAGCACGGCAGTTTCGAAATCGGCGTCGCCGACGTGTGTCACCTTATCGCTCACTTGGGGGGTCTCCTGCGGGGCCGCTGCGGGCGGCGCCGGTTTGGGGCCGAATATGCCGGCCGTCTCATTGCTGTAAACTTGGGGATTCCGCGACCCCGATCAAGGGTTTACCCGAGCTGGGGTTCATCCAGAACACCCGGGGAGTCGCGCAAATCGGCAGGGGCGCAGTGTGCGACGCCGGTGATGACGATGCAAGCGCATCGACCCGCGCGCATTACGCGCCAGACCAAAGAAGAAAGCATGAGCGACAAGCCGCTAACCGATATCACTTTTTCCTCCTTCGACCTGCACCCGGCCCTGCTGGCCGGGCTGGAAGCCGCTGGATTCTCGCGGACCACGCCGATCCAGGCGATGACCCTGCCGGTCGCGCTGCCAGGCGGCGATGTCGCTGGTCAGGCGCAGACCGGTACCGGCAAGACCCTGGCCTTCCTGGTCGCGGTCATGAACCGTCTGCTCACCCGGCCAGCGCTGGCCGACCGCAAGCCCGAGGACCCGCGCGCGCTGATCCTGGCCCCGACCCGCGAGCTGGCCATCCAGATCCACAAGGATGCGGTGAAGTTCGGCGCCGATCTGGGCCTGCGTTTCGCCCTGGTCTACGGTGGCGTGGATTACGACAAGCAGCGCGAACTGCTGACCCAGGGCGTGGACGTGATCATCGCCACCCCGGGCCGGCTGATCGACTATGTGAAGCAGAGCAAGGTCGTGTCGCTGCACGCCTGCGAAATCTGCGTGCTCGACGAAGCCGACCGCATGTTCGACCTGGGCTTCATCAAGGACATCCGCTTCCTGCTGCGCAAGATGCCCGAGCGCACCACGCGGCAGACGCTGCTGTTCAGCGCCACTCTCAGCCACCGCGTGCTGGAGCTGGCCTACGAACACATGAACGAGCCGCAGAAGCTGGTGGTGGAAACCGAGTTCATCACCGCCGCCAAGGTCCGCCAGAAGGTCTACTTCCCGGCCAACGAGGAAAAGATCCCGCTGCTGATCGGCCTGCTGTCGCGCAGCGAAGGCGCGCGGACCATGATCTTCGTCAACACCAAGGTGTGGGTGGAGCGCGTGGCGCGCTCGCTGGAGAAGGCCGGCTATCGCGTCGGCGTGCTCTCGGGCGATGTGCCGCAGAAGAAGCGCGAATCCTTGCTGGCCCGCTTCCAGAAAGGCCAGCTTGAAATCCTGGTCGCCACCGACGTGGCCGCGCGCGGCCTGCATATCGATGGCGTGTCGCATGTCTACAACTACGACCTGCCGTTCGACGCGGAAGATTACGTACACCGCATCGGCCGCACCGCGCGCCTGGGCGCCGAGGGCGATGCGATCAGCTTCGCCTGCGAGATCTACGCGCAGAGCCTGCCCGACATCGAAAGCTACATCGACCAGAAACTGCCGGTCGAGCCGGTCACCGCCGAGCTGCTGACCGCGATCCCGCGCCCGCCGCGCGCCGCGCCGCAACCGGGCGACGAAGTGGACGAAGATGCCGGCGAAAGCATCGGCACGATCTTCAAGGAAGCGCGCGAGCAGCGCATCGCCGACGAACAGCGTCGCGGCGGTGGCCGCAGCGGCAGCGGTGGTTCGGGTGGTCGCAGTGGCAGTGGTCCGTCGCGTCCGCGTTCGGGCAGTTCCTCGACCGATGGCAAGCCGCGCGCGCCGCGTCCGCCGCGCAGCGCCAGCGTGGCCAGTAGCGATGTGCCGGTGAATACGCCGGTCGCCGCGACCTCGGTGCCCTCCACCGCGGATAACTTCGCCACGGGTGCTTCCGATCCGACCCGTCCGCCACGCAAGCGTCGCCGTCGTCGTCACGGCGTACCGGTCGATGGCGCGCCTGCAGCAGTGGTTGCGCCGCAGACGACGCAGGCACCCCAGCCCGCCGCATCTCCGGATAACTCTTCGTTTCTGACCAAACTGGGCCGCAAACTCAAGTCGCTGGTCTCCGGGTAGGTCGGGGTTACACCCCCGGCGCGCGCGGAGCCAGGTGCAATGAGGTCGGGGATGTAACCCCGACCTACGGGGTGGAAAGGGAACAAGGCATAATCGACGCAATGAGCGTCCTTCGATTCGAAAACGTCAGCAAGCAATATCCCGGCGGGCATGAAGCGCTGTCCGATGTCAGCTTCGAAGTCGCGCAGGGCGAAATGCTCTTCGTCACCGGCCATTCCGGCGCCGGCAAAAGCACCCTGCTCAAACTTATCCATCTGAGCGAACGCCCTAGTCGCGGCGCGGTGGTCTTCGGCGGGCGCAATCTGTTGAAGGTGCGTGGCGGCCGTATTCCGCTGCATCGCCGTGAAGTGGGCGCCGTCCACCAGGACCATCGCCTGCTGGCCGAACGCACCGTGGCCGAGAACGTCGCCCTGCCGCTGATCCTGCGCGGCGACCGGCGCGGCGATATCGGCAAGCGCGTGCGCGAAGTGCTGGCCCGCATGGGCCTGGGGCATCGCGAGAAGGCGCTGCCTTCACAACTGTCCGCTGGCGAACAACAGCGCGTGGGCATTGCCCGGGCCATCGTCGCCGAGCCGCGCCTGCTGGTGGCCGACGAGCCCACCGGCAATCTCGATCCGACACTGGCGGCCGAGATCATGTCGCTGTTCGCGTCCATGCCCGAACGCGGTACCAGCGTGCTGGTGGTCAGCCATGATCTGGCGTTGATCAAGCGGATGAAGAAGCGCGTGCTGATCCTGGATCACGGCAAGCTGATGGACGACATTTCTCCGGCGGACCTGGCCGAATGACTGCCGCCACTGAGAACACCAAGGTCACGGCAGGTCCGCGCTCCGGCGTCGGCATCTGGCTCGACCAGCACCTCTACAGTTTCGTCGCCAGCCTGGGCCGGGTCCTGCGTCGTCCCTGGACCACCATGCTCACCATCGGCGTGATGGCCGTGGCCCTGGCCTTGCCGCTGGGCCTGGGCCTGGCGCTGGACAACCTGCGCCAGTTCGCCGGCAGCGTGGAGCAGTCGCGCGAGATCGACCTGTTCCTGAAACCCGAAATCGATGTTGCCCGCGCGCAAGCCCTGGCGACCGAACTGCGCGGCCGCAGCGATATCGCCCGGATCGAAGTACGCACACCCGAAGAAGGCATGGCTGAATTCCGCGCGCGCAGCGGCCTGGGCGATGCCATCGGCGCGCTGGAAGAAAACCCGCTGCCCAGCCTGCTCATAGTGACCCCTGGCGACAACGACGCCAACCTGGTCCCCGCATTGCAGACCCTGCCGGAAACCGGCCTGCTGCAGCATGACGCCGCATGGCGCGCGCGCCTGCAGGGCTGGCTCGGGTTCGGCGCACGCCTGGCCTGGGTGCTGGCCGCGCTGTTCGGTTTGGGCGCCCTGCTGGTCGTGGGCAACACCGTGCGCCTGGACATCCAGTCGCGGCGCGAGGAAATCGGCGTGCTGCAACTACTGGGCGCGACGGACGGATTCATCCGCCGGCCCTTCATCTACCTGGGCGCGTGGTACGGTCTGGCTGCGGGAGCGCTGGCCTTGGGGCTGCTGGCCGCGGCAGCGTATGCTCTGCGCGCGCCGCTGCACGCGCTGGCGCAAAGTTACGGGAGTGGCTTCGTACTCGATGGACTCGATCCCCTTCGTGCGGCAGGCTTCGTGCTGGCCGCCACGGTGATCGGTTGGTTGGGCGCGTGGCTGGTCACCGGACATTTCCTGCGCCAAACCCGACCCACGGAAACCTAGGCTGGAACAGGCCCTTATGAATTCGCAGGAACTTCGCCACCTGATCAGCGACACCCCGCGGGTGATGGTGGTCGATGGTTCGAAGATGGTGCGCAAGATGATCGCCGACGTCCTGGTGCGCGAACTGCCCGGGGTGGAAGTGATCGGTTGCGCCAGCGTCGCCGAAGCGCGCAAGGCGCTGGAAGCAGGCGCCGTGCACCTGGTCACCACCTCGCTGGCGCTGAAGGATGGCGACGGCCTGGAGATCGCCCGTGCGGTGCGCGAGTCGGCGGGGCAGGCCTACGTGCCGGTGATCGTGGTGTCCGGCGACGCGCAACAGCACCTGGTGGAACGCCGCTTCACCGAGTACGTCACCGATTATTTCGACAAGTCGCTGGGCCACGAGGCGCTGGCCGCCTTCATCCGCGGCTACGTGCAGCCGCAACCGGTGGTGGGCGCAACCGTGCTGTACGTGGAAGACAGCCGCGTGGTCGCCGAAACCACCAAGCGCATGCTGGAACGGCACGACCTCAAGGTGATCCACGTACTCAAGGCCGAAGACGCGTTCGCGCTGCTAACCGCCGAATCGCTCGGTCTTTCCACCCACCGCTTCGACATCGTGCTGACCGACGTGACCCTGAAGGGCGAACTGAGCGGCCGCGATGTGGTCCAGCGCGTGCGCGTCGATTTCGCCTACGGCAAGCGCCGCCTGCCCATCCTGGTGATGACCGGCGACGACAACCGCGAAAACCAGTCCAACCTCCTGCAGGCCGGAGCCAACGACCTGGTACTCAAGCCCATCGAAGAACGCCTGTTGATCACCAAGGTGCTGTTCCAGCTGCGCGTGGCCGGCATGGACGAAACACGCGCGTTGGTGTGAGGTTTTGGCAGTACGACGCACCACGCAAATACTCATGACGTCATCCCAGCGAACGCTGGGATCCATCTTGATCTTGGCGCGTCACCCACCGATCACAAGCAAGAGCACGAGCAACGTCAAAATGGATCCCAGCTTTCGCTGGGATGACGACATTCCTACCCTTTGCAGAACTCGAAATTCCGCGCTTACCCATGCCCAACACCGACACCATCAAACTCGAACCCTCATGGAAAGCAAAAGTCGGCGACTGGCTGCAGCGTCCGGAGATGCGCGAGCTGTCGGCGTTCCTGCGCCAGCGCAAACAGGCTGGCGCGCGTATTTTTCCGCCGGGGCCGCAGATCTTCGCCGCGTTCGAGGCCACGCCATTCGAGGAAGTGAAAGTGGTGATCCTGGGACAGGATCCCTACCACGGGGCGGGGCAGGCGCACGGCCTGTGCTTCTCGGTCCTGCCGGGTGTACTGGTACCGCCTTCGCTGGACAATATTTTCAAGGAAATCAGCCAGGACCTGGGCGTCGCCCGTCCCGATCACGGCTGTCTGTTGCCATGGGCGCGACAGGGCGTGCTGCTGTTGAACTCGGTATTGACCGTGGAAGAGGGCCGCGCGGGTGCGCACCAGGGCAAGGGCTGGGAGGGCTTCACCGACCACGTCATCGAAACGCTGGCCACCCAGCGCGAAGACCTGGTGTTCCTGCTGTGGGGAAGTTATGCCCAAGCCAAGGGCAAGGTGATCGATGCGCGTCGCCATCGCGTGCTGCGCGCGCCGCATCCTTCGCCCTTGTCGGCGTATCGCGGTTTCATGGGCTGCGGGCATTTCTCGGCCGCCAACCAGTTCCTGGCGCAGAAGGGCAAAACCCCGATCGACTGGTGCCTACCCCCGAAATCCGAATTGCATTTGTAGGAGCGGGCCCTGCCCGCGACAGGCGTTACATGTGAAGCCTGTCGCGGGCAGGGCCCGCTCCTACATGTGTTCTTATTTCTTCTTGCGCTTGGCCGGTGGCGTCACTTCGGGCGCCGGCATTTCCTTGGTCGATTCCTTCAGCTCGGTCTGCAGTTCTTCGATCATCGGGATGATCTTCTGCTGGATCGCGCCCATAAGGTTCTGCATCAGGGCCGGGGTCTTGTCGAGCAGATTCTTGCCAGCGGGGCTTTCGTAGAACTTGGAAATGGATTTCACGTCCTCGCTGGTGAAGGTCTTCTTGTAGACCTCCACGTACAGCGGTCGCATCTGGTCCCAGGCCAGGGTCTTGCGCACGATCTCGTTGGTGCGCGCCTGGATGCGTTCGACGTCGGCCTTCTGTTCGGGGGTGAGATCCTTGCCGGCGGTGATCTGCTCGAATTGCTGCCGCTGCATCTCTTCCATCTGCGGCAGGATCGCGCTGAGCATGCTCTCCGCGCGCGAGGCCTTGAGCAGGCGTTCGATGTCCGCGTCGCTGGGAGGTGCGGCCAAGGCGGTCGCGGTGCACAGCGTCAGGCAGAAAGCGACCAGCAGGCGCGGCAGCAGGCTCGGAATCGACATGCCAGGTTCCTGATTCGAATGAGGAGCGGCAGTGTGCCCAGCGCAAAGTAAATAGGTGGTTAAACCGCAAGGCCTGCCCTGTGATGCCAGAAACACCATCGCATGCCTACAATTGACGCATGGGGAGCGATGCACTCGAGATCACGGCGACGTTGGCGATACCGGAGGCCGAACTGGTCGAACGCTTCGTGCGCGCCAGTGGTGCGGGCGGGCAGAACGTCAACAAGGTATCGACCGCGGTCGAACTGCGTTTCGATCTTGCCGGTTCGCCCTCGCTGCCCGAACCGGTGCGCGAACGCCTGCTGGCCAAGCGCGACCGCCGCATTACCGACGACGGCGTCCTGGTGATCGACGCGCAGCGTTTCCGTACCCAGGACCGCAACCGCCAGGACGCGCGCGAGCGTCTGGCCGCCTTCATCGCCACCGGCCTGGTCGCACCGAAGAAACGCATCGCCACCAAGCCTTCATACGGTTCGAAACTGCGCAGGCTCGACGCCAAGCGTGGCCGCGCCGAAATCAAGCGGGGACGCTCGACCAAGGGAGTGATCGATTGAACGACGACAGAGCCGATGCGGGCAGCGACATCATTCCACCGATTCCGCCCAATATGCCGCGGGTCAAACCCAACCGCTTCACCCGATGGCTGGGACGCACGGCCTTGAGGCTGGGGGGCTGGCATATCGTCGGTCCCATTCCGGATCTGGCCAAGGCGGTGCTGATCGTCGCACCGCATTCCTCCAACTGGGATGGCTTCTGGGGCATGGCCGCCAAGCTCGCGCTCGGGCTGGAAGTGCGCGTGCTGGGCAAGGCGCAGTTGTTCTGGTGGCCACTGGGGCCGTTGCTGCGTCGCCTGGGCGCGCTGCCGGTGGATCGCCGTTCGCCGCAGGGCACCATCGAACAGGCTATCGCCATCATCCGCGACTTCAACCGCATCTGGTTCACCCTGACGCCCGAAGGCACGCGCAAACGGGTGGACAAATGGAAGACCGGCTTCTGGAAGATCGCGCGCTCGGCCGACGTGCCGATCGTGATGGCCTACTTCCACTATCCGGAGAAGACCATCGGCATCGAACGGGTCTTCCACACCAGCGACAACCTGCAGCACGACATGGCCCTGATCCGGGAGTTCTATGTGCCCTGGCAAGGCAAGAACCGGGGCACCACCTGACCGGAAGGAGGTCGGTATCGCGATGGCTTTTGGCAGGGCCGCCATCGCCGGGCCCGGCAGTCAGTTGAACAGGATTCCAACCACGGCTCTGCTAGCGTATTGCACTCGATCCCTGACCCTGGAAGCGCTCCATGTCGCGTAATGTCGTCCTCGCCGCCGCCATCAGCCTGGCCCTCGCGGCCTGCACCGGAAACAAACCCGAAGCCGTGACCGAAACCACCCCCGCCGCCACGCCTGCCCCCGCCGAAAATCCGTTGCTGGTCGCCAGCACGCTGCCCTTCGGCGCGCCGATGTTCGACAAGATCAAGGACAGCGACTACCTGCCGGCGTTCGAGGCCGGCATGAAGCAGCACCTGGAAGAGATGCGTAAGATCGCCGACAACCCCGAGCCGGCCACTTTCGAGAACACCATCGAAGCGCAGGAGCGCACCGGCGAAACCCTCAATCGCGTCGCGCGCATTTTCTTCGGCCTGGTCCAGGCCGACACCAATCCGGAACGCCAGAAAATCCAGGAAGCCATCGCGCCGAAGCTGGCCGCGCACCAGGACGAGATCGCGCTGGATCCCAAATTGTTCGCGCGCGTGAAGAGCGTCTACGACGCGCGCGCCACGCTGAACCTGGATCCCGAGCAACTGCGTCTGGTCGAACGCGATTACCAGGAAATGGTCCGCGCCGGCGCGCAGCTGTCCGACGCCGACAAGGACGTGATGCGCAAGCTCAACGTGGAAGAAACCACGCTGTCCACCGAATTCCACACCAAGCTGGTCGCCGCCGCTGCCGCCGGTGCGGTGCAAGTGGACGACAAGGCCAAGCTGGAAGGTCTGTCCGAAGGCGACATCGCCTCGGCCGCCGAAGATGCCAAGGCGCGCAAGCTCGACGGCAAGTGGTTGCTTGCCCTGCAGAACACCACGCAGCAGCCGGTGCTGGCATCGCTGAAGGACCGCGAGCTGCGCGCCAAGGTGCTGGAAGCGTCCGAAAACCGCACCGAACGCGGCGACGCCAACGACACCCGCAAGATCGTGCAGCGCCTGGCGCAGTTGCGCGCGCAGAAGGCCAAGCTGCTGGGCTTCGATACCTACGCGGCCTACAGCCTGGCCGACCAGATGGCGATCACCCCGGACAAGGCGTTCAAGCTGCTCAGCGATACCGTGCCTGCGGCCACCGCCAAGGCGCGCGGCGAGATCGCCAAGATGCAGGCGGTGATCGACGGCCAGCAGGGCGGCTTCAAGCTGGCCGCGTCGGACTGGGACTTCTACGCTGAACAGGTGCGCAAGGCCGAGTTCGATCTGGACGAATCGCAGATCAAGCCGTATTTCGAACTCGACAACGTGCTGCACAACGGCGTGTTCTACGCGGCCACGCAGATGTACGGCATCACCTTCAAGGAGCGCAAGGATCTTCCGGTCTATCACCCGGACATGAAGGTGTACGAAGTCTTCGACAAGGACGGCAGTTCGCTGGCGCTGTTCTATACCGACTACTTCAAGCGCGACAGCAAGTCCGGTGGCGCGTGGATGGACGTCTTCGTGGAGCAGGACGGCCTGACCGGCGCCAAACCGGTGGTCTACAACGTCTGCAACTTCACCAAGCCCGTTGCGGGCCAGCCGGCGCTGCTGAGCTTCGACGACGTCACCACGCTGTTCCATGAGTTCGGCCACGCGTTGCACGGCATGTTCTCCAAGGTGAAGTACCCGTCCATCGCCGGCACCAACACCTCGCGCGATTTCGTCGAGTTCCCGTCGCAGTTCAACGAGCACTGGGCTTCGGATCCCAAGGTCTTCGCCAACTACGCCAAGCACTACCAGACCGGCGAACCGATGCCGCAGGCGCTGGTGGACAAGATCAAGAAGGCAGGCACCTTCAACAGCGGCTACGGCACCACCGAATACCTGTCGGCCGCGCTGCTCGACCTGGCCTGGCACACGCTGCCGGCCGACGCGCCGTTGCAGGACGTGGACAAATTCGAAGCCGAGGCACTGAAGAAGTACAAGGTGGATCTGGCCGAAGTGCCGCCGCGCTATCGCAGCAGCTATTTCGACCACATCTGGGGCGGCGGTTACTCGGCTGGTTACTACGCCTATTTCTGGTCCGAAGTGCTGGACGACGATGCGTTCGAGTGGTTCAAGGAACACGGCGGCATGACCGCCGAGAATGGCCAGATATTCCGCGACAAGATCCTTTCGCGCGGCAACTCGGTCGATCTGGCTACGCTGTATCGCGATTTCCGCGGCAAGGATCCGAGTGTGGAGCCGCTGCTGGAGAGTCGTGGGTTGAAGTAGGCGGTTGCCTCAGAAGTACATGCGGCGCATCGACAGTAACCTTCTCCTGCTTGCGGGAGAAGGTGGCCGATAGGCCGGATGAGGGCGGCGGAGTTGCGATAGCCAAAGACAAAAGCTTTCCCTCACCCGCCTTCGGCACCCTCTCCCGCAAGCGGGAGAGGGGTTCTATTTTGTTTTCGCGAACGTAAGTGCAGCAGACCCACGCGCTGCCTAATTCCGCAGCTTCAACATCCGGTTCACACCCAGCGCCGCCAACGTGCACACAGCGCCCGACAGCAGATAGGCACCCAGGAAGGCCAGGCCGAATTTCGCGCACAGGCCTAACGCCACCAGCGGCGCGAACGCCGCGCCGATCAGCCAGGCCAGGTCGGAGGTGAGCGCGGCGCCGGTGTAGCGGTACTTCGAGCCCAGGTTGGCGGTGACCGCGCCGGCCGCCTGCCCATAGGACAGGCCCAGCAGAATGAAGCCGACCAGGATGAAGGTGTTCTCGCCGGCGATGCCGCCGGCCAGCAGCGTCGGCGCGAACCCGCTGAACATCGCGATGACCGCTGCCAGACCCGCCAGCGTGCGCGGCCGGCCGACGCGGTCGGCGATCATGCCCGATGCCACGATGCCGCCAATGGCCAGGAACGCGCCCAGCACCTGCACCATCAGGAATTCGGTGATCGGCCGTTCGGAGTACAGCAGGATCCAGGAAATCGGAAACACCGTGACGATGTGGAACAACGCATAGCTGGCCAGCATCGCGAACGCGCCGATGACCACGTCGCGGCCCTTGTCGCGCACCAGTTCGCGCACGGGCGCCGGTTCCAGTTCGTATTCGCCGAACTGCTCGGCATATTCGTCGGTCACCACCAGGCGCAGGCGCGCGAACAGCGCGACCACGTTGATCATGAAGGCGGCGAAGAACGGGTAGCGCCAGCCCCAGTCGAAGAAATCCTTGGTCGACAGGCTGGAATAGAGGTAGGCGAACAACGACGCCGCGATGATGAAACCCAGCGGCGCGCCCAGTTGTCCCAGCATCGCGTACCAGCCGCGCTTGTCCTTGGGTGTATTGAGGGCGAGCAGTGACGGCAGTCCGTCCCACGAACCGCCCAGTGCGATGCCCTGGCCGACGCGGAACAAGGCCAGCATCACGATGGACGCCGTGCCCAGCGTGTCGAAGCGCGGCAGGAAAGCGATGCCGGCGGTGCAGGTGCCGAGCATGAACAGCGCGATGGTCAGCTTGGTGCTGATGCCCCAGCGGCGCTGGATCTGCATGAAGGCCACGGTGCCGAACGGACGCGCGATGAAGGCCAGCGCGAACAGTGCGAACGCATAAAGTGTGCCGTCCAGACCGCTGGCAAACGGGAAGAACACCGACGGAAACACCAGCGCCGAGGCGATGCCGTAGACGAAGAAGTCGAAGTTTTCCGAGGTGCGGCCAATGACCACGCCGACCGCGATCTCGCCCGGCGCGACCTTCGCATGCGCGGCATCCTGGGATTTTCCGTGGGTGTGCCTGGCGGCGGCCATGGACTCTTGGCTGGAAGGGTTCATCGGTGGCTGACAGTTCGGTAGGAGGCGTTCGGTGGGAAGCGGAAGACGAAAACCGGGCAGGTTTCCGCAGGCAAGGGTCCCACCCTATACGCGGACCTGCCATAGGACAAAACGTCCAATCGCCCGCGCATGGCCCCGGCGCTAGGCTTCCCGGTTCATCAAAGCCACCGGTTCCGCCTGCCGTGCCTTCGTTCGTCACTTTCGTGAAGAGATCGATCCACCTCCTGCCGCTGCGGGGGTTGATGCTTGCCGGCGCGGCCTTGCCGCTGGCCGGCTGCAATACCTTGCTGCTGAACGCACCCGGCGACGTGGCCGCCCAGCAGGGCAACCTGATCGTGGTGTCCACGCTGCTGATGCTGCTGATCATTCTGCCGGTGATGGCGCTGACCCTGTTCTTCGCCTGGCGTTACCGCGCGTCCAACAAGGAAGCGACCTACGCGCCGGACTGGGACCATTCCACCCAGCTGGAACTGGCCATCTGGGCCGCGCCGCTGCTGATCATCATCGCGCTGGGCGCGATCACCTGGGTAAGCACCCACACCCTGGACCCGTACCGCCCGATCGAGCGCATCGCCAAGGGTCGCCCCGTGCCGGCCAACACCAGGCCGCTGGTGATCGAAGTGGTGGCGCTGGACTGGAAGTGGCTGTTTCTGTATCCGGAACAGGACGTTGCCATGGTCAACGAACTGGCCATTCCGGTGGACCGGCCGGTGCAGTTCAAGATCACCGGCACCACGGTGATGAATTCGTTCTATATTCCGGCACTGGCCGGACAGATCTACGCGATGCCCGGTATGCAGACCCAGTTGCATGCGGTCATGAACAAGCCGGGCGTGTACGAAGGCTTCTCCGCCAATTACAGCGGCGCCGGATTCTCGGGCATGCGCTTCAAGATGCACGGGCTGGACGATGCCGGTTTTGGCCAGTGGATCGCCAAGGCCAAAGGCAGCAGCGACGCGTTGAGTCGCGAAACCTACCTGACATTGGAAAAGCCCAGCGAGAAGGACGCGCCGCGCGCATTCGCCAGCGTCGCGCCCGGGTTGTACCAGGCCATCCTCAACCGCTGCGTCGACACCGAGAAAATGTGCATGGACCAGATGATGGCCCTCGATGCCAATGGCGGACAGGGAATCAAGGGCAACGGCACCGAGAGTTTGGCCGAACGCCGCCGGGGCGATCTGCGCGGCGGACGTTTCGTCAGCGCCGAGATGTGCCGTGCAGATGATCCCGCCCCCCTCGCGCCGCCCGACTCGCCATTGCCGAAATCATGATCATTTCCCTGACTGCAGACTCCAGCCACGAACCCATCGCCAACAGCTTCTGGCTGGGCCGCCTGTCGCCGGAGGCGTTGCCGTTCCACGAACCCATCCTGGTCGCCACCTTCGCCATGGTCGTGCTGGGCGCGTTGGCAGTGCTGGGCGCGCTGACTTACTTCCGTCTGTGGGGCACCTTGTGGCGCGACTGGTTCACCAGCATCGATCACAAGAAGATCGGCATCATGTACATGGTGCTGGGTCTGGTGATGCTGCTGCGCGGCTTTGCCGACGCGATCATGATGCGCCTGCACCAGGCCATGGCCTTCGGCGACAACGTCGGCTATCTGCCGCCGCACCACTACGACCAGATATTCACCGCGCACGGCGTGATCATGATCTTCTTCGTGGCCATGCCGCTGGTCACCGGATTGATGAACTACCTGGTGCCGCTGCAGATCGGCGCGCGCGACGTGGCGTTCCCGTTCCTCAACAACTTCAGTTTCTGGATGACCGCGTGCGGCGCGGCGCTGGTGATGCTGTCGCTGTTCGTCGGCGAGTTCGCCAAGACCGGCTGGTTGGCCTATCCGCCTTTGTCGGGCATCGAGTACAGCCCCGACGTGGGCATGGACTACTACATCTGGGCGCTGCAGATAGCGGGCGTCGGAACCACGCTGTCGGGCATCAATCTGATCGTGACCATCGTCAAGATGCGCGCGCCGGGCATGGGCCTGATGAAGATGCCGGTGTTCACCTGGACCTCGCTGTGTACCAACGTGCTGATCGTGGTCAGCTTCCCGGTGCTGACCGCCGTGCTGGTCTTGCTCACCCTGGACCGCTACGCCGGCACCAATTTCTTCACGAACGATCTCGGCGGCAATCCGATGATGTACGTGAACCTGATCTGGATCTGGGGCCACCCGGAGGTCTACATCCTGATCCTGCCGGTGTTCGGCGTGTTCTCCGAAGTGGTGGCCACGTATTCGGGCAAGCGCCTGTTCGGCTACAGCTCGATGGTCTATGCGACGGTGTGCATCACCATCCTGTCGTACCTGGTGTGGCTGCACCATTTCTTCACCATGGGTTCGGGCGCCAGCGTCAACTCGTTCTTCGGCATCACCACGATGATCATCTCCATCCCCACGGGGGCGAAGATCTTCAACTGGTTGTTCACCATGTACCGCGGCCGCATCCGTTTCGAGGTGCCGATGCTGTGGACCATGGGCTTCATGATCACCTTCGTCGTCGGCGGCATGACCGGTGTGCTGCTGGCGGTGCCGCCGGCCGATTTCGTGCTGCACAACAGCCTGTTCCTGGTGGCGCACTTCCACAACGTGATCATCGGCGGCGTGGTGTTCGGCCTGTTCGCGGGCATGACCTACTGGTTCCCGAAGGCGTTCGGCTTCCGGCTCAACGATTTCTGGGGAAAGATGTCGTTCTGGTTCTGGTTCGCCGGCTACTGGTTCGCGTTCACGCCGCTGTATGTGCTGGGCCTGATGGGCGTCACGCGCCGTGTGAGCCACTTCGACGATCCGTCGCTGCAGATCTGGTTCCAGATCGCCGCCTTCGGCGCGGTGCTGATCGCCATCGGCATTGCCAGCTTCCTGATCTGCCTGTACGTCAGCTTCCGCCGCCGCGAGCAGCTGCGCGACAACACCGGCGATCCGTGGGACGGACGTACGCTGGAATGGTCAACGTCCTCGCCGCCGCCGGAATACAACTTCGCGTTCACTCCGGTGGTGCACGACAACGATGCGTGGTCGGACATGAAGCGCCGCGGCTATGCGCGGCCGCTGTCGGGCTTCCTGCCGATCCATATGCCGAAGAACACCGCGGCGGGCTTCGTGCTGGCCATGATCAGCACGGTCTGCGGTTTCGCCATGATCTGGCACATCTGGTGGCTGGCGGCCGCATCGCTGGTGGCGCTGGTGATCGCGGCGATCGCGCATACCTTCAACTACAAGCGCGACTATCACATCCCCGCCGAGGTGGTGGCCGCCACCGAGGCCGCGCGCACGCAACGGATGACCGCCCATGTCTGACGCCATCGCCCTGACCCGCGAGGACGGCTCGCCCGTCTTCCTGGACACCGAGAGCCGGCACCATCCGCAGAACGGCACCCTGCTCGGGTTCTGGCTGTACCTGATGAGCGACTGCCTGATCTTCGCGTGCCTGTTCGCGACCTATGGCGTGCTCGGTCGCAACTATGCGGCGGGCCCGTCCGGTGCGGATCTGTTCGACCTGCCGCTGGTGGCGCTGAATACCGCGATGCTGCTGCTGTCCTCGATCACCTATGGCTTCGCCATGATCGAGATGCAGCGCAAGCGGGTCCGCGCGGTGCTGGGCTGGCTGGCGGTCACCGGTCTGTTCGGCGCCGCGTTCCTGGGCCTGGAACTGTACGAATTCTCGCACCTGATCCATGAAGGTGCCGGTCCGCAGCGCAGCGCCTTCCTGTCGGCGTTCTTCGCTTTGGTCGGCACGCATGGATTGCACGTGCTGTTCGGCATCATCTGGCTGGTCACATTGATGCTGCAGGTGGGCAAGCATGGCCTGACCGTGGAAAATCGCCGACGGCTGATGTGCCTGTCGATGTTCTGGCATTTCCTGGACGTGGTCTGGATTGCCGTGTTCACCTTCGTCTATCTGATGGGAGTGCTGCCATGAGCCCTGACCACGAACTCAAGCACGACTCCAGGCACGATGGTGGGCACGACCACCACGCGCACGACGATCACGAGCACGCACACCACGACGATCACGAGGAAGGCGCCCACGGCAGCCTGCGTGGATACGCCACCGGATTCCTGTTGTCGGTGGTGCTCACCGCGATTCCGTTCTGGCTGGTGATGAGCGGCGGCGTGGGCAGCTCGGGCATGACCGCGCTGGTGATCCTGGGTTTCGCCGTGGTGCAGATCGTGGTGCACATGATCTACTTCCTGCACATGAATACGAAGTCGGAAAACGGCTGGACGATCCTGGCGCTGATCTTCACCCTGGTGCTGGTGGTGATCCTGTTGGCGGGCTCGTTGTGGGTCATGTTCCACCTCAACACCAACATGATGCCGATGTCGCCGCACGACATGCGCAATATGCCGTGAGCCGGCGCGCTGTCGCGCTGCCGGATGCGCCGCCGCGCCGCACCGTGGCGCGCGTGGTGTCGTTGCTGGCGCTGGCGTTCGTTTTCGTCGGTCTGCTTGCACTGGGGTTATGGCAGGTAGAGCGACGCGCGTGGAAGCTGGACCTGATCCAGCGCGTCGATGCCCGCGTCCACGCCGCGCCCGTCGCGGCACCCGGCCCCGGGCAATGGCCGTCGATCAGCGCCGCTCGCGACGAATACCGGCGCGTCGTCGTCGAAGGACATTTTCTTCCCACGCACGCGGTGCGCGTGCAGGCGCTGACCGAGCTCGGTCCCGGCTATTGGTGGGTGGTGCCTTTGCAGCGAGACGACGGGACTGTGGTGCTGGTGAACCGCGGATTCATCGCCCCGGAAGTGAACCCTGAAGCATTGCGCGGCATGGATGGCACACCCCGTCAGTCGGTCACCGGCCTGCTGCGTCTGTCCGAGCCCGGCGGCGGCTTCCTGCGCCGCAATGCGCCGGCGCGGGATCGCTGGTACTCGCGCGATGTGCAGGCCATCGCCGATGCCCGGAAACTGACCCGCGTCGCGCCTTATTTCATTGATGCCGACCGCGATCCTAGCGTGCCCGTGGGTGAAGCGGATGGCCACAGCGGCCCGGTCGGCGGGCTCACCGTCGTTCGTTTCAACAACAATCATCTGCAATACGCCTTGACCTGGTTCGCGTTGGCGTTGATGGTGGTCGCCGCCGCCTGGCTGGTGTGGCGCGAGAAACCACGCGCGGCGGGCAATCCACCATCGTCAACGAGGTCGAGCGATGCAGCAGACGCGGGCCGCGGTCCGGAATGAGCGTGAGGCCATGACGATGCCGGGCAATCCGGCGTCGCCGCGCGACAGCGCCGGCCTGAAGAACATGCAGCAGCTGATCCAGCTGCGCTGGTTCGCACTGGTCGGGCAGGTGGCCACCATCGCCATCGTGGCGTTTGGCTTCGAGATCCGCTTGCCCTTGCTGCCGATGGGTGTGGTCCTGGTGCTGCTGGCGGTGTTCAACCTGCTCAGCCGCTTGCACTGGCGCCGCCGCGCCGATGTCACCGACGGTGCGCTGCTGCTGTCGCTGCTGGTGGACGTGATCGCGCTGACCGCGCTGTTGCATCTCAGCGGCGGCGTTGCCAATCCCTTCGTATTCCTCTATCTGCTGCAGGTGGTGCTGGGCGCGGTGCTGTTGCGCGCCAGTTCCAGTTGGGTGGTCGTGGCGGCGACCAGCCTGGGTGTCGTCGGATTGATTCTGTTTCCGGGCCCGGTGGTGATTCCCGTCGATCCGGCGCGCGCCCTGGCCGATCCCTATGTGCAAGGGCTGCTGCTGTGCTTCCTGCTCAATGCCACGCTGCTGGTGGTGTTCATCACCCGGATCAGCGACATCCTGCGTGCGCGCGACGCGCATCTGGCCGATATGCGCCAGCGCGCCGCCGAAGAAGAACACATCGTGCGCATGGGCCTGCTGGCCTCAGGCGCTGCGCATGAACTCGGCACACCGCTGGCCACGCTGTCGGTGATCCTGGGCGACTGGCGGCACATGCCGCCTTTCACCGAACAGCCGGAACTGCAGCAGGAAATCGACGAAATGCAGACCCAGCTGACCCGCTGCAAGACCATCGTCAGCGGCATCCTGCGCTCGGCCGGCGAGGCGCGCGGCGAAGCGCCGGTGGAAACCACCGTCAACGCCTTCCTGGACGAACTGGTCGCCGAATGGCGCGCCACGCGCAATGTGCGCGACTTCGAGTACCGCAACAGCTTCGGCGGTAATCTGGCCATCATCTCCGACTGGGGCCTGAAACAGATGATCCACAACGTGCTGGACAACGCGCTGGAGGCGTCGCCGGAATGGGTGGGTTTCTATGCCTCACGCGATCAGGGCCAGCTGGTGTTGCGCGTACGCGATGACGGGCCCGGTTTTGCGCCGGCGATGCTGGCCGAGTTCGGCAAGCCCTACCAGTCCAGCAAGGGGCGGCCAGGCGGCGGCCTGGGTCTGTTTCTCTCGCTCAATGTCGCGCGCAGCCTGGGCGGCAGCATTTCCGCACTCAATCGCGAGGAAGGTGGCGCCGTGGTGACCATGCTGTTGCCATTGTCGGCCATCACCCACGGAGGTGCGAACGATGACGACCTTGCCTGATCAGGCTTCACCAGAAACGCGTCGCCTGCTGGTGGTGGAAGACGACGAAGCATTCGCACGCACACTGTGCCGCTCCTTCGAGCGTCGCGGCTACGAAGTGCGCGCGGCCACCACGCTCGATGAAGTGCTCACCCTGCTGCCCGACTGGTCACCCGAGTATGCGGTGGTCGATCTCAAGCTGGCTGCCGGCAGTTCCGGACTCACCTGTGTGCAGGCGCTGCACGCGCACGACGCAGACATGCTGATCGTTGTGCTCACCGGTTACGCCAGCATTGCTACGGCGGTGGAAGCGATCAAGCTGGGCGCGTGCAACTACCTGGCTAAGCCTTCCAACACCGACGACATCGAGGCGGCCTTCAACAATGCGCAAGGCGATGCGAGTGTAGGGTTGACCCAGCGCCCGACTTCGATCAAGACCCTGGAGTGGGAACGCATCCACGCGATGCTCGCCGAGACCGACTTCAACATCTCAGAAGCCGCTCGCCGTCTGGGCATGCATCGCCGCACGCTGGCGCGCAAGCTGGGCAAGCAGCGGGTGCGTTGAACAGGCGCGCGGCCCGCTTTTCGTAGAGCCGGGCTTGCCCGGCTGCTTTTCTCGCCCGCGCGCCAAAGCAAGAGCGCCTTCGTAATTGTTTAACAGCCGAAGCCTCCGCTACCATGCCGGCCTCATGATCCGCTTCCGCCGCCGATGCACCCAGCTGCTGCGCTTTCCCGCGCTGGCGTTGCTGTTGCTTGCGGTGCTGATGAACCCGGTGTTGGCCGCGGTCGGCGATCTGCACGAGTCCAGCCATGGCAGTACCGAGCATGCGCAACCGACCGGCACGCACGATCATGACGACCCCGGTGCTCAGGAGCAGGGCATCGATCTGCTGCATGCGCTGATGCACGCCGCGCATTGCTGCGGTCACCTGACCGCAATCCTGTCCACCGCGTTCTTCTCACAGGCACTCTCGTTCTCCACTGCCATTCCGGTCGCTGCCCTGACCGCGCCGCATTCGGCGCCACGCACCGATCCGTTCCGCCCTCCCATCGCGATCTGACGCAACACCGGCAACGTGCCGGTTCTTCGTCATCGATCCTTTGGAGAAACCCCCATGTGGTTGCGCTCGACGGCACTGGCCGTCTTCGCGGCTGCGTCCTGCCTGACGGCAGCCGCGCAGTCGCCTGAAACTTTGACCCTGGATGATGCGTTCGCGCGCGTCGCCCAGTCCCATCCCGATCTGCGCCTGCTGGAAGGCCAACGCAACGTGCTGTCCGCCGAACGCGACCGCGCGGCATTGCGCCCCGGTCTGGTCGCCGGGCTCTCCGTGGAAAACGCGCTGGGCACCGGCGAGGCCAGCGGCTTCAAGCAAGCTGAAATCAGCCTGACCCTGGCAGGTGTGCTGGAACGTGGCGGCAAGCTGGACGCACGCCGTGCCTTGGCGCAAAGCCGTATCGATGCGCTGGCCGTGCAACGCGAGACCAAGCGGCTCGACCTATTGGCCGAAGTCGCGCGTCGCTATCTCGCCGTCAATGCCGTGCAGGAACAGCGACGCATCGCCGACCTCGACGTGATGCAACGGCAACGCACCGTCGTCGGCGCAAGGCAGCGACTGGTCGCCGGCGCTTCACCTGAGTCGGTGCTGCTGACCGCGCAGGCCGCACTGGCGCGCGCCGAGATGGAACGCGACCGCGCGACCCAACGCGGCGTGGCTACGCGCCAACATCTGGCCGCCTTGTGGGGCGAGCGCGATCCCGCTTTCGCGGTGGTGGCCGGCGATGCACTGGCGTTGCCGGACATTGCGGATTTCGCCGAACTCGATGCGTTGCTGACCAGCACGCCGGAACTCGCGCGCTTCGCTGATGAAACACGCATCGGCGAGGCGCGACTGCAACTGGCACGCAGCCAGGCGAGCCCCGACTTCGACTGGCAAGTCGGCGTGCGCCGGCTGCAGGCGACGGACGACTTCGCATTGATCGGCAGCGTGTCCATGCCGCTGGGCAGCGCACGTCGCGCACAACCCGAGCTGCGCGCCGCCGAAGCGGAACTGGCGCTGGTCGGCATCGAACGCGAGGTGCAGGCGCTGTCGCTGTATTCCACGCTGGCCGAAGCGCATGGCCGCTACCGTATCGCGCAGTTCGAAGTCACGCGTCTGCAGTCCGATGTGCTGCCCAAACTCGCCAAAGCCGAGAACGCCGCCGAGCGCGCCTATCGCGGCGGCGCGCTCAGCTACATGGAGTGGGCTTTCCTGCAGTCCGAACGCACCACCGCGCGCAAGCAGCAACTCGAAACCGCGCTCGATGCCCAGCGCGCACTGATCGAAATCCAGCGGCTCACCGGCCAGGCGTTCGTCGCCGGTCCAGAGTCGCCCGCCAACCAGGGAATCCAACCATGAAGATCCATCGACTGACCGGTGCTTTCGCGTTGATGCTGTTGCTTTCCGCCTGTGGCAACACGCAAACCGAAGCGCACGGACACGAAGAAGGCGCCGAACACGGCGAAGCGGAGGAGCCCGTCAAGGGCCAACACGGCGGCAGACTGCTGGAGCAGGGTGGCTACGCCGTGGAACTGGCCATCGCCGAAGACGGCACGCCACCGAAATACCAGGCGTGGCTGTACAAGGGAGACAAGCCCTTGCCCGCCAGCGCGGGGACGGTGGAAATCCGATTGAAGCGACTTGGTGGAATCGCCGAGAACCACGTCCTTAAGCCACAAGCCGACGGCAGTCTGATGGCCACCAGCATCGTTGGCGAACCGCATTCGTTCGATGTCGAAGTGCTGGCGAAGATCGATGGCAAAGCGCTGCGCTGGACCTATCCCAGTTATGAAGGCCGCACCGTGATCGCCGCCCAGATCGCCGCCGAATCCGGTATCCGCGTCGCGCCTGTCGGCCCCGGCGTAATCGCAGACGAACACGAAGTGCAAGGCCTGCTCACGCCGATGGAAGGCCGCATCGCCAACGTGATGGCGCGCTTCCCCGGCCCCATCCGCAGTCTGCGCGCCAATGTAGGCGACCAGGTGCGCGCGGGCCAGGCGCTCGCTTTGGTGGAAAGCAATCTCAGTCTGACCACCTACACCGTCAGCGCGCCGATTTCCGGCGTGGTGCTGGCGCGCAATGCGTCGGTGGGTTCGGTAGCCAGCGAAGGCGCGGCGTTGTTCGAGATCGCGGACCTGTCTTCGCTGTGGGTAGACCTGCATATCTTCGGTGCCGACGCACAACACATCCAGCCAGGCGTGCCGGTCAAGGTGACCCGCATGAGCGATGGCGTCACTCTTGAGACCACGCTGGAGCGCATCCTGCCCGGCACCGCCACCGCCAGCCAGAGCACAGTGGCGCGCGCCACCCTCGCCAACGCCGATGGACTGTGGCGTCCGGGTTCGGCGGTGAAAGCGCGGATCACGGTCGCACAGCAGCCCGCCGGCCTGGTGGTGCCGCTGTCGGCCTTGCAGAACTTCCGCGACTGGGACGTGGTGTTCGTCCGCGTTGGCGACACCTATGAAGTCAGGCCGGTGAAACTAGGCAAGCGCGATGCGACGCACGTCGAAATCCTGTCCGGGCTGAAGGCCGGCGATGCGGTGGTGGTCGAACAGAGCTATCTGATCAAGGCCGATATCGAAAAATCGGGTGCTTCCCATGATCACTGACCGCCCGCAGGAAAAGCGCGGCGCGCTGGAAGCGATCATCCGCTTCGCCATCGTCCATCGCTGGCTGATGCTGGCGATGACGCTTGCCCTGGTCGCGCTTGGCGCATGGAGTTTCACCAAACTTCCCATCGACGCCACGCCCGACATCACCAACGTGCAGGTGCAAATCAACACCGGGGCGCCGGGGTATTCGCCGCTGGAATCCGAACAGCGCGTCACCTTCCCCATCGAGACCGCGATGGCCGGCGTGCCCGGACTGGATTATTCGCGCTCGATCTCTCGCTACGGGTTGTCGCAGGTGACGGTGGCTTTCAAGGACGGCACCGACCTGTACTTCGCGCGTCAGCAGGTGGGCGAGCGCCTGCAGCAGGTGAAGTCGCAGCTTCCTGCGGGGCTGGAACCGGAGATGGGACCCATCGCCACCGGTCTCGGCGAGATCTTCATGTACACGGTCGAAGCCGAGCCCGGCGCGCTGAAGCGGGACGGCACGCCGTGGACCGCGACCGATCTGCGTACGCTGCAGGACTGGGTGGTGCGTCCGCAGCTGCGCAACACGCCAGGCGTGACCGAAGTCAACACGATTGGGGGATTCGCGCGGCAGATCCACATCACGCCCGAACCGTCGAAGCTGGTCGCATTGGGTTTCACCCTGCATGACGTGGTCGCCGCCGTCGCCGCCAACAACCAGAACGTCGGTGCCGGTTACATCGAACGCAGCGGACAGCAGTTCCTGGTGCGCGTGCCCGGACAGGTGACCGACCTGGAGGCGATCGGCGACATCGTGCTGGATCGCCGCGAAGGCGTGCCGATCCGCGTGCGCGACGTGGCCGAAGTGGGCGAGGGCCCGGAACTGCGCACGGGCGCGGCCACGCAGAACGGAAAGGAAGTAGTGCTGGGCACGGTGTACATGCTGGTCGGCGCCAACAGCCGCGAAGTCGCGCAGGCCGCCGCTGCGCGCTTGAAGCAGGCCAGTGCCAGCCTGCCGGCCGGCGTGCGCGCCACGCCGGTGTATGACCGCACCGCGCTGGTCGACCGCACCATTGCCACAGTGGCCAAGAACCTGATCGAAGGCGCGTTGCTGGTGATCGTGGTGCTGTTCCTGCTACTGGGCAATTTCCGTGCGGCGCTGATCACCGCGGCGGTGATTCCATTGGCGATGCTGTTCACCGTGTTCGGCATGACCCGCGGCGGCGTCTCCGGCAATCTGATGAGTCTGGGTGCGCTGGACTTCGGCCTGATCGTCGATGGCGCGGTCATCATCATCGAGAACTGTCTGCGCCGCTTCGGCGAAATGCAGCACCTGCTTGGCCGCACGATGACCGAGGAAGAACGGCACGACACGACCGCCTCGGCGACAGCGGAAGTCATCCGTCCCAGCCTGTTCGGCCTGGGCATCATCGCCGCGGTGTACCTGCCGATCTTCGCGTTGACCGGCATCGAGGGGAAGATGTTCCACCCGATGGCGATCACCGTGGTCCTGGCCCTGACCGGGGCCATGCTGCTTTCGCTGACTTTCGTGCCGGCCGCCATCGGGGTATTCCTGGGCGGACGCGTCGATGAAAAGGAAAACAAGGTCATGCGTTGGACGCGTCGTCGCTACGCGCCGCTGCTGGCCTGGTCGCTGAGGCGCGGTCGCTGGGTCGTGGGCGGAGCGATGGGCTTGATGCTGCTGTGCGCGCTGCTCGCTACGCGACTGGGCACCGAATTCATCCCCAACCTGGATGAAGGCGACATCGCCCTGCACGCGCTGCGCATTCCTGGCACCAGTCTGGAACAGGCGGTGAAGATGCAGTCCACGCTGGAGGCGCGCATCAAGCGGTTTCCGGAAGTCGAACGCGTGTTCGGCAAGCTGGGTACCGCAGAAGTGGCGACCGATCCGATGCCGCCCTCGGTTGCCGATACCTTCCTGATGCTGAAACCGCGATCCGAATGGCCGAACCCGCGCAAACCGCGTGACACGCTGGTCGCCGAGATCGAAACGGCGGTGAAGCAGCTGCCTGGCAACAACTACGAGTTCACCCAGCCCATCCAGATGCGCATGAACGAACTGATCTCCGGCGTGCGCGCCGATGTCGCGATCAAGGTGTACGGCGACGATCTGGACCAGCTGGTGGCAGTAGGCAGACGCATCGAAGACGCGGCCAGGTCCGTGCCCGGCGCCGCCGACGTCAAACTGGAACAGACCACCGGCTTGCCGCTGCTGACCGTAACCCCGGACCGCAACGCATTGGTGCGCTATGGGCTTAATCCGGGCGTGGTGCAGGACACTGTGGCCACAGCGGTGGGTGGCGAGGTCGCCGGCCAGTTGTTCGAGGGTGATCGTCGTTTCGATATCGTCGTGCGCCTGCCCGAACGCCTGCGCCAGGACCCGGCGGCGCTGGCCGACTTGCCGATTCCGTTGGGCGGCAGCGAGAACGCGGACGAGTCCAGTCGCGTCGGCGGCTTTAGCGCTGGCGCGCCGTGCACCGTGCCACTGCGCGAAGTGGCGACCATCGAAATCCTGCAGGGGCCGAACCAGATCAACCGCGAGAACGGCAAGCGCCGCGTAGTGGTGACGGCCAATGTGCGTGGTCGCGACCTGGGCGGCTTTGTCGGCGAACTGCAGCAGCGCATCGCCGCCGAAGTGGAGGTTCCCACGGGCTACTGGATCGACTACGGCGGCACGTTCGAGCAACTGATTTCGGCCAGCCAGCGTCTTTCGGTGGTGGTGCCGGTGACCCTGATCCTCATCTTCGCGTTGCTGTTCATGGCCTTCGGTTCGGCCAAGGATGCGGCCATCGTCTTCAGCGGCGTGCCGCTGGCGCTGACCGGTGGCGTGATCGCGTTGGCGCTGCGCGGCATTCCCTTGTCGATTTCCGCAGGCGTGGGCTTCATCGCGTTGTCGGGCGTGGCGGTGTTGAATGGACTGGTGATGATCGCCTTCATCAGAAAGCTCAAGGAAGAAGGCGGCGGTCTGGATGATTCGATAGTGGAGGGTGCACTCGGCCGCCTGCGTCCGGTGCTGATGACCGCGCTGGTGGCCTCGCTGGGTTTCGTGCCGATGGCGCTCAACGTGGGCGCGGGTTCGGAAGTGCAGCGACCGCTGGCGACCGTGGTAATTGGCGGCATCGTGTCTTCCACCTTCCTGACCCTGCTGGTGCTGCCGGTGCTGTACCGCTGGCTGCATCGCGAACGATCCGCGCGCACAAACGCAGTACGCGGTTGACCGCCTCTCGTAGAGCCGAGCTTGCTCGGCTGCTTTTCGCGGCTGATCAAGAGCAGCGGAGCAAGCTCCGCTCTACGAAAGTCATGAAGCAGAGGCAGCGGCCTCTCGGTTCTATCGGGCGCGAGGCTTGTTTGCCGGGGCCACTCTCATGCCGTCTTGGACCGGGAGGTGTTTGGCCAGCATGCTGTTCAATCGATCCTGCGCATACGCGCGATCCATGGGATCGGCTTTGTCCAGAATCTCCTTGGCCAATGCATCGAACTGTTGCCGGAACGGCTCCTCATGCCGCAGCGTGCAGCGCCAATCGGACAGCATGCGCTCAAGATTCTCCAGCTCGGCTTCCAGTCGCGCGCGGTCGTTCATGGCGCAGGCCGTGGCCAGACCGCTTCGACATGGTGGATGGATTCGTCGTCCACGAGCTCGAAGCCGAAGTCCTTCTGCGCGTAGCCATCGACGGACAGCTTCGCTTCGCCGCCATCGACCTGGGTGACGGTGATCAGGTACATGCTTTCGCCGAATCGATACTGCAGCTTGTAGTCGGTCCAGTCGGCCGGAATGCAGGGACGCAGCGAAAGGCGGGTGCCGTCGCGGTGCAGGCCCAGCAGCGATTCGGTCAGCAGGCGGTACATCCAGCCGGCTGAGCCGGTGTACCAGGTCCAACCGCCGCGGCCGACATGCGGGGCGACGCCGTAGACATCGGCGGCCAGCACGTAGGGTTCCACTTTGTAGATTGCGGTCGTGGCAGGGTCTTCGGCATGGTGGATCGGGTTGATCATGCTGGCCAGTTCCCAGGCCTTCTCGCGGTCGCCCAGATGCGCGAACGCCATCGCCGACCACACGGCCGCATGCGTGTACTGGCCACCGTTCTCGCGCACACCGGGCACGTAGCCGCGGATGTAGCCGGGATCGTGCGGGGTCTTGTCGAATGGCGGGTCCAGCAACTGGATCAGGCCCGCTTCGCGCTTGACCAGATAGCGGTCCAGGGATGCCATCGCCTGCTTGGCGCGTGCGGGATCGGCCGCGCCGGATAGCACCGACCAGCTCTGCGAGATCGAATCGATGCGGCATTCGTCGCTTTCGGTAGAGCCCAGCGGCGTGCCGTCGTCGAACCACGCGCGCCGGTACCAGTTGCCGTCCCAGGCGTGCGCTTCCAGGTTGTCGCGCAGTTTCTGCGAGGACTCCGCGCAGTAGCTGGCGAATGTTTCGTCGCCGCGCGTTCGCGCCACTTCGCCGAAGCGCAGCAGCACGTCGTAGAGGAAGAAACCCAGCCAGACGCTTTCGCCGCGTCCGGCTTCGCCGACCCGGTTCATGCCGTCGTTCCAGTCGCCGGTGCCTATCAGCGGAAGACCGCGTTCGCCCAGCAGTTGCGTGCCACGCTTCAACGCCAGCACGCAGTGGTCGTAGAACGATTGCTGCAAGCCGGAGGTGACCGGCAAGTCGTAATACGATTCCTCGTCGGCATTGACCAGACGGCCTTCGATGAAGCGCACGGTTTCGTCGAGTACGCCCAGATCGCCGGTCACCTGCAGATAGCGGCACGCCGCCAGCGGTAGCCACAGGTAATCGTCGGAACAGCGTGTGCGCACGCCACGATCCTGCGGCGGATGCCACCAGTGCAGCACGTCGCCCTGCGGAAACTGATGCGCGGCGCTGAGCAGCAGGTGCTCGCGGGTCAGTGCCGGCTTGGCGTGCACCGTGGCCATGGTGTCCTGCAACTGGTCGCGGAAACCGAAGGCGCCACCGGACTGGTAGTAACCGCTGCGCGCGACATAACGGCAGGCCAGCGTCTGGTACAGCAGCCAGCCATTGGCCAGGGCGTCGACGCTGGCGTCGGGCGTTTTCACCCGCACCGCGCCCAGCGTGTCCAGCCAATGGATGCGCACGCTGTCCAGCGCGTCGTGCGCGGCGCCGCTTCCCTGCACACGCAAGGCCAGCTGCGTCACATCCTGATAGTCGCTGCCCATGCCCAGGCGGAACACGGTTTCCGTAGCCTGGTCCGGAGCAAGGGTGATCGGCACCTGGATGGCCGCGCACGGGTCCAGGCCGACGCCGAGTTTTCCCGACAGCCTTTCGCGACGTAGCGCAGCCGGATCCGACAGGCTGCCGTTGCGGCCGATGAACTCGGCCCGGTCGCAGGTGAAGCTGCGGCTGCGCTCGTCCTCGGCGGCGGGACCGTCGGCATCGAAGAACGCCACCCGTCCGGCGAAATCGGTGTTGTACGGATTGCGCGCGGTAAGCGCGCCGCTGGCGCCGTCGCGTTCGCTGATCACATGCATCTGCGACTTGACCCGGATATCGCCCAACACCCATTCCACATAGCCGGTGGCAGTGAGCTTGCGTGGACGCCCGGACAGGTTGCGCAGCTTCAGCACCGAATACTTGACCGCATCTTCAAGTGCCACATACACCCACAGTTCGCTGGCGATGCCGTCTTCCATGTGCTCGTACACGCTGTAGCCGAAGCCGTGGCGCGTGCGGTAGTCGCCGGTACCGCGGCGCGGCAACGGCATGGGCGACCACACGCGGCCGCTTTCCTCGTCGCGCAGATAGAAGGCTTCACCACCGGTATCGGCGACGGGATCGTTGTGCCAGGGCGTGAGCCGGAACTCGTGCGCATTCTCGAACCAGGTATAGCCCGGCGCGCTTTCGCTGACCACGGTGCCCAGACGCGAGTTGGCCATCACGTTGGACCAGGGTGCCGGCGTGGGCGCGCCTTCGCGCAGGGTGATGACGTATTCGCGTCCATCAGTGGAGAACGCGCCGGTGCCGTTGTCGAACTGGAATTCGGACGACATCGCCTCGAACGGCCACGGGTCATCGCCGCCCGTTTCCAGCGGCGGCGGCAAGCCGTGCAGCGTGGCGTCGTCGGGAAACAGATCCGTTGCCGGTGGCGTTCCTTCGGCGAACAGCAGCGGCACCGTGCGTTCGGGCGCCATGTGCTGGCCGACCTGTGCAGCCAGCGTACCGCGCTGATCGCTGATGATCGCCCGCGACACGGTCTGCAGCAGAATGCGGTCTTCCGTGGAGATCTGTTGCGCGGGCCGCACGAAAATTCCACCGGGGCGGTCGAGCACATTGCCTTCCGGTCCGGCAGAGACCAGGCCCAGGATCTGTTCCTGCAGTTGCTGGCGGTAGCCGGCCTGGTCTTCGTTCCAGATCACCAGGTCCACGTTGAGTCCCTTCAGGCGCCAGTACGCGTGCGCCTGCACCATCTGCCGCACCAGTTCGATATTGGCGGCATCGGAAATCTGCACCAGCACGATGGGCAGGTCGCCCGAGATGGAATGGCCCCACAAGCCGGATTGCCCGCGCCGGTTCTGCATCAGCACCGCGCTGTCGGCGCGCAAAAACGGATGCGCATACACCATCAATCCCGCCAGCCTTTCGTACAACTGCGCATCGGCCTGCGAGGCGTTGATCTGCCGGCGCACGACCTGGCTGTGCGTCCAGGCCAGGTCGAACACGCGGTCGGCCAGCCTGCGGTCGCGGTATTTGTCGACCAGCGCGGTGCACGCATCGCGTTCGCCGCCCACGCCGGTGACCATGTCGATCATCGCGGTCTGTTCCGGCGCCAGGGTGATGCGGCAGCGAATGGCCACGATCGGGTCGAGCACCGAACCGGCTGAATCCGACAGCGCTTCGGCCGAGGTCAGCGCCTGTGGCGTGCGCGGCGTATTGCCACGGCCCAAGAAGCGCGCGCGATCGGTCTCATAGGAAATGTGGCTGATGTCGGCGTCGTGCACCGCGACCAGGTGGAACATCCACGGCGGGACTTCGTCGTGCGCACGCGGGCGTCGTGTACATAGCAGGGCCTGCTTGTCGCGGTCGATCTCGGTCTGCACGAACAGATTGCTGAAGGCGGGATGGGCCTCGTCGGACGCCGAGGGCGCCAGTACCACTTCGGCGTAGGTGGTGATCTCGATGGTGCGCGTGCGCCGGGTGCGGTTGCGCACGGTCAGGCGCCGCAGTTCGATGTCGTCCTCGGCGGAGATGGCGATTTCAAGGTGCGTGTCGTAGCCGCGTTTGCGCCCGCGGAACTCGGCCTTGGCATCGGAAAAGATCGCCTCGTACTGTTCCACTTCCACGCAGGTCGGCTGATGCGCGGCCGACCAGTAGTCGCCACTCTCCATGTCGCGCAGGTAGCAGAAGCTGCCCCAGTGATCGCGCGTGCCGTCTTCGCGCCAGCGGGTGATCGCCATGTCGCGCATGCGGCTGTAGCCGCCGCCCGCACTGGTGAGCAGGCCGTGGTAACGGCCGTTCGACAGCATCTGCACCGCAGGACGCGCGGTGTCGGGATTGCGGAACACGCGCAGCTGGGTTTCCGTGGCGATCTGCGCGACCGGCGCACCGGTGGCCTCGGCTTCGTGCGGATGGAACACGCCGGTGCGCGGGATGCGTTCCTGCAGCAACAGCAGGGTGGCCTGGAATTCGGCGTCGGCCATGAAGCGCTTCTGCATCGGCTGGTCGCGCAACAGGTAATCAAGCGCCAGGAAACCCATGCCCTGGTGATGGGCCATGAACGAACGGATCAAGGCGTGATCCTGTCCGCGAGGCACGCGGCTCGGCGTGTAGTCGATGGCTTCGTACATGCCGTAGCTGCCGCTGAAACCCAGTTCGGTCAGGCGTTGCAGGTTCTGGCACGACGCTTCGGGCGCAACCATCAACGCCATCATCGTGGCATACGGCGCGACGACCAGGTCCTGGCCCAGACCGCGCTTCAGGCCCAGGCCGGGCACGCCGAACGCGCGGTACTGGTAGTTCATCCGTGCATCGACGGTGTTGTAGCCGGATTCGGAAATGCCCCAGGGCACGCCACGCTGCGCGCCGAACAGGATCTGCGCCTCGACCGCATGCTGCGCGGTCTGGTCCAGCAGCGTGTCCGGATAGCTGGGCATGACCAACTGCGGCATCAGGTATTCGAACATCGAGCCGCTCCACGACAGCAGCGTCGCGTCGCCATCGACCTCGGTCAGCAGCCGGCCCAGCGCGAACCAGGTTTCCTGCGGCAGTTGTCCCTGCGCGATGGCCACGAAACTGCACAGCCGCGCTTCCGAGGCCAGCAGATCGTAATGGCCCTGATCCAGGCGGCGCTCGTCGACGTTGTAGCCGATCGAGAGCAGATGGCGGCTGCGGTCGTAGAGGAATTCGTATTCCATCAACGAGAACTGGCCGGCGATATGCGCCAGGCGTTCCAGGTCGTGGATGCGTGCACGGGCGCGCGCCTGGGCGGTCGCGTCGTGCGATTGCGCGGCCAGTTCGCGCAGGGTGGGAATGCGACCGGCGACGGTCTGGTCGGTGGCATCGTCGGCACTGGTGACGCTGAGCCGCGGCGCGAAGAACACCAGTTCGGCGCGCGCCGATTCGCAGGCGCGCAACAATGCCTGCGGCCAGTCCGGTGCGGGATCTGTTGCTGCGGTTTCTGTGGCAGGACGCAAGGCGGCGATCGCGCCGGCTTTCGCTGCCAGCGATGCGAGCACGCCCGAGGCGCCCTGCAGAGACATCGGGGGTTGCAGGTTCACTGCTTCCAACTGCTGGCGGAAGTTAGCCAATGCGGCGACGAATGCAGGATCGTCGGTTTCGACCACCGTTTCCTGCAGTACGCCCAGGGTATCGGCCAGACCGCTGAAGGTGGCGCGCGCCAGGATCGGTTCGTCCAGCATCGCCAGCAGGCCCTGGCGCAGGGTCAGCAGGTGTCCGGCCAGGTTGCCACTGTCCACGGTAGAGATGTACAACGGCGGCAGCGGCTGCAGGGTTTCGGTGTCGTACCAGTTGAAGAAATGCCCGCGATGGCGCTGCAGGTTTTCCATGGTGCCGAGCGCGCGCTGGGTACGTTCCATCAACTCGCCGGTCTGCAGGTAGCCCAGGTCGTAGGCGCTCAGGTTGGCCAGCAGCGACAAGCCGATATTGGTGGGCGAGGTGCGCCGCGCCACCACCAGAGAAGGATGCTCCTGGATATTGTCCGGCGGCAGCCAGTGGTCTTCGGCGCGAATCCAGGTTTCGAAGAACGCCCAGGTGCGCCGCGACAGCCGGCCCAGGAATTCGAGTTGCGAAGACGACAACTGCGCCCGGCGCTGGCCGGGCGGACGTCCCAGCCACGACATGATCAGCGGCGATGCCAGCCACAGCACCAGAATGGGCATGGCCACCCATAGCGAGGCCGGATTGCGCGTCCACAGCCAGAGGCCGATGCCCAGCGAGAACAGCGGCGCGAACCACATGCTGTGCAGTTCGGCGCCAGGGCCGCTGCCGAAGCTGCGTTCGACTTCGCTGGAAGGATTCCATTGCAGCAGATGACGACGGCTGAGCAGCATGCGCCACAACGTGCGCACGATCGCGCCCAGGCTGAAGAACGCCTCGTAGGGCAGGCAGGCCAGGTTCACCGCGGCGCGCTGCAGCTGGCGGCCGCAGGACTTCGCCACCAGCATCAAATGCGCTTCCAGCGCCATGTCCACCGGCCGGGTGAACACATCGCGCAGCGCAGGCACCAGCACCGGCAGCAACAGCAGGCACAGCAGCCAGGCGGTCCAGGACAAGGCCTGCGGCACCAGCGTCCAGCCGATAACCAGCAGCGCCGTGGCCGCCGTCGGCACCAGACTGCGGCGCAGGTTGTCAAGCAGCTTGCCGCGCGACAGCCACGACAAGGGATTGCGTTCAAGGCCACCCTTCAAGCGCGGCACCCACGGCAACAGCCACGGCAGCAACTGCCAGTCGCCGCGAATCCAGCGCGAACGCCGCTTCACGTCGATTACGTAGCGCGCGGGATAGTCCTCGAACAACTGCACGTCGCTGACGAGTCCGGCGCGGGCGTAGCAGCCTTCCAGCAGATCGTGGCTGAGGATCTGGTTTTCCGGGAAACGATTCTCCAGTGCGTGTTCGAAGGCATCCACGTCGTAGATGCCCTTGCCTACGAACGAGCCTTCGCCGAACAGGTCCTGGTACACGTCCGACACCGTGCGCGTATACGGATCGATGCCCGGCTCGCTGCCGTACATACGTGCATAGCGCGAACTGATGCGCCCGCTCATGCTGCTGCCAACGCTGGGCTGCAGGATGCCGTAACCGCGGGTGACGCGGCGCTTCTTGGTGTCGAAGCGCGCGCGATTGAGCGGGTGGGCCAGGGTGCCGACGAACTCGCGCGCCGCGTCGCGCGGCAGTCGCGTGTCCGTATCCAGGGTGATCACGTAGCGCACGTTGGTCAGCACTTGGATATTGCCGACCACGCGCATGAAATCCTGACCGGTATCGCTGGAACGCGTACCACCGCGCAGCAGATGGTTGAGTGCGGCCAGTTTGCCGCGCTTGCGCTCGTAGCCCATCCACACGCCTTCGCGCGGGTTCCAGCGTCGTGGGCGGTGGAACAGGTAAAACAGATTGCCGCCGCCCTGGTCGGCATGCTCGGGTGCGTAACGTGCGTTGAGGCGTTCTATCTGCCTTGCGGCGTGTTCCACCAAGGCCGCGTCTTCCGGCAGATGTTGCTCGGGCGCATCCAGGAAATCGGTCAGCAGGGCGAAATGCAGGTGCCGGTCGCGATTGGCCAGGAAACGGACTTCCAAACCTTCCACCAGCGCATCGATACCGCCAACACTGCTGATCATGCTGGGGACGACTACCAGCGTGCGCGAACTGGCCGGAATACCTTTGGAGAAATCCAGGCGCGGGAGCGGCTGAGGCGGCACCAGCACGGTGGCCGCCCAGTTGACCAAGGCGATGCCCAGTTCGCTGAAGGCGATCAGCCCCAGTACCCCGATCACGCACAGCCACGCCCAGTCGAAACGGTCGGCGCTGGCTTCGGCCACCAGCGCGTAGGTGAACCCCAGGGCGATGACGCCGATCGGCAGCAGGTAGGCCGGCAGGGGCACACGGCGCGGGCGCAGGCGCGCCGGCTTGCGCGCGCTGGGCAGGGCGGCCACCGCGGCGCGCAGTTTGGGAATGCCGTCGTCGACCAGGTAATAGCCCACGTGCGCCGGTATGTCGCGCGTGTCCGTATGTGCCTGGGCCAGCGCCAGAGTGGCCTTGGCGACTTCGATCTCGCTGGCGCCGCTGAGGCGCGCCACCTTTTCCACTACGTGGCGGTACGCATCGCGCGTGCTGAAGTCCATCGACACATACGTGCCGGCGGGATCCTCGAGCAGGATCTTTTCGGTCAGGCTCATGGTTTCGACGAACTCGCGCCAGTCCATGTTGGCCAGGAAACGCAGACTGCCGACGCTGTTGCTGATCGACACCTGATCGGAAGCTTGCTGCTGGCTTTCGGCATGCACCAGCGCTTCGATGGTGTGCCCGCCGTCGGCGACCCACTGCTCTATCCAGGTGACCGGCATGGCCAGTGCCGCGCTGCGGCCATTCATGCCGCGGGTCAGTTCGGCGACGAAGGCGCCGGTGAGCGGGGGGTTGGACCGCGCCATGTCCGCGACCACCAGCACCACGTTCTTGGGGTTGTTGTCGGCGGTCTGGTTGAGCAGGTCGGCCCATTCGCCGGCCAGCCGGTGGTCCACGCCGTCGCGCATGACCCGCACCGCCATGCGCCGCAGGTTTTCGATCAAGGCCAGCCGCAGCATGATCGGGATCGCCCAAAGCTCGCCCATCTTCAGCGGCGTCACCGACTGGTAGGCGGCCACGAAGCGGCTCAGCATTTCCGCATCGATCCGGCCGTCGCCATGGGCGATGGCTTCCATGGCCAGGTCATAGACGCGCGGCAGACCCGCCGATGCGCCGGTGCTCAGCGAAGGCAGTTCGCGGCTATAGCCCTTGGGCAAGTGGCGACGTGCGGTGCGGATCTGTTCTTCGATCAGGTAATAGTTGTCCAGCAGCCACTCGCCCGCCGGGGTGATGCGGACTTCGTCGTGGACCATCCTGGTGAGCAGGGTGCTGGCGTCGTCCAGCAGGCCTTCGTTCTCCTTCAGCCGCGCCAGCAGCAGGTCCGGCTGCGCGTGCTCATGGATCCGATGTCCACGCGCCAATGACCGGCCATGCACTTCCATCTGTTCTGCGCTGAGCAACTGGGAACGCAGGGGCTGCTCGCTGCCTAGCGGCTTCTTGCTGGCGGCGCGCTGCCAGCGCCAGATCCGCCTGCGCAATCGCAACCAACGACCGAAGATACGCCAGGCAGTGGGCATGAGCAGGGGGTCGCCATGAAGCCAATAAGGTTTTGATCATTGCATTTGATCTATCAGTTGTCTGTGAAGCCGACGACCGGATGATCCAGGGGGCTGAGCACGCCATTGGCCCCGCGACTCAGCACGTGGGTGTAGATCTGCGTGGTTGACACGTCCTTGTGGCCCATCAGCTCCTGGACGGTGCGGATGTCCTGCCCGGCTTCCAGCAGATGGGTGGCGAACGAATGCCGCAGCGTATGGCAGGTGGCCGGCTTGTCGATGCCCGCCTGGACGCGTGCGTTCTTGACCGCGCGCTGCAGGATGCCTTCATCCAGGTGATGGCGTCGCACCGCGCCGGTGCGTGGATCCCTGGACTCGCGCAGGGCCGGAAAGACGTACTGCCAGGCAAACTCGCGCCCGGCATTGGGATACTTGCGGCCCAGCGCGTGCGGCAGGTAGACCTCGCCGCCGCCGGCTGCCAGGTCCTGCGCGTGCAGTATCCGCACGCGTTCCATCTGCTGCGACAGCCGATCGCGCAGACGCCGGGGCAGGGGAACGCGCCGGTCCTTTCCTCCCTTGCCGTTGCGCACCGCGATCTCGTTGCGGTCGAAGCCCACGTCCTGCACGCGCAGGCGCACGCATTCCATCAAGCGCATGCCGGTGCCGTACAACAGCGAAGCCATCAACGCCACCTGACCATCCATGATTGCCAGCAGGCGGGTCACCTCGTTTCGCGAAAGTACCGTGGGCATCTTTTGCGGACGTTTGGCGCGCGTGACCGATTCCATCCACGGCAAATCAATCGACAGCACTTCGCGATACAGGAACAACAATGCCGACAACGCCTGGTTCTGGGTGCTGGCCGCCACGTCGTCGCGTGTAGCCAATGCCGACAGGAACGCTTCGATCTCCACCGCACCCATCGTGCGCGGATGTCGCTTTCCGTTGGCCAGGATGAAGCGCCATGTCCATCCCACATAGGCCCGCTCGGTCCGCAGACTGTAGTGCTTGACCCGGCACCGAGCCCGCACCGCCTCCAGCAACCCCAACCCCCGAGGCTGCGCGCCTGTCATCCCCGTTACCGCCCCATCCTTGAGGTCATAAGACATACCGGTCCACCCTTGAGATATTTCCCAGAAGAATGGGCGATGAAATGCCAGCAATTAAATCAGGCAAGTCATTGATGGGCGGTAGGGATTTACCCGGTTGACGCAGCAGAACCGAAGCGAGACCATTCCGGTTACATCCTGCTTTTGGGATCTACTTAAAGTTATGTGGTTACTGGGTAAAGTTGGTCGGCGCGTCTTGCTTCGGCAAGATTGTGCGAGTTCCAGCGCCGGCTTCGGTGAGCACTTGGTCTGATGGTAATTCCAGTGGTGACTTTCCCGGCGTACCTGACATCTTCGGTTTTGGCGGCAGCCCGCGCCAATGTTTCCCGGTAATGCCCCGGGTTCAAGCTGCTGTTAGTGTTCGCCTGTGGATGGTGGGCCAAGGCAGTCGGTGTTCCTTGGCGGCCAGTACCACATAACAACTCATTCAAGCCGAGCCCGCATCGTTACGGCACTGAGCGGACAGTTGGTCGGGCGGGCCGGCTTAATTCGGACGTTAGGCCGCACAGGGGAGATTATGAGAGCGTTGATGTCCTGCCTCCTTCTGCTTACCGGATGCGCAACTATGTCTAGTCACAAAACGGATACCGCTATAGCCGGCACTGCTCAGACCGGATGTGGAGCAGCTGAGGGCGGATCTGTTGATTTAATACTTAATGCCAAAGATCAAGTTTTAATAGTCCACGCAGATGGTAGTTGGGGCAATGGCGGGGATGCTGGCTGGAGCCTCCCATCAAACGCGCCTGATTTTTCATTCCAAGTCTGTGACAAGGCCGGAAAAAACTGTGCGGCGGTTTCTAGCGCTCATCTTGTTGTTGAGTCGTCCACTCCTTCAACTATTCACGGCCGCATTTCATATCAAGCATCGGACCGCAAGAGTGAGTTTGAGTTTCGGGCAATTCGCACGGATACCAATGAACCGCTACAGGTCTTCGGCTAGTGCTGCCTAACAATTCGTTCAAGCCGAACCCGCATCGGGGCAACGCCCGGGTGCTTTTCCGCTACGCTAGCACCCAGTCGCCGCCCCGCTGCGGGTCGGCTTAACTCAGGCGTTAGGCCGCACAGGAGACTGCATCGTGGGTATCGAAGTCCGTCAAGATGACCTCTCCTCTGCTGAGGTTCACTCGCTCATTGCCGAGCATCTTTCGGGCATGCACAGCAACTCCCCGTCCGGCCATGTGAATGCGCTCGCCATAAAGAACCTTCAAGCGCCAAGTGTCACCTTCTGGATCGCGTGGTTGGACGGAACCTTGTGTGGATGCGGAGCACTGAAGGAGCTGGATCCACTGACCGGCGAGATCAAATCAATGCGTACACGCTCGGCCTTTCTGCGTCACGGCGTCGGGCAAGCCATCCTCAATGAGATTATTCGTACCGCTCATCAGCGTGGGTATTCACGTCTTCTTCTTGAAACAGGCACTGGCCCTGCCTTCGAGCCCGCGCATCGGCTCTATCAGCGCAATGGCTTCGAGTGGGGTAGTCCGTTCGGTGAATACGTCGCCACAGACTTCAACGTGTTCATGGCCAAGGTTGTCGGCTAGACATGGTGCGGCCTAACAATTCATTCAAGCCGAAGCCGCTTCGCGGCTCGGCTTAATTCAGGCGTTAGGTGCCATGAAGAGATTCCTCGCGCTGTTTACTTTCTTAGCGGCGCTTTTCGGGTGCGCCAGTTCGGCCGTTGAAGAGTCTTCCTATGTTGATAGGTACTCACCACCTAGCGGATCAATCGTTCTAAGGATTGAGGTAATTGATGTTGAGTTTACGGATTTCTATCCAGGATGCGGGGACGTAAAGGACTGCGTTCCGTTTGATTTCTGGCATAAGTATCGCGCACGCGTAAAGAGCGTGATCTCGGGGGATTGGCCGCATCCCGAAGTTGAGTTCACTTACCTACAACATGCAAAGTACATCAACAGAGTCACGCGGGACTGCTACGTGGTGCTTGAGCCTGCGCCTGACGAGCTACGCTCGAAACTAAAGGTGCCATTTGTAGCTGACAGATTGCTGTCTCGCTCCTTTGAGAAAGATAGGCCGGTTATCAAGGCATTGCTTGATGGCACCTAACAATTCATTCAAGCCGAGCCCACATCAGGGCGGCGCCTGAGTGCGCGCCTTCGGCTATATTTGCACCCAGTCGCCGCCCTGATGTGGGCCGGCTTAATTCAGGCGTTAGGCATCACAGATGAATCTCCGCGAGTACTACGAGCAGTTTCACGAGCATGTTACTGGTGAGTCCGGGCCAGGCTTTCCTATGCATGTCGCGGCAGAGGTAGCTGCTGCCCACAGCATCGGCCTCTCATTTGAGCAACTTCAACAGTTCCTCTCCCGCCGCACAGAGATCACTAGCGTCGCGATCGCCCTTAAAGGCAACACCCTGCCTGCTGAAAAGATAGAGCGGATACTGGATGCGCGCCGCCTTGGGCTCGTGCAGCCTAAAGACGTGCTGTGCCATGCGTTCGCTTCTGATGAAATATATGACAAGTACATTGGCGCCGCGCCGGACCATCTGCCGGGTGATACCTAACAATTCATTCAAGCCGAACCCGCAGCAGGTTCGCTAGCTTCGGTTGGTTCTGGGTATCATCGGCTTCGGAACCGGTCCGTTGCGGGTCGGCTTAATTCAGGCGTTAGGCCGCATGACGGTTAATCAGCAAGAGTGTGAGTTACTCCTTTCCGGCATGACGGATGCTGAGCTGTCTATGTTCCTTTCTTTCTTCGGACACGAGCTGACAGTTATTGCCAGAATGGCGTATGAGTTTCAGGGACCGGGGGTTACAGATCCGCGGCTACTTCGTGATCTAAATGAAATCCAGCACCGCGTTTTCGGACAATTGATGGCAACTACACGCGGCAGACGATCCAGCTATCTACCAGTAGATGTATTGGTCTCCTGGCTACTCGCTGAGAACAAGGCAGACCGCGTAAAGCAAGAGGTGACTTATGCTTTTGAGAGGGCACTCAAGCATTTTCGTGCTGCGGCCTAACAATTCATTCAAGCCGAGCCCACATCAGGGCGGCGCCTGAGTGCGCGCCTTCGGCTATATTTGCACCCAGTCGCCGCCCTGCTGCGGGTCGGCTTAATTCAGGCGTTAGGCCTCATGAAAAACCCGCTTCGCACATTGGCAATCATCTATACGGCGCTAATTTTGATCGCCGCGGGTTGGGGTCTGTGGACGGACATTGCGTTGCTCCATTCCCCACGAGAGCACTTGCTCCCGGACATAACTGTTGCCTTTCTGTCTCTTCCAACATCGCTTTCTTTGAGCTCAATGTACGAGGCTTGGCCCCAGTTCTTTTCCAAGCCATTTATTCAGTTGGCGTGGCTCGTCATTTGTGGTTTGTCTCAGGGGGCATTACTGTTTCTTGTGTCCAATCTGATCTCAGCACGCAAAATTCGCACTGAGGCCTAACAATTCATTCAAGCCGAGCCCGCATCAGGGCGGCGCCTAAATGCACGCCTTCGGCTATATTCGCACCCAGTCGCCGCCCTGCTGCGGGCCGGCTTAATTCAGGCGTTAGGCGCAACTGACGGTGGGGGTCTAGTCGTGAGAGCAAACACCAGTTTATGGATCGCGGTTGGATTCCTTGTGATCGCAGTTATCTATTACTTGACTGATATTGATCTTGTGATTTTAAACGCGGTGTTTGCTTCGTACTTTTTGATTTATGGTCTCAGAGCTAAGTTCAAAGAAAAATCCACGACCTCTGGAGCTGATAAAGGCGCCGGGAGTTGATCCTGTTCGCGCCTAACAATTCATTCAAGCCGAGCCCACATCAGGGTGGCGCCTAAGTGCGCGCCTTCGGCTATATTTGCACTCAGTCGCCGCCCTGATGCGGGCCGGCTTAATTCAGGCGTTAGACGGCCATGATCCTAGAAGTTGCTCCATTGCAAGTGATCCCTGAGCGGACAAATGAGTTCGAGGCAGTCTTTCAGAAGGCGCAACTCATTATTTCCTCAATGCCGGGGTACATCTCACATGAGCTTAGTCGCTGCATCGAGCGGCCAAGTGAGTACATCCTTCTTGTTCGCTGGCAGACGCTTGAAGATCACGAGATTGGCTTCCGCAAATCCAGTCAGTATGAAGAGTGGAAAAGCCTGCTTCACCATTTTTACAACCCATTCCCGACGGTTTTGCACTATCAATCAGCGGCTGGAGCATCAGCCGGTGAGGCCGTCTAACAATTCATTCAAGCCGAACCCGCTTCGCGGGTCGGCTTAATTCAGGCGTTAGGCCTCACAGGAGAGACCGTATGAATCTGGAGACGATTGAGATCAAAGCCTTTGTTCCAGCACGTGATCTAGCTACATCCATAGCCTTCTATAAGGCGCTTGGGTTTGAAGTTACGATGGAATCGGATGATCTTGCTTATGTCTGCTTCGGAAAGACCGCATTTCTACTTTCTCAGTTCTACAATCCGGAGCATGCCGAGAACTTTGTGATGCACATGCTGGTGGCAAGTGCCGACGACTGGCACCAGAACGTCGAAGATTCTGGAGTTGTTATGGAGTTCTCAGTCCGTCTTAGCTCACCGGATGATCGACCTTGGGGGATCAGAGACTTCACACTCATTGATCCGACAGGCGTGCTGTGGCGCATCGGGCATGTTATCTAGATGAGGCCTAACAATTCATTCAAGCCGAGCCCACATCAGGGCGGCGCCTAAGTGCGCGCCTTCGGCTATATTTGCACCCAGTCGCCGCCCCGCTGCGGGCCGGCTTAATTCAGGCGTTAGGTGCCATGATCTTTGCCATTGAGACCGGAGATTCAGTACTCATGGTATTCGCGACGGAGAGCGATGCAGTTTCTTACTGTGAGGGCATAGACGTTGAGTCAACTGGTTGGTTCTTCTGGGCACATGACGGCTCACCTCTTGAAGCAGAATTTATTACGCCTAATAAGCGGGGTTGGTTCTCTGTTCAAAGCGGCATTTATCGCTTAGTTCCTGCCTGCACAGATGACAATAGCCATCTACAAGAGGTGCTTGATAAAGTTCAAGTTCTTGATAGAAATCCATTCTTTGATTCGATTTCAGATCTACGTCAACACCTCGCTAAGAGCAGCGCAATGGATGGCACCTAACAATTCATTCATGCCGAGCCCACATCAGGGCGGCGCCTAAGCGCGCGCCTTCGGCTATATTTGCACTCAGTCGCCGCCCTGCTGCGGGCCGGCTTAATTCAGGCGTTAGGTGCCATGGGAAAAATTGTCCGCAACTGGATTGAGTACGTGCAGGATTGGCGGGATGAGCCGATGGCTTACTGAGTCCACGTAGAACAGGACGGATCTGTTTGGAGCTCTTCCGCCGTGTATTCACCTCCTGCGCCTCCAGCCGAGGGACGCAACGGTTACCCAGTTCTCTGCATCGAGTCCCAAGGTTTCATCTTTAGATTCTCTTCCTCTGCTCAGCTCGCTGAGTGCGTTGATGTGCTTGATCGCAAGCCGCTTCCGACAACCCGGCGATTGTCCCTGGTTCGCGGCGGCGGACATGGCCCAAACAGTCACTGGCTAAGCCGGTTGCCAGGGCCCATCAAATCACCCAAGGCTCGGCAGCGCGCCGTCGCAGATCTACGCTCAGTGATCTCGGCCATGGCACCTAACAATTCATTCAAGCCGAGCCCACATCAGGGCGGCGCCTAAGTGCGCGCCTTCGGCTATATTTGCACCCAGTCGCCGCCCTGCTGCGGGCCGGCTTAATTCAGGCGTTAGGCCCTTGAAAAGAAAATTCCTCATTCCGGCCGCAAGCATCCTTGGAGTTTGTATCGCGGCGTACTTGGTCTATGTATTCTTCGACGGAGATTCGTGCGCGGACGCAGGCGGCTCCTACAAGTATGTACGCCTTCATTGCGATACTCCTGCGGATATTTCATATGAGTCGATGCTTTGGTCTGGGACGCTTGCGTTCTGGGCGATCTACGCCACCCTTACAGTCATTACCGGTGCGCTTCTTACCGGAGCGATCGTAGGTGTCGCATTTGGCCTAACCACGCTTTTAGCCGTCAGCGTTCATGGACGACGGGCCTAACAATTCATTCAAGCCGAACCCGCATCAGGTTCGCTAACTTCGGTTGGTTCTGGGTAATATCGGCTTCGGTGCCAATCCATTGCGGGTCGGCTTAATTCAGGCGTTAGCCCCCATGACAAACATGGTTGCAGTTGAGCAAATTCTTTTAGAGCTGGATTCCGCTAAGCATCGCGCTTACGGCGGCCTGCTACGCATTCAAACTGCTATTGAGCGTCTTACCAGCCAGGCCAGCCGGGGTCCTCTTGACCCGCATCAGCTTGAGACTGTGGCAATGGAGTTATCCGTTCGCACTGAGGAGGAGGCCATTGCTTCAACGCTTGCTCTTACTCGCCTCACGTCCGCCCTCACAGAGGCTCAACAGATTGCCTTGGTCCGAGCCCCCGAGACCGTCTATGACGAGTATCTCGCGGGGGATGTCTCGTTGATAGACGATTTGGCACCAAAGAGTGAGGCGTACAGATACATAATTTCGCCTAGCCCTGCTGTAGCCGCGGCCCATGAGTATCATTGCGCACGCCTCGCTAGCTTCTCTGGGGGCTAACAATTCATTCAAGCCGAACCCGCTTCGCGGGTCGGCTTAATTCAGGCGTTAGGCCCCAATATGGTTTCTGCCGACGTGACGGAATTGGTAGACGTACCGCTACAGCGGTCTCATGGACCATGTCCAAGAGTGCAGGTTCAATCCCTGCCGTCGGCGCCTCATTAAATCTGCCCCTAGACCTTATGCGACCAACCCGCGCTCAATCCGTTGCATTCCTCTCGCATGAGCCACTTTCTGGCATCAATTTTCAGCACAATGCATTTGTGCACGTGGTGGGCGGAGAGCATGTTGGTGACTCGGGGTCACTCGTGAGTGTTGAGGAGTTGGGTGATGACCCTGTGTATTTGGTCGAGCTTGAGTCCAATAAGGACGCACTTATTCGTCAGTCCTGTTTGCGCCTGGCAGGGGCCTAACAATTCATTCAAGCCGAGCCCGCATCAGGGCGGCGCCTAAGTGCACGCCTTCGGCTATATTTGCACTCAGTCGCCGCCCTGCTGTGGGCCGGCTTAATTCAGGCGTTAGGCCGCAATGGACAGAATTTTGAGGAAATGCGATGAATGCGAGAGCCAATACGTCGCCACCGCTTCAAACATGTCCTCGCTCTGTCCAGAGTGCGCTCATGTTCTGTATGCCACACCAAAATGCTCACATGAGTTCATTTCAGGACAATGCGTCATCTGCGGCTGGGATGGCTCCAGCTCGCCATACATTCAATCCCTACTGCGGCCACCTCAGTCATCGGCCTAACAGTTCAATCAAGCCGACGTGCCTACGGCACGCGGCTTATTTCCAGCGTTAGGCCCCACAAGAAGCTTCAGTGTTCATCCGATTCGCCACTCTTGCTACTGATTCGGATTCAGGTCGCGCTGGTGGAGTGCTCGTTGCCGCGCATACGCTTCGCGATGATGGCGACCTCTCTGTTCAAGAGCATGAGACGCTCCGCACGGCGTTGGCTTGGTTCAATGGCCACCTGCCCGTACCAGCTGCACTGGCGGACCCCGAACATCGGCGCGCCATTTCGTGGTTCAAGCCGGCGGCGGACGAGGCAATCCGACGGATGTGGCAGCTAAAGACCCTGCTGGACCTGCATGGACACCATGTCAATGTGTTGCGGACGTCAGACCCGGGTACAGTTGTGTATCAGGACGACTGGCAGGTTATCGCCAAGCCGTACAGGGGGCAGCGCTTCTAGTTCCTCGGGGTGGTGCCTAACAATTCATTCAAGCCGAACCCGCTTCGCGGGTCGGCTTAATTCAGGCGTTAGGCGCTTTTGGGCATGCCGATGATTGAGGGAGAGGCAAAGTATGTTGCGGGGCTCCTGGCCGTGGGGTTGGCTCTAGGTGTTGGCGCTTACCACTTTGGTGAGGGCCTTTACGTCATCGTGGTTCTGGTGTCTCTACTTGCGGTGCTGATTGAGCTGCTCCGTGTTGTAATCCTTGGCAAGGATCGCAAAAAGCTCCGCGAGTTGTGGACTCACTTAAAAGATGCGTTCTGGAGCTTTTGATGAGCACACGCCGAGCTCGGTACTGGTGCGCGCCTAACAATTCATTCAAGCCGAGCCCACATCAGGGCGGCGCCTAAGTGCGCGCCTTCGGCTATATTTGCACCCAGTCGCCGCCCTGCTGCGGGCCGGCTTAATTCAGGCGTTAGGTGTCCGTGGAAGCATCTCTACTGCTCGGAAAAGTTGTCCGTACTATCTGGCTCTTCCGATCAGAGGGGGTCCATCCAGCATGGGTGGACAACCTTACGTTGCCTATTGCTGGTTTTGATGCTCTCCTCGAGTTCGCTGATGACAGTTTCATCAAGATCAGCCCGTGCGAGGTGGACTTGGGGCCAGATAGGTACCCCGGCCTAGGGCTTGCCCTTCAACATTGCACTTCTGAGGCGTTACGTTTCATTTCGCATAGCGGCCACACTGTTGAGGCCGTGCCACTGGTAGAGGCAGCTGCCTTGGTGCCATTCTCCATTGCCGGGATTGAGGAGTCCGATCCAATAGGGGAGGACACAGTTAGCCAGTATTTGCTGACCACTAACAATGGTCGATTGGTAACTTTTCGACACATGTTCCCGCCAATGACGTTGGGGATAGACGTAGATATCATGGACGGCACACCTAACAATTCATTCAAGCCGAGCCCACATCAGGGCGGCGCCTAAGTGCGCGCCTTCGGCTATATTTGCACTCAGTCGCCGCCCTGCTGCGGGTCGGCTTAATTCAGGCGTTAGGCCTCAGAGGCAACAATGCGCACACTGACAATGACCATATGGTTCTCGATCATCTTCTTGAGCCTGCTTGGTCTGACTGCACTTGTTGTAGCGTCGTTCTTACCCAACCCAATGAGCCCTGAACAATTTGGGTACGCGGTTGGCCGCTATGCCATTTTGCTTCTTGTCGCAGCTGGCCTCATTGTCTGGTTATCCGCAGCGCGGGGTTGGCTGCCAGGCCTTCCAAAGAGTCGGCCTGAGGCCTAACAATTCATTCAAGCCGAGCCCACATCAGGGCGGCGCCTAAGTGCGCGCCTTCGGCTATATTTGCACCCAGTCGCCGCCCTGCTGCGGGCCGGCTTAATTCAGGCGTTAGGCGGCCATGTCAGTTTTGAAGCGCATCATTCAATCTATTTGGTGGCTCTTACTCGCTTACGTCCCGATTGCGATTTTCCATGCAACTGATCGGATCTATGTTGAGATTGGCTGTCCACCGCGCGGGGACTGTTACGTCGCTGGTGCCATTGGTGTATTTGAGCTAGAGATCCTGACCTATCTAATTGCCCTGCTTGTCTGGCCGGCTTGCATTTGGTTTCTTGGTGGCCGATGGGCGGCAGTCCGGCTTGGTCTTGTGTCGCCGCCTAACAATTCATTCAAGCCGAACCCGCATCAGGTTAGCTAACTTCGGCTCGTTCTGGATACTATCGGCTTCGGTGCCAATCCAATGCGGGTCGGCTTAATTCAGGCGTTAGGCGGCGGGGAGTAGTCCATTATGATTCGAGCAGCAGCAATATCCCTTGCGCTACTCCTTTCGGCTTGTTCACCAAAATACTCGGTGCTCCCGCCTCCGCCAGAGCAGCCGACAATTTTGGTCGACGATCCAAAGACTTGCTGTGATGATCCGTGCACCAAAGCTGATCCAGATTCTGCCGACGACGATTCTGATACACCAGAGCCCGCGGCCTAACAATTTATTCAAGCCGAACCCGCTTCGCGGGTCGGCTTAATTCAGGCGTTAGGCCCCACATGGCTTTTTGGAAGGTGCTCATAGTTGTTGGTGTGCTGTCGCTTCTAGGGGCGACGCTTCTTATAGGTATGAGTGTCTATGAGTCTTCGATAATCCCAGCGCACAAGTACAAAGATCGGCCGGTTGGCGAGTTTCTTATTGTTCCGCTAATAGGATTAAGCCTGATCTCTATTGGCTACGGCATTGCTTATAAGCGGCAGGGCTAGTTCCAGGGTGTGGGCCCTAACAATTCATTCAAGCCGAGCCTGCATCAGGGCGGCGCCTAAGTGCGCGCCTTCGGCTATATTTGCACTCAGTCGCCGCCCCGCTGCGGGCCGGCTTAATTCAGGCGTTAGGCCCCGTTGGAGCAATGTAGTGATTCCAACCGAAAAGCGAGGTCGCATTTATTTGTCCGCTTTTACCGCAGTGCTGATCTTTGGCGATCTGGCTATTAAAGCTCTGTTCGTGATTGCGGGCAGCTTGCGTTGGAGTCAAGCAGTCGGGACGGCTGTGACTTTACTTTCCCTCTGGTTCTTATGGCGCGGCTCTAGGATTGCGTACTGGTACTTGGTCGTGTGCATGGCGGCGGCACTTATCTATGTCTTCTGGGCTGCTGCCACAACGCAAATTTCAGCATTGGCTTGGATTGCGGCTCCTATTGCATTTCTGCTACTCACAGCCCTAGCGCCTGCTACCCGCAAGTTCTTGGCTGCTCAGCGTGCAGCCGGGGCCTAACAATTCATTCAAGCCGAGCCCACATCAGGGCGGCGCCTAAGTGCACGCCTTCGGCTATATTCGCACTCAGTCGCCGCCCTGCTGTGGGCCGGCTTAATTCAGGCGTTAGGCGCATGAAACAATTTCGCAAAGTGCTTTTCTTAATCGCTCTGCTGGCGCTGTCTGCTTGTGCAAGTGGCCCAAAAATGAGTGGCCACTTGTCTTCCCAAGAAGTCGAAGAGTTTATGCAACGCGGTGTTCTTGCAAAGATCTTCGCTGGTCACGACAGGATCGTCGTCACAATGGATGATGGCGAGATGTACACCGCCAGGCTTCCTTCGCTCGAGAAAATCCAGGCGTACGCGGCTTACCGGGACAAAATAGGCAAGCCTGTTGACTACCAGATGGAGTAGATTGCGCAGTCCCTCTTTGGCGCCTAACAATTCATTCAAGCCGAACCCGCATCAGGTTCGCTAACTTCGGTTCGTTCTGGGTACTATCGGATTCGGTGCCTATCCAGTGCGGGTCGGCTTAATTCAGGCGTTAGGCCTTATGAATGACAGTTCAGTACCCCCATGGGCAATCGCCCTGAGTGTGTTCTTGGCCATTCTGTTTTTACTTTTTGCTGTCTATATCGGTGCAGAAGACTGTGTCGAGGTTGGGCTAGGTCGTATGGATGTGTTTGACCTCACCTGTCGCGTACCGATCAAATCTGAATACGTACCGATCGGCCAAAGGCCAGCCTTTTTCGTCGCCTTTACTCTGCTCATGTCATTAGCTCTCGCGCCCGTATGGATCAGCCTTATGGTTGGTCGGTTCAAACGGCCTAACAATTCATTCAAGCCGAGCCCACATCAGGGCGGCGCCTAAGTGCAAGCCTTCGGCTATATTTGCACCCAGTCGCCGCCCTGCTGCGGGCCGGCTTAATTCAGGCGTTAGGCCCAAGGATCAGCATATGGCGTCTCCTGATAGTGAGTACTTTCATCAGCTGTACCCGCTTGCCTCGGATGACTTCTCGGAGCTAAGCCCCGGCAGCTTGGTACCGCTGCTGCTGCTTGAGTATGTTCCGACAGGCACTGGCGTTATCTTTGCAGTCGAGTACATGCACCAAGAGCTGATTTATCGCACGTCCGGACAAAAAGACGCAGTGGCGCTTGGTAAAGCTCGGCTAGTCGACGGTGGCGATCAGTATCAAGACGCACGCATTCTCTTCTCGCGGCCAAACAAGACTGCGACACTTCGCGGGCTCGTGCTGGAGGGCCAGGTCAAAGCTGGTCGGCTTGGGCCTAACAATTCATTCAAGCCGAGCCCACATCAGGGCGGCGCCTGAGTGCGCGCCTTCGGCTATATTTGCACTCAGTCGCCGCCCTGCTGCGGGCCGGCTTAATTCAGGCGTTAGGCGGCACAACCACAATATGGCAACCGACAAGATCACCTATAGAGAGATATTCTCTACTCTTCTTCTGAGGCTGCTCCCTGTTGTTGTCTTGATTACTCTTACGTACCGGGCAGCTCGTCGTGACGTCCCGACAATCGCAGCAATACCCGCCCGTTTCACCGACTATGTGTTTCTGCTTCTCATCTTTGCGGCCGTCTATCTGATTGCCGGAAAGCTCGTTGGCCGGCTGTTGCGTGACGGAAAATCCAGGTCGTCTGGTTCCAATGGCACCGCCTAACAATTCATTCAAGCCGAGCCCACATCAGGGCGGCGCCTGAGTGCACGCCTTCGGCTATATTCGCACCCAGTCGCCGCCCCGCTGCGGGCTGGCTTAATTCAGGCGTTAGGCACCACATGGAAGGTCAGCTACCAGCTCAGCAAATGCCATTCGTGTGGTGCGACTTCAATGCCTGCGGCTTGGCGGGTAACGGAGACAAGAGTTACTACGCGCTGGATAGGGATAAGCTCGCTGCTATTGCAGCCCATGAGGGGATGCTGGTGTTCCTGTATGACACAGATGAGCCGGGCACAATCCTAGGATGTGTCGCTCAGCTTCAGCGCGTGACGCTGGGCACGTTCTCAAGCTGGCGCGCTGCGCCTGTTGCGGGCACTGACTACTGTGGCCCAGAGCCCGCTCATCTCGTGGGTGGGTTTGGTGCCTAACAATTCATTCAAGCCGAGCCCACATCAGGGCGGCGCCTAAGTGCACGCCGTCGGCTATATTTGCACTCAGTCGCCGCCCTGCTGTGGGCCGGCTTAATTCAGGCGCTAGGCCCCTCAAGAGCGAAGGTCGCAACTGTGGCAACAGGAAAGAACAGTGGCTTAGAGTTCAAGGATTGCCCGACTTGCCGCGGCACGGGAAAATTAAAATGCCCGGACTGTGGTGGCAAGGGAAAGCCCTATGACTGCCAGACCTGCTGGGGCTCATTCACTGATCTGCGTGAGGGGCGTCGTGTTCCGTGCACCAGATGTCACGGCAACGGCCATGTTGCCCGCATTTAAGTCGGGTGATGGGCCTAACAATTCATTCAAGCCGAGCCCACATCAGGGCGGCGCCTAAGTGCACGCCTTCGGCTATATTCGCACTCAGTCGCCGCCCTGCTGCGGGCCGGCTTAATTCAGGCGTTAGGCCGCATGACGGTTAATCAGCAAGAGTGTGAGTTACTCCTTTCCGGCATGACGGATGCTGAGCTGTCTATGTTCCTTTCTTTCTTCGGACACGAGCTGACAGTTATTGCCAGAATGGCGTATGAGTTTCAGGGACCGGGGGTTACAGATCCGCGGCTACTTCGTGATCTAAATGAAATCCAGCACCGCGTTTTCGGACAATTGATGGCAACTACACGCGGCAGACGATCCAGCTATCTACCAGTAGATGTATTGGTCTCCTGGCTACTCGCTGAGAACAAGGCAGACCGCGTAAAGCAAGAGGTGACTTATGCTTTTGAGAGGGCACTCAAGCATTTTCGTGCTGCGGCCTAACAATTCATTCAAGCCGAGCCCACATCAGGGCGGCGCCTGAGTGCGCGCCTTCGGCTATATTTGCACCCAGTCGCCGCCCTGCTGCGGGTCGGCTTAATTCAGGCGTTATGTGGTTACTGGGTAAGGTTGGTCGGCGCTTCTTTCTTCGGCCAGATCGCGCAAGTTCCGGCACCGGCTTCGGTGAGCATTTGGTCTGACGGTAATTTGGGCTGTGAGATTTTTACGTATCTTGCGTCGTCGGCTTCGGGCTTACCACGTGCCAAGGTTTCCGGGTAATGCTGCGGGTCCAAGTTGCTGGTAGTGTTCGCCTGTGGATGGTGGACCAAGGCAGTTGGTGTTCCTTGGCGGCCAGTACCACATAACAACTCATTCAAGCCGAGCCCGCATCGTTACGGCAATGAGCGGACAGTTGGTCGGGCGGGCCGGCTTAATTCGGACGTTAGGCGCTACGGAGATATTGATGTCTAAGCAAGATAAAACCATAGCTTGGATTCTTATTCTTCAAGGGTCCATGGCATTGGTAACGCTCGCTTACACTTTGCTGGTCTCTCCATCACCTAGTACCTTCGTTTGGCTAGCCCCTCTCTCAGTCCTTTCAATAGGGGCGGGTACTGGCATGCTTCGCTCGAAGCGATGGGCTTACATCTTGGGGATCGTCGTGCTTTTGTTCCAAATTCCCGCCATAAAGACGCCTTGGTTCTCCTATTTTCTTTGGCTTGGATTCCAACTAAAAATCTACATTGGATCGCTCGGATCTTGGCAAATAGGGATAAATATATTTGCTTTGGCGGTACTTGTATTGATCGTCTATCTCTACAACGCGCCTAACAATTCATTCAAGCCGAGCCCACATCAGGGCGGCGCCTAAGTGCACGCCTTCGGCTATATTCGCACTCAGTCGCCGCCCCGCTGCGGGCCGGCTTAATTCAGGCGTTAGGCCTCATGAAAAACCCGCTTCGCACATTGGCAATCATCTATACGGCGCTAATTTTGATCGCCGCGGGTTGGGGTCTGTGGACGGACATTGCGTTGCTCCATTCCCCACGAGAGCACTTGCTCCCGGACATAACTGTTGCCTTTCTGTCTCTTCCAACATCGCTTTCTTTGAGCTCAATGTACGAGGCTTGGCCCCAGTTCTTTTCCAAGCCATTTATTCAGTTGGCGTGGCTCGTCATTTGTGGTTTGTCTCAGGGGGCATTACTGTTTCTTGTGTCCAATCTGATCTCAGCACGCAAAATTCGCACTGAGGCCTAACAATTCATTCAAGCCGAGCCCGCATCAGGGCGGCGCCTAAATGCACGCCTTCGGCTATATTCGCACCCAGTCGCCGCCCTGCTGCGGGCCGGCTTAATTCAGGCGTTAGGGGGCAGGATGGGCAACTACATCACTGTGAGTGAACTCATCGGATTGCTTACCGTCTTGTGGTTTCCAATCTTCGGAGTCGCTGCTGTTCTTCATTGGCAACTGCTCTCCGGGCGGCGTTGGCGTGTCGCCTGGGTAAGTGGAGCTTTTCTTCTGGGAGTCGCGCTTGCATTCGCTATCTGGCTTTCGCCAATCCATCGTCTATTCGTATACTTAGGCAAGCTCAGCAACTTTTTTGCAGTTGGTGGCATCCCCATACAGGCGGCATTACTGTCTGTGCTGATCACGACGCTGATTTTGCTGGCCCTTCGTCGTATGGGTCTGCCCCCTAACAATTCATTCAAGCCGAGCCCACATCAGGGCGGCGCCTAAGTGCACGCCTTCGGCTATATTTGCACTCAGTCGCCGCCCTGCTGCGGGCCGGCTTAATTCAGGCGTTAGGTGCCAGGAATGCCTTGGTGGGTCTACACATATTTTCTAGGCTTCGGCGTGTTCACCGGCGTTTGGATGAAAAGCGAACTGAAAGATCGCGAGGAGCACGGCTACTTGCTGGCCGAGCTCGCATCCGACGCATGCATGGTGCTGGCCGCTTTGGCCTATTGGTTGCCTAGCGTTCGCTTTGCTATCGCGCCTGCGGCGGGTTACATTTTTGTCGCCGGCCTTGCTTGGGTTGCCGTAGCGGCTGTTCGTGAGTGGCATAGGTATTCGCCAGATCTGGAGCTGTCCGGCTCGCAGAACATACTCGCTGTGTCGGCCGGCCTATTGTTGTATGGCTTAATCTCTGGCCCAATGCTCTATTGGGGCTTCATGTACTCAGTGCTCGGCAATGTCGCTGGCACCTAACAATTCATTCAAGCCGAGCCCACATCAGGGCGGCGCCCAAATGCACGCCTTCGGCTATATTCCACCCAGTCGCCGCCTGCTGCGGGCCGGCTTAATTCAGGCGTTAGGCGCCCCGCTTGAGTGATTGCAGCATGACCGACGAAAGCGAACAGCGACCAATCCCAACTCATTGGCGGCAGACATTTCGGGAAGTCGTGGCTGCCTTCGTGGCTGCCGACTATCGTTTGCGAGAAATTCCAGGAGTCGAGCCGGTCTCAACTGAGACGGCTACTCAGATCCAACGCTACATCCGCGACTATGGCGCTACATTGACATCCCTGCCGGACGAGACTTGGGAGTCTTCCGTTTGCATTTGGACCGGTAGCCACTGGGACACGCTTATTGACCTGTGGACCCAAGAAGAGGGTCGGAGCGATCTAGTGCTCCATGCCCATGTAACCGACGCTCCTGTCTTCTCGGTTAAAGTTTATCTGGTCTATGTGCCGTAATCGGACGGCACCTAACAATTCATTTAAGCCGAGCTCGCATCAGGTTGGTTAGCTTCGTTTGGTTCTGGGTATCATCGGCTTCGGAACCGGCCCGTTACGGGCCGGCGTAATTCAGGCGTCAGGGCCGCGAATATTCCTAATGGCAATTTCACTCTCTCAATCAATCGATTCTGTCGACTGGACGTACCTCGAAGATCTATTCATCCGTGCGCCGCTCGGGGCACGAAGTGCTGTTTCACTCGAACAGACGTTCCGCAATAGCCAAGTTGCGCTATTTGCATATGACGAGAATCGGTTAATTGGCGCCGGGCGTGCACTTACTGACAAGATTAACTGGACGGTAGTCTTTGACGTAGTCGTAGATCCAGAGTGCCAAGGCAAGGGTTTGGGGAAAACCATTGTCGAGGTACTAGCTTCCATATCCGGCGCCCGCAACGTTATGCTTCAGTCCGTCCCTGGCAAGGAGAACTTTTATGCGCGGCTTGGCTATCGTCCAATGACCAGCGCAATGGCAAAGTACGAAAATCCTGACTGGGCATATATCAATGGTTACATTGCACCAGCTGCATCGAGCGGCACCTAACAATTCATTCAAGCCGAACCCGCTTCGCGGATTGGCCTAGCGTTTGGGCTCATGAAGGGAATCAGCCACATCACTTTCATTGTCCGTGATCTGGATCGGATGGCTACGCTTCTCTGTCAAGGCTTGGGTGCCCGCGAGGTGTATGACAGCTCAAGCGATAACTTCTCGTTGTCCCGAGAGAAATTCTTCGTGCTTGGCGGCACTTGGTTGGCTGCAATGGAGGGCGAGCCGCCCACGGAGCGTTCGTACCAGCATGTTGCATTTGCTGTAAGCGAGGTGGACTTGCCCATGTACCGGACTAGGCTGGACGCGCTTGGAGTTGAGATTCGCCCGGGCCGCAAACGCGTTGATGGCGAGGGGATCTCACTATATTTCTACGACTTCGACAATCATCTATTTGAGTTGCACGCAGGGACTTTGGAGCAGCGCCTTGCCCGGTACCGGGTTGGGCGCTAATAATTCATTCAAGCCGAACCTGAATTCTTATCGCTATGATCGGATGGTCTGCGCCAGGTGCCAGGTACCGCACTCACCACATGCTCTCCCGCTAATCAGGAATTCCGATGGCAGAGACTAAAACCAAGCCCACCGCCGCGAGCGTCGATGCCTACCTCGCATCCAAGGCCAGCCCGGAGCAGCTGGTGGACTGCAACGCCATCATGGCCATGTGCAAGCGGGTGACGAAGCGGCCGCCGAAGATGTGGGGACCAAGCATTGTGGGTTATGGCTCGTACACCTACAGATACGAGAGTGGCCACGCAGGCGACGCATGTCTCGTCGGCTTCGCAATCCGCGGTAAGGAACTGGTCGTTTACATCCTCGCGGAGGACTCCAGTCAAATCGACCTCCTGGCCAAGCTGGGGAAACACAAGATGGGTAAGTCCTGCCTGTACTTCAAACGCCTAGCGGACATCGATGTCGAAGTCCTGGAGGCGCTTATTGTCGGGTCGGTTTCAGAACTGAAACATCGTTATGGCTAATGGGATCCAAGTCATGAGCACAACACCAGTAGTCTCTGGTATCCGCCAGATTGCGGTGACCGTAAGCGATGTCGATGCCGCGCTTGGTTTCTACCGTGACCTGCTTGGCCTCGAATTCCTGTTCCGTGCAGGCCCTGAGTTGGCCTTCCTCGATGCAGACGGCATCCGGGTGATGCTATCCACTCCGCAGGGCGCCGGTGCCGTAGGGGCCAATTCCACTCTCTATTTCAAAGTGTCGGACATCGTTTCAACGCATGCGGCTTTTGTTGCTCGTGGGGCCACCGATGAGCGCGCACCTCAACTCACCGCGAAGATGCCAGATCATGAACTTTGGATTGGATTCCTTCGCGACCCGGATGGAAATCTGGTTGGGCTGCTGGAGGAGTTGCGGTGAACCGAATCGCGTATTGCTTGATGGTTATCCAAGTCGGATATGCATGAAGGCTACATCTCGGCCTTGAATTTCATGGAAATTCAACGGTGCTGTTCAAGAAGTGCCATGCTTTTCGTTGCGCTGCTGGTCCTCTCTGTGCCCGCACACGCGACGAGCCAATGTCCGCCTGAATTCGGACCAAAGGACCCGCTCACTAACGTGCTTGGCTGGCTGGTTGTCGCAGCAGGCGTTGCCATGGGCGGGCTCCTTTTCACTTACCTCATCCGGCGCTCCCGTGGCATGCGCTGGCTTGCCAGGTCTGCTGTGATTGTTGCTGGATTTGCCGGGATGGCGTTTGTGTGGGTCGGCAGCCTGGGATTGTCGATTGCGTATTTTTTCCTGCGGTGCTGACGAAACGCTCACGCGCTTGCGCCAAGCGGAACTCCGTCAGTGCTGTAGCGAGTGCATGCCTTCGGCTATATTTGCATTCAACCCTTGTACTACTGCTGTCCGACTTGATTCAGGGATCAGACGCCATGTCAAAGTTACGGACAGCTGACAATGATTGATGGTCTTGGTTTCTGCGTGATCTATCGGGCGCGAGTCGCTCCTGAGAAAGAGCAGCAGTACGTCGCTGCCTGGTCAAGGCTCACGCGGCTTCTTCGATCCGAGCGGGGTGCGCTTGGTTCTCGACTACATCGAGGGACTGACGGTCTTTGGTATGCCTATGCGCAATGGGCCAGTGCAGAGGCCCGCGCTGCTGCCTTTCGTCTGCCGTCTGTTGATCCGCAGGCCGAGGCAGAGGTTGTGGATGCGATCCTGGAATACTTCCCTGAGATACTGCTTGACCCTGTTGAAGATCAGCTGGTGCCAGTGTCAGAGTTGACACCTAATGATCCGCTCGTACCGAAGCTGCACAAGTCCGGCGCCTGAGCGCGTGCACTTGGTCTTTCTGCAGTCAGCTGCCATCTCGTCGTCGGTCTGCTTCTAGCTTTGCAATACCCTCAATCACTTTGGGAGAAGTCCATGAAACGCGTCACCGGTATAGGCGGGATTTTTTTCAAGGCGGCGGATCCGAAAGGTCTTGGCGCCTGGTATCGCGACCATCTTGGTGTGGAGGTGGGAGACTGGGGTGGGGCCGTGTTCCAGTGGGGTGGCCCCGAAAGCCAGCCCGGGATGACCATCTGGAGTCCCTTTGCCCAGGACACGAAATATATGGAGCCGAGTTCGTCGTCTTTCATGATCAATTTTCGCGTCGCGGATCTGGATGAGCTGTTGGCTGCGCTGCGTGCTGAAGGTTGCAACGTAGTCGATAAAACCGAAAGTTCGGAGCAAGGGAAATTCGGCTGGGTCATCGATCCCGAAGGAAACAAGGTCGAACTCTGGCAGCCGCCCGCTGGTCAGTAGACCGGTTCAGTCCTGCAGGAGCGGCTAGTCTTGTTCCCGCTTCCAGGACGCATGCCTTGGTTGTATTCGCACCAGGTCTTCGTTCTGCATTGTGAGCGGTCTGATTCACCCTTCATTGATCGAAGAGAAATTTATGCGCTGCAGCCTGATCTTCGTTGCCATGTTGATTGTGTCGGGTGCATCACGCGCCGGCGCCAGTGAGTCGCAGCTGGAGCAGTTGAAGTGGCTTGCCGGTTGCTGGGCGTCGGAGTCCGGTGAACCGGGTTCGGGCGAACAGTGGTCGCCATTGGCCGGCGGCACCATGCTGGGCATGGGAAGAACGATCAGGAAGGGCAAGACCGTCGAGCACGAGTTCCTGCAGATTCGACTCAATGCCGAGGGAAAGGTCGTATACATCGCGCTACCGTCGCGCCAGAAGGAAACGACCTTTATCGCTTCGAGCATTGGCGAAGGGACCGCCACCTTCGAAAATCCGGCCCACGATTTTCCGCAGCGCGTTCTCTATCGTGCGTTGCCTGGCGACCGGCTTGTCGTGCGAATCGAGGGGCTGCGTGGTGAAACCGTGCGTGGCATCGACTTCCCAATGAAGCGGGTTCAATGCGGGGCGCAGTAAGGCGCACGTACTGCCAACTGATCTTCTTAGGCAGCCTCTGGACTAATTCAAATGTCATCCCGAGCGTAGCGAGGGATCTGCTTTCGTCAGGGAAAGGCAGATCCCTCGCTACGCTCGGGGTGATAACGGGAACTAAGACCGGTCGATAAGTCGATCAACGCTCCGAAGGCCCGGTATCGTCATGGCCGCGCCGGACGAACAGATCCGGGCGGATGAGTTCGATGAAGGCGCGGGCCTGCGGCGACAGGTATTTGCCCTTGCGCACCACCACGCCATAGCTGCGGGTCGGGAACCAGGCGCTCAGGGAGCGCGCGGCGAGGCGGTCGCGGTCAGCGTCGGTCAGGCAGATCGAGCTGATGATGGAAATACCCATGCCCATGGCCACGTATTGCTTGATCACCTCCCAGCCGCCGACTTCCAGGGCGACGGTGTAGGGCACGCGGTGCTGCTGGAACACCAGGTCCACCAGCCGGTAGGTCACCAGTCGCCGGGGCGGCAGGATCAATCCGTAGGCCGACAGGTCTTCCAGCTTCAGCGTGCGCTGGCGGATCAGCGGGTGGTCGGGCGGGGCGATCAGCAGGGGCTCGAAGCGGTACACCGGCTCGTAGCTGAGATCGGCGGGCACTTCCAGCATCGAGCCCACCGCGAAATCCACCGTGTCCGAGCGCAGCAGGTCGGTGCCGTCGGCGCTGACCGCGTTGTGCAGGGTCAGGCGCACCTCCGGGTACTGGCTGCGGTAATGCTCCACGATCTTCGGCAGCAGGTAGAGGATGGTGGAACTGTTGGCGGCGATGTTGAGCTCGCCGGCGTCCAGGCCACGGACCTTCTCGCGGAAGCTGGCGCCCAGGCCGTCCAGGCTTTCGACCAGCGGCTGCGCCAGTTCGTACAGCAGCTGGCCCTCGCGGGTGGGGGTCAGGCGGCGGCCGTTGCGCTCGAACAGACCCACGCCCAGCTCCCGCTCCAGCGCCTGCAGCTGCAGGGTAATGGCGGGCTGGCTGACGTAGAGCGCCTCCGAAGCCCGGGAAACCGAACCCATGCGCACCGTCTGGCAGAACGCCCGCAGCGGCTTCAGGCGATCTGATTTGTAGGGAAATCGGGGGGTTGCGACTGGCTTGTCCGGCATGGCGGTGCATCATATAAGTTGAACTTATTAATTGCATTGATAAAACTGTGTTGTCAAATAATTGAGGCGGGAGCACGGTGCAGGCCCAGCTTGAAGAAGCAAGGAACCACCATGTCCGCCCAGCCGCAATCGATCTATTTCGCCGACCATTTAGCCGAACCGGCCCTGCCCAGCATCCCCAGCGCCGGGATCGAGGTCGTCGCCCAGACCTCCGGGCAGGACACGGTGCTCACCCCGGCCGCCCTGGACCTGCTGGCTTCGTTGCATCGGCTGATCGAACCGCGGCGCCAGGGCTGCCTGTCGGCCCGCCAGCAGCGCCAGGCGTTCTTCGATGCCGGCGGCCTGCCCGATTTCCGCGAGGACACCCGCAGCATCCGCGAGAGCGACTGGCAGGTCGCGCCCCTGCCGGCTGCGTTGCAGGACCGCCGGGTGGAGATCACCGGCCCGGTCGACGCCAAGATGGTCATCAACGCGCTGAACTCGGGCGCCAAGGTGTTCATGGCCGATTTCGAGGATTCGACCTCGCCGACCTGGGACAACCTGATCGCTGGCCAGCGGTCACTGATGGGCGCGGTCGCCGGCACACTGGAATTCACCGCCCCCGCTGCCAATGGCGCCCCCGGCAAGCGCTACGCGCTGAAGCCGTTCCAAGAGCAGGCCGTGCTGATCGTGCGCCCGCGCGGCTGGCACCTGGACGAAAAACACCTGCGCATCGACGGCACGCCGATTGCCGGCGGCCTGTTCGACTTGGCGCTGTTCGCCTTCCACAACGCCCAGGCGCTGGCGGCCAAGGATCGTGGTCCGTATTTCTACCTGCCCAAGCTGCAGTCGATGGAAGAAGCCGCGCTGTGGGAAACCGCGCTGTCGCACATCGAAGCCAGCCTGGGCCTGCCGCTGGGCCAGATGAAGGTCACCGTGCTGATCGAGACGCTGCCGGCGGTGTTCGAAATGCACGAGATCCTGCATGCGCTGCGCGGGCGCATCGTCGGCCTGAACTGCGGCCGCTGGGATTACATCTTTTCCTATATCAAGACCTTTCGCCGCCACCGCGACCGGGTGCTGCCGGAGCGCGGCCAGGTCACCATGACCCAGCCGTTTCTGAAGGCCTATTCGGAGCTGCTGATCCAGACCTGCCATCAGCGCGGCGCCCATGCGATGGGCGGCATGGCGGCGCAGATTCCGATCAGCGGCGACGAAGTGGCCAATGAGCAGGCCATGACCCGGGTGCGCGCCGACAAGCTGCGCGAGGTCAACGCCGGCCACGACGGGACCTGGGTGGCGCATCCGGCGCTGATTCCCATCGCCCGCGCGTTGTTCGACGAGCACATGCCGGGGCCGAACCAGCACGGCGTGCTGCGCGAAGACGTCAAGGTGACGCGCGATGCGCTGATCAAGCCGTCGCTGGGCACGATCACCAGTGCCGGCTTCGAAGGCAGCGTGGAGGTCTGCGTGCGCTATCTGGCCGCGTGGCTGGACGGCAATGGCTGTGTGCCGATTCATTGGCTGATGGAAGACGCCGCCACGGCGGAGATTTCCCGCGTCCAGCTGTGGCAGTGGCTGCATTCGGACAACCTGCACCTGGCCGACGGCACCTTGATCGATTTCGCCCTGCTGGAGCGTGCGCTGCTGAACCTGCCGGCCAGGCTGGGCGATACCAGTGCCATGCCCGGCGCACGGCGAATCCCCGAAGCCATTGCGCTGTTGGACAAGCTGAGCCATGCCGACGAGCTGGCCGAGTTCCTGACCCTGCCGGCTTACGAATACCTGGATTGATCCATCTCTGTAGGAGCTGCGTGAGCTGCGACCGCTCTCTTCGGTTGAGGTCACGGTCGCAGCTTACGCAGCTCCTACAACAACCCACCCCTTTACCCACGGAAGCGAACGACCATGAGCACACAGCAGACCGCCGAACAGATCCAGAAAGACTGGGACACCAATCCGCGTTGGGCTGGCATCACCCGCAACTACACCGCTGCCGACGTGGTGCGCCTGCGCGGCACCGTGCACGTGGAGCATTCCATCGCCCGCCTGGGCTCGGAGAAGCTCTGGGGTTATCTGCAGAAAGAAGACTTCGTCAACGCGCTGGGCGCGCTGACGGGCAACCAGGCCATGCAGCAGGTCAAGGCCGGGCTGAAGGCCATCTACCTGTCCGGTTGGCAGGTCGCCGCCGACGCCAACCTGGCTGGGCAGATGTATCCGGACCAGTCGCTGTACCCGGCCGATTCGGTGCCGGCCGTGGTCAAGCGCATCAACAACACCTTGCTGCGCGCCGACCAGTTGAACCATGCCGAGGGCGACCACAGCGTCGATTACCTGCAGCCGATCGTGGCCGATGCCGAAGCCGGCTTCGGCGGCGTGCTGAATGCGTTCGAGCTGATGAAGGCGATGATCGAGGCCGGCGCGGCCGGCGTGCACTTCGAGGACCAGCTGGCCAGCGTGAAGAAGTGCGGCCACATGGGCGGCAAGGTGCTGGTGCCCACACGCGAGGCGGTGGAGAAGTTGAACGCCGCGCGCCTGGCCGCCGACGTGATGGGCGTGCCCACCTTGCTGGTGGCGCGTACCGACGCCGAAGCGGCCGATCTGCTGACCAGTGACATCGACGACAACGACAAGCCGTTCACCACCGGCGAGCGGACCATGGAAGGCTTCTACAAGACCCACAACGGCTTGGACCAGGCGATCAGCCGCGGGCTGGCCTACGCGCCCTACGCCGATCTGGTGTGGTGCGAAACCGGCAAGCCCGACCTGGCCTTTGCCAGGAAGTTCGCCGAGGCCATCCACGCCAAGTTCCCCAGCAAGCTGCTGGCCTACAACTGCTCGCCTTCCTTCAACTGGAAGAAGAACCTGGACGACGCGACCATCGCCCGGTTCCAGAAGGAAATCGCCGGCTACGGTTACAAGTTCCAGTTCATCACCCTGGCCGGTTTCCACGCGCTGAACTACTCCATGTTCAACCTGGCCCATGGCTATGCCCGCCGGCAGATGAGTGCCTTCGTCGAACTGCAGGAAGCCGAGTTCGCCGCCGCCGACCGTGGCTTCACCGCGGTCAAGCACCAGCGCGAGGTGGGCACCGGTTACTTCGACGCGGTGACCCAGGCCATCCAGCAGGGCCAGTCCTCAACCACCGCGCTCAAGGGTTCGACCGAAGAAGAGCAGTTCCATAGCGAAAAGGCTGCCTGAGTACGGTAGCCGCCTGAGCGCGGAAACATGCGGCTGCAGGAAGACGCCGCCGGTCGGGAAACCGATCGGCGGCGCTCGCTTATGCGGAAGGCTCTGATGCTATCCTCCGCATAGCGATTTGGGGCGTGACATGAATTCGGAGACCGTAGCGCTGGTCGCTGGCTACGAGCCAGGCCGTCCGGTAGAAGAAGTGCTCGATGACCCGACCACTGCGGTGTTGTCGGCCAGCGAGTGCGAGCTTTTCGCGCAGTTCGGTACCGCGCGGCCTGTCGTGGCCGGCGAGCGGCTGTTCCTGCGCGGCGAATCGGGCACCAGCATGTTCGTCATCCTGCAGGGCAGGGTGGCGCTGGACTTCGGCGAAGACCTCAACCAGAAACATCTGGGCCCGCGCGAATTCTTCGGCGAACTGGGCCTGCTGATCGGCGACCACATGCGCACTGCTTCGGCCACCGTGCTGGACGATGGCGTGCTGCTGGAACTCAAGCACCAGGAATTCCAGCTGCTGGTGGACCGCGACGCCAAACTGATTTCGTATTTCCTGCGGCGCGCGATCATGCGCGTGGTGTCCAACGAGCAGGGACTGATCCACCGCCTGCGCCGGCGCAATCAGGAACTGCAGGCGGCGCTGGACAGCCTGCGCGTGACCTCACACCGGCTCAACCAGAGCGAAGAGCTCAACCGCACCGATGAACTGACCTCGCTGTACAACCGGCGCGGCCTGGCCATGTTCCTCGAGCAGGGCCGCAACAACGGCGGCCACAGCGGATACGGTCTGCTGCTGATCGACTGCGACCGTTTCAAGGACGTCAACGACGTGCATGGGCATCTGCTTGGCGACCGGGTGTTGCAGAGCGTGGCCAATATCCTGCGTTCGCTGTCCGGCTCGCAGGATTTCGCCTGCCGACTGGGCGGCGACGAATTCTGTCTGCTGCTCAAGGCACAGCACCGCGAGGAAATGCTGCGTTACGCCGATTTCGTGGTGACCACCGCGCGCGCGCTGCAGCAGATGCAGCCTTCGCCGCCGCTGATCACCACGCTCAGCGTGGGCGCCTGCCTGATGGACCCCGCGCGCGACTGGAACGACTGGTATGCGCAGGCCGACAAGGCGCTGTACCGGGCCAAGAGCATCGGCGGCGACCGCGTCGAGTGGCAGGACTGAGCCAGTGGATGGCACGCGGATGAACGATCTCAACCGCCACCCTGCCGAAGGCCCGCAATTGCGGACGCTGTTGTTGACCGATCTGGTGGATTCGACCGGACTGGTGGAAAAGCTGGGCGACACCCACGCCGCGGACCTGTTCCGCGAACACGACCGTCTGGTGCTGAAACTGCAACAGGAATGGCGCGGTCGCCTGATCGACCGGTCAGACGGTTTGCTGCTGTTGTTCGAACGGCCGATCGACGGGCTGGGTTTCGCCCTGGATTACACCCGCGGCCTGCGCGATATCGGCCAGGCGCGAAGCCTGGAGTTGCAGGCGCGCGCCGGTCTGCATGTAGGCGAGGTGTTGACCTGGAAGAACAGCGACGCAGCGGTGCTGGTCGGGGCCAAACCGCTGGAAGTGGAAGGGCTGGCCAAGCCCATGGCGGCGCGGCTGATGACCCTGGCCCGGCCCGGGCAGATCCTGCTGTCGACGGTGGCCGAGTCGCTGACCCGTCGCGCCTCACGCGAACTGGGCGAGCGCGGCGAAAACCTGCTATGGAAATCCTACGGACGCTGGCGTTTCAAGGGCGTTCCAGAGGCGCAGGAAATTTATGAAGTAGGCGAGGTCGGCATCGCCCCGCTGCGCGCACCGTCCAGCATCCCGAAAGCCTGGCGCGATATTCCGTTATGGCGTCGCCCGGCTGCGCTGGCTGCCGAGGTGGTGCTGTTGGCCTGCCTGGGCATCGGTACGTGGTTCGTTACCCGGCCGCAACCGGCCATCGCCTTCGCCGAGCGCGACTGGGTGGTAGTGGGTGACCTGCGCAATCTCACCGGCGAGAAAGTGCTGGACGATTCGCTGGCCCAGGCCTTCCGCATCAGTCTGGAGCAGTCGCGCTACGTCAACGTCCTCAGCGACATGAAAGCGCGCGACACGCTGGCGCGGATGCAACGCAAGCCGGGCACGTTGATGGATCGCGGGGTGGCATCGGAGATCGCGGTCCGAGATGGAGTGCGCGCGGTGATCTTACCGACAATATCGGAAGTGGGCGGACGCGTTCGCTTCAGTGCTGAAGTCATTGATCCGCATACACAGACAACGGTCTATGCAGAGTCGGCCGATGGCGTGGGTATGAACTCCACCCTGGATTCGATCGACAAGGTGACAGCTACGCTGCGTGGCAAGCTGGGCGAGGCCCTGGCTTCGGTGGAGAAGGATTCTGAGCCGCTGCCCCGCGTCACTTCTGGCAACCTGGATGCACTGAAATCTTATGCGCTGGGGCAAAAGGCGTTCGCTCGTAGTGATTACATGCGGGCAGGTGGTTACTACGCGCACGCGGTTGAGCTTGATCCGGGATTCGCACTTGCCGAAATCGGACTGTTACGTGTAGAGCATGCCAACAACAACGAGTCTGCGGGCCTTGCTCATTTACGTCGAGCAGAATCTCTGCGGGGTAAGCTGACCGCGCGTGATCAGTTGTATCTGGATGCATGGAAAGCTCGCATCGACGACCCCATTCAGGAGCTCGACAAGTGGGAGCGAATGAGCAGCCTCTATCCGGACGACTTTCCGGCCGCGATGAATATCGCCTACCTCATGATCGAACGGAACCGTTACAAAGATGGGCTGGCGGCGGCCCGTCGTGCTGATTCGTCCAAAAATCCTGCATATGCTCAAACGCAACGTTTGATCGGCGATTTCCTGCTCGCAGAGGAACGTTATGCAGAGGCAGAGCGAGCGCAGTTGATTGCAGTGGCGCAGGGAATTCAAGCTGCGACCGTACGCAGGGCCCTGATATACGCCGCGCAAGGTAAGTTTGCGGAAGCGGAAAAAGCATGGCAGGAAGTGCGGATCGCAAGAGGCACCGGTGTTCGGTTTGATCGGGTCACGTTGCATCTGGACCAAGGGAATTGGATGGCTGCCAGCCGTGAGGCTTCAATGCTCCAGGCCTATCCGGAGCACGGCACGATAGCGGCACGCAGCGCGTTGTATCCGGTGGCGGTGAGCGAATGGTTTAGTGGTAACAACAAAAGTTCCCTTCAGACTATCGATCAGCTTGTCACCGATAGCTTGTTAGCGATGAATACGCCATTGAGCAATAGTGATGCGATAGCCGATGCTTATGTGGCGATATCCGGCGCGTTACTTGCGCAGCGCATGCATAATCGTATGCCAGCACGACGTGTGTTGCAGGCTCTGGTGAAGCACCCAGAAATTGCCCAAGTGCCTCCGGTTTCAGAACTTGTTGAGGTATTGAAAGCCGGCGAAATGTTGCTTGATCGCCGTTCGGATGAGGCCATCTTGCAATTGGAGCGCCTGCTAGACGGAAGCGCTCCATTCCAGGCACACATGTTGTTGTTATCCGCCTACGCCGCCAGCGGAAAAACCGATTTGGCCATGCAGAAAGCCGATTGGTTGGGGAAACATCGTGGGCAGGCGTATATCGAACAGGGCTGCGGGTGGTGTCAACAACCATTGAATGTCATTGACACTACCCTCGGACATCTGATCGCGGCCGAGTTGCTTGCGAAAGAGGGTCGTAACAATGAGGCGAGGGCACAGCTACAGGAATTTGACCGCCGATGGCCACTTGCCCGATTACCCGATCATTTGCGCACGCGACGAACCGGATTGGATGCATTCAATTGAATGGGCTGATGGCCTAGGCCCGCCGTTAGATTGGCCATAATTTCCTGCCTCGATTTTCGTATATCGGACTTGGTAGCAATGCTTTCCACTTTTGCGCATCCACAGAGTTGCTCGAAGCGTGCTGCAGCTTCCGCATCCCCCTTGGGCAACTTGTAACCGGCTTGAATCAATGCAGTCCGTGGGTCTTTCTTGAACAGCCGGCGAAACTCGTTGTCCGTGCTCAGCTTGTCCAGCAGCTTGCTCGCGACCTTAGGATCCAGAGGCGCGGCCTTCCCCGGCGCGCCCGTCTTCTTCGTTGCCATTTTGTTCCCCTGGTCAAGGCCCGTTGCAGGCCTGTCGGGCAACAATCTAGCCTTGTCTGTATTTCTAAACAACCATAACTGTGCATTGCGTCCAAAAATTAAAAGCACCGTTGTGGTGCTTCTGAAGAGACTTAGCCGACCCGCCGCTTGCAGATCTGCAACTAATTATTTCTTCCGGCGATGGTGCCGTTGAGTCAGAATTGACAGCGTTCGTCCGCCTGCAGCTCCTGTCTATTGCGTACTACATGAGGCGGCAGGCAGGTCATCACGTGTTGAGCTCTCAACGAATACGCTTTAAACCATTTGAGGTGTCGCTAATGCGGATCCGCCGTTGCAAGGTCTTGTACCTGGAGCCGCGAGAAGAGGTCGAGTTTGACCTGGAAATTCTTCTGGCCGGCGGCAACGGTATGCTCCGGGAGCGCCGCTGGCTTGCCCTTGCCCCGCACCTTGGGAAAGAAATCGAAGTCGACGCCGCCGAACGCGAACTTCTCGGTGCCTTGAGCCCGGATGAATGGGTCGATAGCCGCCAGCTATCAGACGGTACAGCCGCCGCGCTCAAACACCTGTCTAAAGTCGGCCTGGTGATTGGCGACGGCAAGCGTCACGCCGTTGCACGCGAACGCGACGAAGCGCTGCGTGACGTGCACTGGCATCCCTTGGCCGCGACCCTGCACGCCTTCACCCGCTGGGAGCATGCTGACGCCGTGCAGGCGATGCAGGACACCGGCACCGAAACCGCCGGCGAACTGCGCGAGGTGCTGGGTGCACCGCCAGTGGAAGCATTGGGCCGAGGTGATAGGCAAGAACGCATTGCCCTGCCGCGCACCGCCCGCACTGACTTCGACCACCTGCTCGCACGCCGCGCCACCTGCCGCAATTTCGATGCGGAGCGACCGTTGCCGTATGCACTGTTCGCCCAGCTCATCGAACGCGTGTTCTCCGCGCAATCGCATGTCAGGGTCAGCGACGACACGGTCTTCCTCAAGAAAACCAGCCCTTCCGGTGGTGGTCTGCATCCGGTGGAGGCCTATCTGATCGTGCAGAACGTCGAAGGCCTCGCACCTGGCCTTTATCACTACCACGCCACCACCCACGCGCTGGAACCGCTGCCGCTGCCGGAACAGCCACTCTACGATCTGGCGATGCAGGCGGTAGCCCAGCAACACTGGTTCGCCAACGCCCATGTCATGGTGCTGATGGCGCCGCGTTACGACCGCTCGTTCTGGAAATACCGCAACCACGCCAAGGCCTATCGCGCCATCACTCTGGAAGCCGGACATCTCTCGCAGACTCTGTATCTGTCGGCCACCGAGGCCGGTCTGGGCGCCTATATCACCTGCGCCATCAACGAAGTCCCGCTGGAGCAGGCCTTCGGCCTGGACCCCATCAGCAATGGCGCACTGGCCCTCTGCGGCTTCGGTTGGCGCGGCGAAGAGATGGTGACGATGGAACTGGACCCGGCCGGCGAAGTCTGGCGGGTTGAGGATCCTACGTAGGTAGGGGCTACGCCCCCGACGCGTGAATATTCCGGAACTCTGCGTGCGTCGGGGGCGTAGCCCCGACCTACTGCGAGAGATCGTTTATTTTCTGGGGAGTCCGTCCATGGGGTCCACATCCGCCCAGGGCACATGGTCCGCCCAATGCACGTGCATCTGCGGGGCGCGATCAATCGGCGTGGTGAAGTGCGCCAAGGCGATATGCAGTTCACCCGGCCAGCGGGTGGAGCGGAAGAACATCATCGTGCCGCAGTGACTGCAGAACCCGCGTTCGGCACCGGGCGTGGATTCGTACCAATGCAGTCGGTGACCGGGGTCATCGATGGCGCATTGCGTGCTTTCCATTCCCACCCAGCTGACGAAGGCCGCGCCATGCGCGCGGCGACAAAGACTGCAATGACAGTGTGCCGCCCACTTGCTGGGCAGCGTGGCTTCAAGCTTCACGTCGCCGCACAGGCATTGGGCGTTGGCGGTGGTCATGGTGAATCCCCGGTGCATTACGCGCGTAGGTCGGGGCTACGCCCCCGACGTACGGGAATTCTGAAGCTTTGCGCGCGTCGGGGGCGTAGCCCCGACCTACGGTTGGACGGTGAGGAAGCCAGCGATGCCGGAAGTATTACTTCTTGATTTCCTGCTTGTGCGACTTCAATGCCTCCGCCAATCCGGGCACGCCCTCGGCGCCGGTCGGCACGCTGATACTGGAGCCGGCGAAGTCGTTGCCGATGGGTTCGGCGCGACCGCCCAGGCACTGACCCAGGAAGCCTTCGGCCACGGCGTTGAACGCCTTGCTGTTGGCCGGCCGTGCGAAACCGTGGCCTTCGTCCGGGAACAGCACGTAGGTCACCGGGATGTTCTTGGCCTTCATCGCCTCGACGATCTGGTCGGATTCGGCCTGCTTCACGCGTGGGTCGTTGGCGCCCTGTCCGATCAGCAGTGGCTTGGTGATCTTGTCGGCGTGGGTGAGTGGTGAACGTTCCACCAGCCACTTCTTGCCGTCCTCGGTGCGCGGGTCGCCCATGCGCTTGGCCAGTTGCTCGTAGAAGCTGGCCCAGTACGCCGGCACCGTGCTCAGCAGCGTGTTGAGGTTGGACGGGCCCACGATGTCCACGCCGCACTTGAACGCATCCGGGGTGAAGGTCACGCCGACCAGCGTGGCGTAACCGCCATAGCTGCCGCCCATGATCGCCACCTGGTCCTGAGTGGTGACGCCCGACTTGACCGCCCACTGCACCGCGTCCAGCAGGTCATCGTGCATCTTCGCGGCCCACTCGCCGTTGCCGGCGTTGGTGAATTCCTTGCCGAAGCCAGTGGAGCCGCGGTAGTTCACCTGCAGCGTGGCGTAGCCGCGGTTGGCCAGCCATTGCGTGGTGCCGGTGTAGCCATAGCCATCGCGTGCCCACGGACCGCCATGCACCATCAGCACCATGGGCACCGGTGCATCGGCCTTGCCATCGTTGTTGGCGTCGGCGCTCTTGGGAAGGGTGAGGTAGCTGACCAGGGTCTTGCCGTCGCGTGATTTGATTTCCTGCGGCCACATCGCCACCAGCGGCTTGCCGTCCAGCGCCGGCCGTGCGGAGAACAGCTTGGTCAGCTTGCCGTCGGTACCGCGGTCGTAGCGGTAATACACCACCGGTGTTTCGGCGGCCGAATAGGTCACGATCCAGGTTTTGTCGTCATAGGTGCGCGCGTTGACGCCCACTTCGCCCGGGCCCAGGGACTGCAGTTTCTTCAGGTCCGCGCCAATGGCCGGATCCAGTGGCGTCCATTCCTCGCGCAGGTAGTCGACGGCGACGGCCTGGGCCACGCCGGTCCTGGGATCGGTCAACGCGTTGCCGGCATCGGCGCGCTGGTCTTCGAACAACAGCTTCTTGTCGCCGCTGGCCACATCCACCGCATACAGCGCGGCGGTGTTGCGGCCGCGCGAATCCAGCGTGTACAGCGTCTTGCCGTCGGTGGTCAGGCCCATCGGCATGGTGGTCTGCGAGTCCTCGAACGGAATGGTGTCGTACGGCTTCCAGCCGCCCTTGCCGTCGGCCTGCAGCACTTCCTGCCCGCCATCGGGCCGAGACTTGGTGGCGAAGCGCAGCGCGTAATCGTCATCCACCAGATAACCGCCGATCTCGTCCTCGTTCTTTTCCACCAGGGTGCGTTTGCCTGTGGTCAGGTCGACGCGGTAGAGGTCGTGCCATTTCTGGTCGCGATCATTCATGCCCACTAGGATCGACTCGGGATGCGCGTGGCTGGTGCCGACCACCTGCGCGGTGGTCTTGGGAAACGGCGTCAGATCGGTGGCCTTGCCGGTGGCGACATCCACGCTGAAAAGGTGGAAGTCCTCGTCGCCGCCGCTGTCGCGCAGGTATAGCAGCACGCCGGGCTTATACGACCAGAAATAGTTGCGGATGCCGCGCGCCTTGTCCGCAGTCACTGCCTTGGCCTGCGATGGATTGCTGGCCGGTGCCACCCACACATTCATCACGCCATCGACCGGGGCCAGCCAGCTGAGGGTCTGTCCGTCGGGACTGATCAACACGCTGGAGCGCTCGGGATTACCGAACAGCAGGTCGCGTGGAATCAGTTCGGTGCCAGCGATCCTCTCGGCCGCCGTGGCCGGTTTGGCCTGGGCCAGCGCGGTGGAAATGGACAGCGACAACAGCAGGGCGGTGGCGGGAAGCAGGAAGCGCTGGGCAGGTTGGTTCGACATCTGGCGGCTCTCCAAAAAGCGAGGGTGAGGTGCGAATGACGAGCATCCGGCAGTCATGGTTAAGGCGGGGTGGCAATGTGCAATACGCAGTGCAGTGGAGCATGCGGCCGCGACCAGCGCATGTGACGCAAGGCAGGGGTGCCTTTGTTCTTGAGCTTCTTCTTTGGAAGAGATAGCTGAGCCAGCTGTGGGCGGCTATGAAGAGTGTTCGCGAAGAGCACCCCTCCCCAGCCCTCCCCTGCGCTGCGCGCAAGGGAGGGGGCAAAAAACTAAGCCGCATGGCGGGACGTGCCGCGATCTACCCGCCGATAGCCCAGCGCCTCGGTCAGATGCAGGGTCTCGATGTCCGGCTTGCCGTCCAGATCGGCGATGGTGCGCGCCACGCGCAGGATGCGGTGCATGGAACGGGCCGAGAGTTGCAGGCGTTCGATGGCGCGTTCCAGCAAGGCCTGGTCGCGTTCGGCCAGTCGGCAGAAGGCCATGGTTTCGGACTGTCCCAGCTGCGCGTTGGCTTTCCCCGCCCGCGCCTGCTGGATGATGCGGGCCGCTTCCACGCGCAGGCGCACCGCCTGCGTGGGCTCGCCTGACGGCGCGTCGGGGCGCAGATCCTGCGGTGGCAGACGTGGCACTTCGATATGCAGGTCGATGCGGTCCATCAGCGGTCCGGAGATCCTGGCCCGGTAGCGGCGAACGTTTTCCGGGCTGCAGCGGCAGCGACCGGACGGATCGCCAGCCCACCCGCAGGGGCAGGGATTCATGGCCGCAACCAGTTGGAAACGTGCCGGGAATTCCGAACTGCGCGCCGCACGCGATACGGTCACCGTTCCCGATTCCAGCGGTTCCCGCAGCACTTCCAGCGCCTTGCGGTCCCACTCGGGCAGTTCATCCAGGAACAGCACGCCGTTGTGGCTGAGCGAGATTTCGCCGGGCCGCGGATCCGCGCCGCCGCCTACCAGTGCGACTGCGCTGGCGGTGTGGTGCGGTGATCGATAGGGGCGTTGCCGCCAACGGGCCGGGTCCAGTCCACGTCCGCTGACCGAAGCCACGGCCGCGGTTTCCAGGGCTTCGGCTTCGCTGGCTTCCGGCAGCAGGCCGGGCAGGCGCGACGCCAGCAGGGTCTTGCCGCAACCCGGCGTGCCGATGAGCAGAATGTGGTGGTTGCCCGCCGCCGCCACTTCCAGTGCACGCCGCGCCTGCAGTTGGCCGCGCACATCGGCCATGTCGGGGATCAGGCTGGGCAGCGCGGGCGGAGCGATGGCCATGGGCAACTGCTTGGTTCGGTTCAGTGCCGCGCAGACTTCCAGCAGGGTACGCGCGGTGTAGGCCTCCACCTCGCGGGCCAGTGCGGCTTCGGGGCCGCTGCCCAGTGGCACGATGAGTTTGCGGCCCGCGCGCGCGGCCGCCAGGGCGGCGGGCAGGATGCCGTCGATGGCGCGCAGCTCGCCGGTCAGGCCCAGTTCGCCCAAGAATTCGTATTCGCCCAGCGCGTTGCGGTCGATCTGTCCGCTGGCGGCCAGGATGCCCAGCGCGATGGGCAGGTCGAAGCGCCCGCCGTCCTTGGGCAGGTCCGCAGGGGCGAGGTTGACGGTGATGCGGCGTGCAGGGAATTCGAACTGCGCACAAAGAATCGCCGCGCGCACGCGATCACGGGACTCGCGCACCGCCGCTTCAGGCAGGCCGACGATATGCGTCTGTGGCAGGCCGCCGGAAAGATGCACCTCCACCCGGACTGGAGGCGCGGACACGCCGGCGCGTGCACGACTGTGCACCAGCGCAAGACTCATGGCGGGTGGAACCTAGTGCTGCGGCGACGGCGGAGCCGCGATGTCCAGCGCGGCAACCGTTCGTTCCAGTGCTTCCAGTTTCTCGCGGGTGCGCAGCAGTACCGCGCGCTGCACGTCGAATTCCTCGCGCGTCACCAGATCCAGCTTCGAGAGGCCGGCCTGCAGCGTGCTTTTGAAGGTCTGCTGTAACTCTTCCTGGGACTCACGAAGTCCCGGCGGTACCAGTTCGCTGAGGCGGCGGGCGAGGGCGTCGATGTGGTTCAGGTCGATCATGTGGTTTCCTCCGGCTGTGGGGGCAGCCTGACTACGTGGCGGAACTCGCGCTATCGGCGTTCGATGCGGCAGCAGGTCAGGATATCCCGACGCCTCGCCACGTGCGCCCATTGGAACCGACACGCCATGCGCCCGCAACCGTGTCCTGAACCGGGATATCCTTCGCTTCTGTCTTCTGGAGGGAGTCCATCATGAAAATGATCATGGCCATCATCAAGCCGTTCAAGCTGGACGACGTTCGTGAAGCGCTGGCCGAAGCCGGCATCACCGGCATCACCGTCACCGAGGTCAAGGGGTTCGGCCGCCAGAAGGGCCACACCGAGCTCTACCGCGGCGCCGAATACGTGGTGGATTTCCTGCCCAAGGTGAAGATAGAAGTCGCAGTGACCGACGAGCAGGTGGATGTGGTGGTGGAGTCCATCGTCAAGGCGGCCGGCACCGGCAAGATCGGCGACGGCAAGGTGTTCGTGTCGGCGCTGGAGCGGGTGGTGCGGATACGGACCGGGGAACTCGATTCGGACGCCTTATAGGCGTCTGAAAGATGACGGCGATGACTTCGCTGACAGCGGCGACTGAGCGCAGAGGTTGAGAGCCGTAGATCCCGTAGGGCGGGTTAAGACCAGCCCTCCGTATGCGTGGTGATTAGTTGGATGCGGATCGGGGGCGTAGCCCCGACCTGCGTTACTCGCCGAGTGCCTTGGCTACGAACGGCGGGGCGACCAGTACGCCGGTGTGCAGGTGCGCGCTGTAGTACAGCGTGTCGAACGACTTGCTGCTGGCGTCGCCTTCGCGGAAATCGAAGTTTCCACCCTTTCGGGCGAGCGTCACGCTCCACCAGCCGGTCGGATAGCAGGGTTGCGGGAATGGCAGCGTCTTGAAGGTGCTGAAACCGGCCTTGCGCATTTCGCCGCGCATTTCGTTGATCAGGTCCAGCAGGGCCAAGGGGGATTCGGACTGCTGCACCAGAATGCCGTCGTCCTTCAGCGCGCGGAAGCAGCTTTCGTAGAAGGCCTTGTTGAACAGGCCTTCGGCGGGGCCCACCGGGTCGGTGGAATCCACGATCACCACATCCACGCTGCCGGCCGGGCAGTTGGCCATGTAGGCCACGCCGTCGTCGAACAGCAGTTCGGCGCGCGGGTCGCTGTTGCTGTCGCACAACTCCGGGAAATACTTCTCCGACATGCGCGTGACCTGCTCGTCGATATCGCATTGCGTGGCGCTCTGCACGCCCTGATGCTTGAGTACTTCACGCAGCGTGCCGCAATCGCCGCCGCCGATGATCACTACGCGCTTCGGATCGGCGTGCGTGTACAGCGCCGGGTGCGAAATCATCTCGTGATAGAAGAAATTGTCGCGCGTGGTCAGCATCACCGCGCCGTCGATCAGCATCAGGTTGCCCCAATCGGTGGTGCCGTAGATTTCGATCTTCTGGAACGGCGACTGCACTTCATCCAGCTTGCCGGTAGTGCGAAAGCCGATGGCCGAGCCGGTGGGCTGGAAGTGTTCTATATACCAGGTGCTGTCGTTTGTCATCGCCGTGGAGCCGATTGCCGGAAGGGCGCGAATTGTACCGGATGCTGCGTTACAGACAGGCGGCGATGGCTTAGCATCCGGCGGGGATGACACGGGGCACGCAATGAAATCAACGAAAGCGCGGCGGCAACTGGTCGAGCGACTCGAACGTGAGGCAGAACAGGCGCCCGCGCGCTATCAGCTGAAACTGGCGTTGTTGGCCTTGCTGGGCTATGCAGTGCTCGCCAGCGCATTGCTGTTCACCCTGGGCCTGCTGCTGTTCCTGGTGGGCTACGTGCTGATTGCGCGCCCGGTGCTCACTCCGTTCATGGGGGTCGCACTGATGGTGCTGGCCTTGTCCGGCACCGTCGTGCTGCGCGCGCTGTGGATCCGCTTCGTGCCACCGGAAGGCCACCACCTGCAGCCGGGCGAGACGCCCGAACTGCAGGCCGAAGTCGAGCGCATACGCAAGGCCGTGGGTGCGGCGGGATTGCATGGCATTGTCATCAATGCGGAACTCAACGCTGCGGCAGCCTATGTTCCGCGAGGATTCGGGGTATGGGGCCAGCGCCAATACCTGATCCTGGGGCTGCCACTGCTGCATGCACTGGACCGGCGGGAACTGGCGGCGGTGGTCGCGCATGAATTCGGACATTTCGATGGCGGTCATGGCCACTTCACCGCCTGGATCTACCGATTGCGCAGCAGCTGGCACCGTCTTCTGGATGGCATGGCGGGTGGCGTGGCGGGCGGGCAACTGCTGTGGTTCTTCTTCCGCTGGTATGCGCCGTACTTCGATGCTTACAGCCAGGTGCTGGCGCGTCGCCAGGAATACGCGGCCGATGCGGTCTCGGCGCAGGTGGCTGGTGCGGAGGCGGCGGTCAGCGCCCTGGTGCGCGTCGAACTGGCATCGGACTGGCTAGAGAACGACTTCTGGCCGCAGGTGAACGAATCGGTACGCGCGCAGGCCTATCCGCCTGTCGCTGTGTACGAGCAACTCGCCGAAAGGCTGGCGACGGGAATAGGACGGGAGGCGCGCGTTCCTGCAAGAGTGCTGGCGCGCGAGACCGCACCTGACGATACCCATCCCACGCTAGTGCAGCGGGCGACGGCCATGCAGTGCGCGCCGTGCCAGCTGGACGGCCCTGCGGATGCCGCAGCCACCATGCTCGGCGATCTCAACGCCAAACTGCAGCAGCGCTTCAGCCTTGAATGGCGGACCGCTGCCGATGCGGAATGGAAAGTGCGCCACCAGGCCGTCCAGCAGGAGCGCCGGCGACTTGCCGAACTGGAAGCCCATCCCGTGCATACGCCGGCCGAAGCGGTGGAACTGGCTTGCCTGTCCGAAGATCACCACCCTGGCGTCAATGCCTTGCCGCTCTACCAGGAAGCGCTGCAACGGGCGCCTTCGCACGCCAATGGCCACTACCGGCTGGGCGCATTGCTGCTGAAGCGTGGAAGCGCAAGCGAAGGCATGCAGCATCTGCAGCGGGCGATGGAACTGGATGCCACGCTGGTCGAACCCGCCCTGCGCGCACTCGACCGTCATGCGGGTTCGGAGAACGAGTCGCCCACTTGGCAGGCCAACATCCAATCCTTGCGTGACCGCTACTCCCGTCACCTTGGCGAAATCGATGCGGATGACGCCGGCGCGCTGCAACCGCACGCACTGGATGCCTCCCAGTTACGCGAGTTATCGCGCGCGCTGCGTGGTTACGACAAGGTACGCAAGGCATGGGTCGTGCGTCGGCAGCTGACGGGCACCGAAGTCATGCCGCACTTCCTGGTGCTGCTGGACTGGGCGGGCTCGGTGGCCAGCGAACAAGCCGCCATGCCGAGGATCGCCTCACAACTGCAGCTGCCGGGCAGTTGCACCGTGCTGACCAGCACCAGCGATGCCGCGCAGGCGCGAGCGGTCAGAAGCAGCGCTGGCGAACCGGCTTACCAGAAGCCGTAACCGAAGCGAGACAACCACGGCGTTAGAATGCGCGTCCGAATTTCTCCGCCAGAGCACGCCCATGACCAGCTGGTCCCTCGACCAAGCCCGCAAGACCTATTCCATCCCGCATTGGGCGGAAGGGTATTTCGACGTGGATGCGGCCGGGCATGTGGTGGTCAGTCCGCAGGGCGCGGCCGGTCCTTCGATCTCGCTGCCGCAGGTGGTGGACGACGCACGCGCCAACGGGGCGAGGATGCCGCTGCTGGTGCGTTTCCCCGACATCCTCGGTGATCGACTGGGGAAGCTGCAGTCGGCCTTCGGCCTGGCGATGCGTGAATGGGAGTACGCCGGTGGCTACACCGCCGTCTACCCGATCAAGGTCAACCAGCATCGCGGCGTGGCCGGCACGCTGGCTTCCCACAGCGGCGAAGGCTTCGGCCTGGAAGCGGGCAGCAAGCCGGAATTGATGGCGGTGCTGGCGCTGTCGCGCCCGGGCGGCTTGATCGTCTGCAATGGTTACAAGGACCGCGAATACATCCGCCTGGCGCTGATCGGGCGCAAGCTGGGCCTGCAAACCTTCATCGTCATCGAAAAGCCGTCCGAACTGGCGCTGGTCATCGAAGAAGCCAAGGCGCTGGATGTGAAGCCAGGCCTGGGCGTGCGCATGCGCCTGGCCTCGCTGGGCGCGGGCAAGTGGCAGAACAGCGGCGGCGACAAGGCCAAGTTCGGTCTGTCGCCGCGCCAGGTGCTGGACTTGTGGAAGCAGTTGCGCGACAACGGCCTGCAGGAATCGCTGGGCCTGCTGCATTTCCACATGGGCTCGCAGATTTCCAATGTGCGCGACATCGCCAACGGCATGCGCGAGGCCACGCGTTATTTCGTCGAACTGTCCAAGTTAGGCGCGACCATCAGCCACGTCGATGTCGGTGGCGGCCTGGGCATCGATTACGAAGGCACGCGCTCGCGCAGCTATTGCTCGATCAACTACGGCCTGAACCAGTACGCCAGCAACATCGTGCAGCCGCTGGCCGAGGCCTGCGAAGAGCACAAGCTCAACCCGCCGCGCATCGTCACCGAATGCGGCCGCGCCATGACCGCGCACCATGCGGTGCTGATCGCCAACGTGTCGGAAGTGGAGCAGGCGCCGGAAGGCCGCGTGCCGCCCGCGCACGACGACGAACCCGCGGTGATCCGCCACCTGCGCGAGATCCACGACGAACTGGATACGCGTCCGGCCGTCGAGCTTTTCCACGACGCCCAGCACCACCACAGCGAAGGACTGTCGCTGTACGCGCTGGGCCAGATCGACCTGACCCACCGCGCGCGCATTGACGATCTGTTCTATTCCATCGCCCATGCGGTGCGCGCGCGGTTGAGCAGCGAAGAGCGCAACCATCGCGATCTGCTGGACGAACTCAACGAGCGCCTGGTCGACAAGTACTTCGTCAACTTCAGCGTGTTCGAGTCGATTCCCGACGTCTGGGCCATCGATCAGGTATTCCCGATCCTGCCGATCGAGCGCTTGAACGAAGCGCCGCTGCGCCGTGGCGTGGTCTGCGACATGACCTGCGATTCGGACGGCATGGTCAAGACCTATGTGGAGAACGAGGGGCTGGATTCTTCGTTGCCGCTGCATGCGTTGAACCACGGCCAAAGTTATCGACTGGGATTCTTCCTGGTTGGCGCGTACCAGGAAATCCTGGGCGACATCCACAATCTTTTCGGCGACACCGACACAGTGGAAGTGAAGCGCGACGGCGAGGGTTTCAGCATCAGCCAGCAGCGCAGTGGCGACACCACCGATGTGATGCTGGATTACGTGGGGTATGCGCTCAGCGACCTGCGTGCGGCGTATGCGGAGCGAGTGACCAAGGCGGGGTTGCCCGAAGAAGAGTCGAAGCTCCTGGCCGAGGCGCTGGAAGCCGGGCTCACCGGTTACACCTACCTCAGCGACGAACCTCTCAGTTGATGCGATCCACCCCCTCCCTTGCGAAGCAGGAGAGGGATGGGGAGGGGTTGCCTTTGATCTTGCTGTTGCTCTTCTCAAAAACACCGCGAAAAGCACCCCCTCCCAACCTCCCCCTACCCGCTGCGCGGGCAAGGGAGAGGTTAAAAGTTTTGTTTCTGACATACGAAACATCCTGAGTCCTCCACCCCACAAACGAAATCCCACTCCGTGAAATACCCCGGCCTCGACCTGCTCCGCGCCCTCGCCGTGATCTGGGTAATGCTGTTCCACTCCTTTCTTGTCGGCGGCCTGGGCGAGGATTACAGCTGGCTTTCCCGCTACGGCTGGATGGGCGTGGACCTGTTCTTCGTGCTCAGCGGTTTCCTGATCGGCAGCCAGGTGCTGGCTCCGCTGGCGCGCGGAGACTCCCTGTCCTTTCGCGATTTCTATCTGCGCCGCGCGTTCCGCATTCTGCCGGCGTTCTGGGTGGTGCTGGCGCTGTACGTGGCCTTCCCCTGGCTGCGCGAAGCGCCGGGGATGGAGCCGTGGTGGAAGTTCGCCGCCTTCTTCATGAATCTGTCGATCGACTACCGGCACAACGCGGCGTTCTCGCATGCGTGGTCGCTGTGCGTGGAGGAGCACTTCTATCTGGTCTTCCCGCTGCTGGCCTGGGCCTTGATGCGCCGGCCTTCGGCGGTGAAGTTCATCGCCGTGTGCGTGTTCGTGGTGCTGGCAGGCATCGCCCTGCGCAGTGGCGTCTGGCTGCACAACACCGCGCTGGAGCAGGCCGGTGCGTCGTCGCGCAACTGGTTCGTGGAAGACATCTACTACCCCACCTGGAACCGTCTGGACGGTCTGCTTTTCGGCGTGGTGCTGGCGGCGTTGCGCACGTTCCGGCCTGATTTTTGGCTGCGCCTGCAGGCGAACGGCAACTGGCTGCTGTTGGCCGGACTGCTGGTGATGGCGCTGTCGTTCTGGCTGTTCCGCGACCGCGTTGGCCTGCTGGGAAATTCGATCGGTTGGCCCATCATGTCACTGGGCCTGGCGCTGCTGGTCTGTGCCGGCAGCAGCGAGCGCAGCTGGATTGGCCGACGCGCGTTACCCGGGGCAGGCTGGTTGGCGGCGGCGTCCTTCAGCCTGTACTTGACCCACAAGGCTGCCTACCACGTGACCCAGAACCTGTTCGGCGAAGCGTTGGAAGGTCGCGGCGTGATCGCGTTTATCGCCTATGCTGCCGGGGCGCTGGCGGCGGGTGCGATTCTGCATCATGCGGTGGAAAGGCCTTTCCTGACATTGCGCGGGCGCTTTATGCGGCGTGAGCAAGCCGGTACCACGCAGACGATCGGCAGCAGCGCTGGCTTCTGACGGACCGCTTGCTAACGTAGGTCGGGGCTACGTCCCCGACGCAGGCCATCCGGATCGCTTGAGGCCACGCGTACCTAGCGACAAATCCAGCGTTCGCAACATCCGCAGCATCGGCCCGTAGGGCCGACCTACTTCCGGTCTACCTGAAATCCTGCAAACGACTGCGTCACCGGCATGATCTCCAGCCGGTTGATGTTGAGGTGTGGCGGCAGCGTGGCGATGTAGAACAGCTGTTCGGCGATGTCTTCGGCGGTCATCGGGTTGGCGTCGCCGTACATCCGGTCCGAAGCGGCTTGGTCGCCGTGAGTGCGGACCAGGGTGAATTCGGTTTCGGCCATGCCCGGTTCGATGGAGGTCACGCGCACGCCGGTGCCGTGCAGGTCGGAACGAAGCCCCAGCGAGAACTGCTTCACGAAGGCCTTGGTGCCGCCGTAGGTGTTGCCGCCCGGATACGGATAGCTGGCCGCGACCGAACTCATGTTGATGATGACGCCCTTGCGCGTGATCAGCGTTGGCAACAGACGATGGGTCAGCGCGACCAGCGCGGTGATGTTGGTGTCGATCATCGTGCGCCAGTCCTGCAGGCTGGCGTTCTGTGCCGGTGCCGTGCCCAGTGCAAGCCCGGCGTTGTTTATCAGCACATCGATATTGCGGAAAGCTTCGGGCAATGCGACGAGAGAGGCCTCGAGCGCAGCATCGTCGCGCACGTCGAACGCCGCTGCATGCACCTTGTCGGCGCCGTATTCGGCCACCAGCGGTTGCAGGCGTTCGGCGCGGCGGCCAGTGGCGATGACGCGCCATCCGGCGTTGGCAAAAATCCTGACGGCGGCGGCGCCGAAACCGGAGGTGGCGCCGGTGATGAGAACGGTTTTGGTCATCGGAGTCGTCGATGGTGAGGGTGGGTGGATGTCTACTTTAATCCGGTTCGTGACAAGCCCGTCCCAAATCCCGTTCATGCGGAGCTTGTCGAACCATGCCTTTGGCGCAGTCTGCAAGCGGCGTAATTCCGCGAAAAAGCATGGTTCGACAAGCTCGCCGCAAACGAAATCTTTGCTCAGCTCACCTGCAAAGCCGGGCGCTTGAACTTCAACCAAGCACCAATCGCCGCCCCAGCACCTGCGGCCAGCAGCGACATCACGATCTGCATGCGGTTATAGGCCAGGATGTGCGACAACGCATCGGGCTGCACGGGTTTGGCGATCTGGTACAGGGTCAGGACGATGGCGAACCACAGCATGACAATGATCGCCAGCGCTACGCCGATGAATCGCTTTCCATCCAGATAACCGCCGACGCACATCGCCAACGTGGTCGTCAGCAGGTTGACCGGATCGATCTGGTTGACCATGGGCAGGTTCGTCGTGGTGCTGCCCAGGCCGGCCAGCGACACCAGAAAACCGAGCAGCCACAACGTGCCCATCGCCGCGAGCGTGGCGACCAGCAACCGCTTCATGGCTGCCGGTTGCGTGCTCACTGCGCCTTGATGGCCATCGCGGGCAAGCCGCCGCTGGACAGTTTCTGCTTGGCTTCGGCCAGTTCACTGGCGCTGCCGTACGGCCCCATGCGCACGCGATAGACGGTCTTGCCGCCGATCTGCGCAGATTCCACGCGTGCCGACAGACCCAGCAGCGCGATCTTGGCCTTGGTGGATTCCGCATCGCCCGAGGCGCCGAACGCGCCGGCCTGGAGGATATAGCGCGCATCGCTGCTGCTCGCCGTGCTGGTGGCAGCGGCCGCAGGTTTGGGTGCAACGGCTGTGGTGCTGGGTGCAGCACTGCTCGTTGTTGCCGGAGTAGTGGCGGCCGCGTTTTCGTCCAGCGGCACGGGATTGCTGGAAGCCGTCGCGTCGGCCGCTTTCGCGGCAGCAGCCTGCGCGCGTGCTTCGCTCGCCTTCTCCTCGCGCGCGCTGGCGGCGAGTTCGGCGTCGGACATCTGCACTTCCTTGCCCGGCAGCAAGGTATAGAAGTCGTACTGGGTTTCCTTGGCCGCGGCATCTTCCTCCTTGGCTTCGGGTTGCGAGGTTGCCGTAGAAGTTTCCGGTGCTATCTCTTCTGAACCGGCGTCACTGGCGACCTGCGCGGGCTGCGCATCGGGATTGGGTTGCGGGCGGAAGAAGCCATCGCCGTCTTTCTTCATCAGGCCGGGCACGATGAAGAACGCAGCCGCGCCCAGCACCAGTCCTGCGATCAGCCAGACCCAGCCGGGCGTGCCGTTGCCCGAATTGCGTCGTGCCTGATTCTTGTTGCGTCGTGCCGCCATCTATTCGTTCTCCATGAACTCATCTTGCATTACATTTTCCGCATTACATTTTTTCGGGGGCGCTGACGCCCAGCAGTTCCAGTCCGTTGGCCAGCACCTGTCGCGTGGCGCAGGCAAGCGCCAGCCGTGCATCGCGGGTCGCCGCGTCTTCCACCAGCACCGGTGTGCCGTGATACCAAGTGTGGAAAGCATAGGCCAGTTCGCGCAGGTATTGCGCGATGAGATGCGGTTCCAGCAACTGGCCTGCGTTCTCCACCACTTCCGGATAACGCGACAGCTCCACCATCAGCAGCAACGAGGTTTCGTCGTTCAACAATGTGAGATGGGCCAGTCCGTTGTTCTGGTCGTAGGTGTAGCCTTTTTCGACCGCTTGACGCAGCAGGCTGCAGACGCGGGCATGCGCGTACTGCACGTAGAACACCGGATTGTCGTTGCTCTGCTGGCGCGCCAGGTCGATGTCGAATGTGAGTTGCGAATCGGGCTTGCGCGCGATCAGGAACCAGCGGGTTGCGTCGCGGCCGGCTTCCTCGATCAGGTCGCGCAGGGTGAAGTAGCTGCCGGCGCGCTTTGACAGCTTCACTTCCTCGCCGCCGCGCATCACCGTGACCATCTGGTGCAGCACGTACTCGGGCCAGCCTTGCGGAATGCCCACGTCCAGCGCCTGCAGGCCGGCTTTCACCCGCGCCAGCGAGCCGTGATGGTCGGCACCCAGTTCGGTGATGGCGCGCCGGTAGCCGCGCTGCCACTTGGACAGGTGGTAGGCCACGTCGGGCAGGAAATAGGTGAAGGTGCCGTCGGACTTGCGCATGACGCGGTCCTTGTCGTCACCGAAATCGGTGGTGCGCAGCCACAGCGCGCCGCCTTCCTCGTAGGTGTGGCCGGTGGCGTTGAGGCGTTCCACCGCCTCGGCGACCTTCCCGTCCTGGTACAGCGAGCTTTCCAGGAAATAGGTATCGAACGACACGTCGAACGCAGCCAGATCGCCGTTCTGTTCGCGGCGCAGCGCGGCCACGGCGAAGCGGCGGATCGCGTCCAGGTCGTCCGCATCCTTGGCGCCGGTGATGGCCTGACCATCGGATTCGACGGTTTCGCCCTGCATATAGGCGTCGGCGACATCCTGGATGTAGTCGCCGCGATAACCGGCTTCCGGCCAGCCTGCGTCGTCGGGCTTGAGGCCCTTGGCGCGCGCCTGCACCGACAGCGCCAGGTTCTCGATCTGCACGCCGGCGTCGTTGTAATAGAACTCGCGGCGGGTGTCCCAGCCATTGGCCGCAAGCACGCGCGCGATGCAGTCGCCGATCGCCGCGGCGCGACCGTGGCCGACATGCAGCGGGCCGGTGGGATTGGCCGAGACGTATTCCACGCCGGCCATCTTTCCTTCGCCGGAGCTATTGAGACCGTAGGCGGCGCCCTGTTCGAGCGCGGCGGCGACTTCGCGCTGGTAGGCGGCCGGGCTCATGTGGAAATTGATGAAGCCCGGACCGGCGATGTCCACTTTGGCGATGTCATCGCTGGCTGGAAGCGCGGCGACCAGCGCCTGCGCCAAAGCGCGCGGATTGCTTCGAGCGGGCTTGGCGAGCAGCATCGCCGCATTGCTGGCGAAATCGCCATGCTCGCGGGTCTTGGGGCGTTCGACCACGAAATCCGGGGTGGCGGTGTTGGCCGGCAGAGTGCCGGCGCTGCGCAGGGCGTCGATGCCCTGGGCGATCAGGGCGCGGAGTTGGGATTTCACGGAGTTCTGCTGGCGATGCGGGTCGGCGATTTTAACCGACCGCGCCGCCCAAGGTCAGACTCATCCGTAGGTCGGGGCTACGCAAATCCGGTTCCCCTGCGTCGGGGGCATAGCCCCGACCTACACCCAGCCTCGCGACGCCAACGACACCGCCGGCCCATCCCCAATCACGAAATGGTCCAGCAAGCGCACTTCAACCAGCGACAAGGCCTGCTTCAATCGCGCGGTGACGGCGCGGTCCGCCGAGGAAGGCTCCGCATCCCCGGAAGGATGGTTGTGGCCCACGATCACCGCCGCGGCGTTGTGGGCCAGGGCGCGACGGACCACCTCGCGCGGGTGCACTTCCGCGCCGTCCACGGTGCCTTGGAACATCTCTTCGAACGCCAGCGCACGGTGCCGCGTATCCAGGAACAAGGCCGCGAACACCTCGTGCCGGTGACCACGCAGGCGCTGGGCGAAGTAGCGGCCGGCTGAAGCCGGGTCGGTGAGGACCTCGCCGCGCTCCAATGAAGCAGCCAGGTGGCGATGGCCCAGTTCCAGTGCCGCACTCAGCTTGCAGGCGCGTGCGGGGCCGAGACCTGGCAGCTTGGCCAGGGCATGTGGGCCGTTTTCCAGCAGAACACGCAAGGGACCATGCGCGGCGAGCAGGTCGCGCGAGGTCTGCACCGCATCGCGGCCCTTCAGGCCCGAGCCCAGGAAGATCGCCAGCAGTTCCGCATCCGACAGCGCTGCCGGGCCACGGGCCAGCAGTTTCTCGCGGGGACGTTCTTCGGCGGGCCAGTCGCGGATGTGCATAGGACGAGCATGTCTTGGCTTATTCCGGCGCGGCATAAGTCAGGACATAAGCATCGGGTAAGCTAAGTGTCTGTACGACGATAGGAATCCCCTGACGTGGCTGAACATTTGAAGGGACAGCACGTGCTGGTGTGCGTCGGGGGCGGGATCGCCGCTTACAAGGCACTGGAACTGGTGCGCCGGTTGCGCGATGCCGGTGCCGAGGTGCAGGTGGCGATGACCGCCGGCGCCCAGCACTTCGTCACCCCGCTGAGTTTCCAGGCCTTGTCGGGCAGCCCCACCCGGACCACCTTGTGGGACAGCGCGGCCGAAGCCTCCATGGGGCATATCGAATTGGCGCGATGGGCCGACCGCATCGTCATCGCCCCGGCCACCGCGGACCTGCTGGCCAAACTGGCGCATGGCTTCGCCGACGACCTGGTGACCACACTATGTCTGGCCACGACCGCGCCGCTGACCGTGGCGCCAGCCATGAACCACCGCATGTGGCTGCACCCGGCCACCCAGGCCAATCTGGCCACGCTGCGCGGACGCGGTGTGCAGGTCATCGGGCCCGAGGACGGCCCGCTGGCCGAAGGCGAGTCCGGCCCCGGTCGACTCAGCGAGCCCGAAGCTATCGTTGCCGCCTTGTCTGATTCCAAACCGCCCGCTGTCGAACAGACCCTCGCAGGCCTCAAGGTAGTGGTCAGCGCCGGACCCACCTACGAAGACCTGGACCCGGTCCGCTACCTGGGCAACCGCAGCAGCGGCAAGATGGGATTCGCCGTGGCCGACAGTGCGCGCAGGCGTGGGGCCGAAGTGGTGCTGGTTGCCGGCCCGGTCCATCTGGCGACTCCGCCCGGGGTAGCGCGCGTGGATGTGCGCTCGGCTGCGCAGATGCGCGAGGCGGTGTTCGCCGCGTTTCCTGCCGACATCTATATAGGCGCCGCCGCCGTCGCCGACTACACGCCGCGTCTGCCGGCGGCCAACAAGATCAAGAAGTCGAACGAATCCCTGGCCCTGGACCTGATCCGCACACCGGACATCCTGGCCGAGGTCGCCTCCCAGACCCAGGGGCTGAAGCTGGTGGTGGGGTTTGCGGCAGAAACCGAGAACGTCGCCGGCTACGCCCGCGGCAAGCTGGTGGCCAAACATCTGGACCTGATCGTAGCCAACCGCGTGGGCGTGACCGATGGCGGCTTCGAAAGCGACCAGAACGCCATGACCGCCTATTGGCAGGACGGCGAACGCAGCTTCACCCCCGGCGCCAAGACCCGCCTGGCCGATGAACTGATCGACCTGATCGTGGAGCGCCTGGACGCATGAACCCTGTTTCCAAAAGCACCGCCGTCCAGGCCATCGCAGTGAAACTGCTGGATCCGCGCTTCGGCGACGAATGGCCCTTGCCCGCCTATGCCACCGAAGCCAGCGCGGGCCTGGACCTGCGCGCCGCGCTGGAAAGTCCGCTGGTGCTGGGTCCGGGCGATACCGCGCTGGTTCCCAGCGGCCTGTCCATCCATCTGGCCGATCCGCACCTGTGCGCGGTGATCCTGCCGCGCTCGGGCCTGGGCCATCGCCACGGCATCGTGCTGGGCAACGGCACTGGCCTGATCGACGCCGATTACCAGGGGCCGTTGTTGATCAGCGTGTGGAACCGCAGTAACGAGGCTTTCACCCTCCAGCCGGGCGATCGCATCGCCCAGCTGGTTGTGCTGCCTGTCACGCGCGTAAGCTTGCAGGTAGTAGATACTTTTGCGGACAGCGCGCGTGGCGAAGGGGGCTTCGGCCACACAGGCGTCCGCTGACAAGGGACTGATATGACAGATGACAAATCAAGCAAGTCGCAGTTGCCCATGGAACTGCGACGGGCACTGCCGTTGCTGGCGGTACTTTTTGCGCTACTGGCCCTGTGGCTGGGCTGGAGCGGCGTGCAGCAATGGCGCGATGCGCAGCTGGCGGACGACACCCAGCGCGCCCGCGATGCAATCCTGACCAGCGCCGAGCAGGCGCTAACCACACAGTTGAAAACATTTTCCGACCGACTGGCCAGCGCACCGGTGCAGGCGGCGCTGAACAGTGGCGACAACACCCTGGCGGCGTCGGCGATCGCTGAGGGCTGGAAGGGCGCAGGCGCCGTGCAGGTTTTGCCGACCGACCTGATGGCGGCTTATGCCGCCCCCGCCGAGTTCGGCTTCAGCAAGCTGGCCTTGCTGGAAGCGGCGCTCAACGAGAACAAACCCGTGGCGCGCGTGGTGCGCGAGGGCAAGGAAAGCCAGCTGGGTCTGGCCGCGCCAGCGGGCACCGGTGTGGCCTACGTGCCGGTGCCCTTGACGCTACTGACCGGCAGTTTCGACCAGGCCGCTATCCCGGACGCCGGGTATGTGGCCTTGCGCCAGGGCGGCTACACCATCCGCCAGGCCGGCAGCGGCAATCTGTCCGATGGCGCAGAGGCGCTTGCGCGACCGGTCGGCAAGAGCGGCCTGCGAGTGGTCGCGGCGACCCCGGACGGCATCGACGGCCCGATGGGCCTGGGCATCGTTCCGAGCCTGGTGGTCAGCGTGCTGTGCGCGTTGCTGGCCATCGCCGCCCTGCTGGTGGCGCGCGGCAAGTTGAACCTCATGCCACGGCTCAAGGGTGTGCCCGGCGCTACCGAGGACGGCGAACCCACCCTGGGCCAGACCCTGCAGCGCGAACCCCTGCCCAGCACGCTGGCGCGTGAGAAGATCGACAACGACATAGACGTGAACACCGCAATACCCAATACCAGCAAGCCCATCGAAGTGGACCCCGGTATCTTCCGTGCCTACGACATCCGTGGCGTGGTCGGCGCCAACCTCAGCGTGGAAGTGGCCGAACGCATCGGCCAGGCCATCGGCAGCGTGCTGGAAGAACAGGGCCTGACCGACATCGTGGTCGGCCGCGACGGACGCCTGTCCGGTCCCGAACTCTCCGCCGGCCTGATCGAAGGCCTGCGCAAGGCCGGCCGCAACGTGATCGACATCGGCATGGCGCCCACGCCGGTCGCCTATTTCGCCGCCTATCACCTGCGCACCGGCAGCAGCGTGGCGGTCACCGGCAGCCACAATCCGCCGGACTACAACGGCTTCAAGGTGGTGGTCGGCGGACAGACGCTTTCCGGCGACGCCATCACCGACCTGTACACGCGGATCAGCGAAAACACGCTGTACCAGTCCGCCGAGCCCGGCACCCTGCAGTTGCGCGAAGTCGGCGACGACTACATCCAGCGCATCGCGGACGACGTGCAGCTGGATCGTCCATTGAAGGTGGTGATCGACGCGGGCAACGGCGTGGCCGGCGAAATAGGCCCCCGGCTGCTGGAAGCCATCGGCGCCGACGTGATTCCGCTGTACTGCGACATCGACGGCACCTTCCCCAACCATCACCCCGATCCCAGCGAGCCGCACAATCTGGAAGACCTGATCCAGACGGTGAAGCGTTTCGACGCCGACCTGGGCCTGGCCTTCGATGGCGATGGCGACCGCCTGGGGGTGGTGACCAAGGAAGGCGAAATCATCTTCCCCGACCGCCTGTTGATGCTGTTCGCCGCCGACGTGCTGGAACGCAACCCCGGCGCGCTGGTGATCTACGACGTGAAGTGCACCGGCAAGCTGCAGGGCTGGATCCTGCGCCACGGCGGCACGCCGCTGATGTGGCAGACCGGGCATTCACTGATCAAGGCCAAGATGCGCGAAACCGGCGCCGAGCTGGCCGGCGAGATGAGTGGGCACTTCTTCTTCCAGGAGCGCTGGTACGGCTTCGACGACGGCCTGTATTCGGCCGCGCGCCTGCTGGAAATCCTGGCGGCCCGCGCCGAGACCCCGAGCGAAGTGCTGAACGCGCTGCCCAATGCGCTCTCCACGCCAGAGATCAAGCTGCCGGTGGAAGGCAACGCGCACGAGCTGGTGGCGCGGTTCGTCTCCAGTGCGCAGTTCGAAGGCGCGCGCCTGACCACCATCGACGGCCTGCGCGCCGACTGGGAAGACGGCTGGGGCCTGCTGCGCGCCTCCAACACCACGCCGATCCTGGTGCTGCGTTTCGAGGCCGACAACAAGGAAGCGCTGGAGCGGATCAAGAACGACTTCCGCGCGCATCTGGCGCAGATCGCACCGGACATCAAAGCCGCTTTCTGACTGGAGCGGGCTTCGGCCCGACGTTGTCATCCTTGCAAGAGCGATGGCGATAAATCACCAGCGACTTGATCCGATTGCCGGCGCGCGGCTACGTCGGCCGACAAGTCTATCCGTCAGCAAGCTCCCAACCTGGCCGTGAAAGGTTGTTGTGGGAGGGGCTTCAGCCCCGACGGACGCACGCTGCAAAGCGTCGGGGCTGAAGCCCTTCCCACAATATCAAATGGATTTGCAGGTGATTGCTGCTCATGAGTGCTAACCCCTGAATCTGCTTGAATGAATTGTTAGATGGCGTCTATGGCAACTGGATGTGCAGTACCCACAGGTCAGCCGTATAGCCAAGCACCAGTCCCAGTGCTGCCGCAAGAAAGTAACCTTGTGGCGAAGCCCCAAACATTGCCGCAATGGAGAAGGCCAGCGCCACTCCAAGGAAAGTCTGCCTGGCTAGCGACAAGAGGCGCCGCTTACCGTCACTGCCGAAAACGACGATAGCGCAGTACGAACCAAATAAAAATGCGGAAATGATCGCCTTAGTGGAGCCTGAGTCGAGTACGTCAACGCGCCAGAAGGCGAAGAGTGCAAAGACTCCGCCGAAAAGCAATGTCCCGAGAATAGTCCAACGGTTCATGGCCATCTAATGCCTGAAATAAGCAGGCCCTGATGTGGGCTCGGCTTGAATGAATTGTTAGGCCCCAGGCTCGGATGATGGAAGTGGACAGACTTCCATGGCTTGTATCAAGCCATCATTGATGGTGAAGCGATGACCAACGTGCTCATCGGCAATCACAGAACCAGCCAAGTTGCGCACGACTTGATGCACGTCGACTAAAACCTGCGAAGCGTCTTGGGGGTAAAAGGCAATCGGCTCAACGTGTGGGTCGATCTCACTCCACTGTTCGGTCCAGTACGCGCGGATTTCATCAGGTCCATGGACAAAACCACCTTTAAACGCTTTCGGCCAAGTCACATCAGCAGTCATGAGGGTGAGAGCAGCACCAATGTCACGCGCGTTGAAAGCAACATACGCTGCGCGTAGCAACTGGATCGCTTGGGTAGATTGATTTGTCATGAGCGGCACCTGAGAAATGTTGGAAGGCGTCTAACTTCCCAGTAGCTGCGTTCTTGGCTTACAACTTACGGGTATCAGCGACAGCCGCTTCCCCGGCCACAGAAGCATCTGCCGCACCTGGAACACCCTTGAGTTCGCGATAGCGGCGCAGGATGTCGGCGATCTCCGCATCCAGTTCCACGCGCTGCCGCTCGAAACTGGCTTGCAGCTGGCGCTGGCGTAGCAGTTCGTTGTGGCGGCTGCTGATGCTGGCGGCCACCTTCGGCGCCACCGGCTTGCCGGACAGTTCCTGGTCGCTGGCGGTCTGCAGCAGGCTGACCAGGCCTTCGCGCAGGCTGACCACGTTGTAGCGCGAAGTGCGGATGCTGTTATCGACGATGCTGGTGCGTTCGTTGAACACGCGGCGCAGCTCGTCTTCGCTCTGGTAGGAAGCGAGCATGGCCTGGTCGGTGCGGCGGCGGGTGTCGGCGGCGGCCTGGTCGACCTGGCGCTGCTGTTCGTCTGAAGCGGTCAGGGCGCGCTCTTCCTCGGTCAGCGCGCGGTCCACGCCACCCACGCGCAGCCCGCTCTTGGCGCTGATTTCCTCGCGTGCGCGGTTCACCGCCTCGGCGGGCAGGGCATCGCTGCACACGCGCTGGCCGTTTTCGTTCCAGCAGTACAACTTCTTGGTTGGCGCTTCGGCTTTCTGCGCCAGGGCGCTCGGTGCCAGCGCGGTGCACGCGGCCAGCAGCAGTAATTGGCATTTGGACATCGGTGCAGGCCCCCTGTGCCTTAGTCGGTAGGACCGCTGCCGTAACTGGCGCGATAGGCCAGCAGCTGGTCGCGGTGGGAGACAAGTTCAGCGCTTTCGCCAGCGAAAGCAAGCAGGTCGTGCAGGTTGGCGACGGCGATCACGGGCACGCCGGTCTCGGCCGCCACCGATTGCGCGGCCGAACGGCGTCCTCCGGCATCGCCCGAGGCGCTGTCGCCGAGTACTTCCTGCCGGTCCAGCGCCACTACGATGCCGGCCACCCGGCCGCCGCCGGCCGAGATCAACGACAAGGCCTCGCGGATCGCGGTGCCGGCGGTGATCACATCATCGACGATCAGCACTTGGCGCTCTTCGAGCGGTGCCCCGATCAGCATGCCGCCTTCGCCGTGGGCCTTGGCTTCCTTGCGGTTGAAGGCCATGGGCAGGTCGCGGCCGCGCCGCGCGAATTCGCAGGCCAGGGCGCTGGCCAAGGGGATGCCCTTGTAGGCCGGGCCGAACAACAGGTCGAACTGCACGCCGGAGGCTTCCACCGCATCGGCGTAGCACGCGGCCAGTTCGGCCAGCTTGGCGCCGCTGTCGAACTTTCCGGCATTGAAGAAATACGGACTCAGGCGACCCGATTTGAGGGTGAATTCGCCGAAACGCAGCGCCTGGGAACGCAGGGCCAGTTGCAGGAATCGTTGCTTGTACATGGGAGGCCACCGAGGTGAATGGTCAAGAGTGAATAGCCAAGGGGGAAAGCGTAGCTCATCTGTCCGCCGCCGAACGTCCAATCGACCGCTCGGGTTATGCTCTTCCCACTTCACTATTTACCCTTTTCCATTGACCGCCAACTCATGAGAATCATCAGCTTCAACGCCAACGGCCTGCGCTCGGCGGCCAGCAAGGGTTTCTTCGACTGGTTCGCCGAACAGAACGCCGACGTTCTGTGCGTGCAGGAAACCAAGGCTCAGGAGCACCAATTGGCCGGTCCGGAATTCCTGCCCCAGGGCTACAAGGCGTGGTTCCGCGACGCCAGCACCAAGAAGGGCTACAGCGGCGTGGCGATCTACAGCAAGCGCGAGCCGGACGAAATCCGCACCGCATTGGGCTGGCCCGAGTTCGACGAGGAAGGCCGCTACCTGGAGGCGCGTTTCGGCAACCTGAGTGTGGTGTCGTTCTATATTCCCTCCGGTTCGTCGGGCGAGTTGCGGCAGGGATTCAAGTTCCAGGTCATGGACTGGCTGGCGCCGATTCTGGAGGAATGGCGCAACAGCGGCCGTGACTACGTGCTGTGCGGCGACTGGAACATCGTGCGCTCGCGCCTGGACATCAAGAACTGGACGTCGAACCAGAAGAACTCCGGCTGCCTGCCGGCCGAGCGCGACTGGTTCAACAACATGTGCGTCGAAGGCGGCGGCTGGGTCGATGCTTACCGCGCGCTGCATGCCGAAGGCCAGGACTACACGTGGTGGAGCAACCGTGGCGCCGCGCGTGCCAACAACGTGGGATGGCGTATCGACTACCAGATCGTTACCCCGTCGTTGCGCGACAGGCTGAAAGCCTGTTCGATCTACAGCGCGACCCGGTTTTCCGACCATGCGCCGTTTACGGTGGACTACGTCTGATGACCGACCCTAGCGTGACCGAGCCGGCGCCGCATTTCTTGCAGCGCCTGCGCAGACTGGCGGTAGTGTTGTTGCTGGGTTTCGCATCCGGCCTGCCGCTTGCCCTGACTGGCGGTGCCATGCAGGCCTGGTTGACGGTGGAGGGCCTGGACCTGGTAACTCTCGGGTTCCTGGTGCTGGTTGGCATTCCCTACACTTTCAAGTTCCTGTGGGCGCCGTTGATTGATCGCTTCGATCTGCCGCTCCTGGGGCGGCGGCGGGGCTGGATCGTGCTGTTGCAATGGCTGCTGGCCGCAGCTTTGCTGGCGATGAGCAGTCTGTCGCCGTCGCAAGGCATCTGGCAGTTCGCAGCGGTGGCCGTGCTGGTGGCCTGCCTATCGGCCACGCTGGACGTGGTAATCGATGCTTACCGTACGGACCTGCTGGTACCTGCCGAACGTGGCTTGGGCGGGTCACTCACCGTCCTGGGGTACAGGCTGGCGATGGTGCTGTCTGGCGGCATCACGTTGATTTGGGCCGAGCAATGGCAGAGCTGGCCGCAGGTCTACCGGGTGATGGCTGCGCTGATGGCAATCTCCGGTGTTGCGGCTCTGGTGCTGATGCCACGCTTGCCAATACGCTTCAAGGCGCCAACCTCCTCTGCCGGACGCGAATTGCTGGGTTTTTTGGGGTTGGCCGCCGGCGTGGTGGCTGGTGCGCTGATTGCACACTATGCGCTGGTGCTTGCGGGGTTCGACGCGGCCAGTGACGACCGCTGGATCCGGCTGCTGTTCGTGGCCGTGCAGATTGCGGGTGCGATGGCGTTGGGCCTGGCAATGACCCGCTGGATTCGTTTCGAAACCTTGGACCAGTCCTTGCACAGCTATTTCGGCATGCGTGGCGCCTGGGCTTTCCTTGCGCTGGTCGTGCTGTACAAGATCGGTGATGCGTTCGCATTGAGCTTGTCGACCCCGTTTTTGATCAAAGGCGTGGGCTTCAGCCAGACCGAAGTCGGGTTGGCAAACAAGACGGTGGGTCTATTGATGACCATCGTGGGTGCTCTTGTGGGCGGTTTCTTCCTGTTGCGCGTGAGGCTCTCGCAGGCACTGTTCGGGTTTGGCGTGATGCAGCTTGTCTCCAATCTGGGGTTCTATGCACTGGCGCGCGAAGGGGCGGGGGCATGGGGGTCGATGCTGCTGCCGGCCTTCAATCTGTTGATAGTGAAATTACCCGAAGCCACGGAGATGGACACATTGCTGTTGCTCGCACTAAGCCTGGACAACTTCGCTGGCGGCATGGGCACAGCGGCTTTTGTCGCGCTGTTGAGCGGCTTGTGCGGGACCCGTTTCTCCGCCACCCACTACGCACTGCTGTCTGCGTTTGCGACGCTGGGGAGGGTCTTTATCGGCCCGGTGGCGGGCGTACTTGCGGACGCCTACGGCTGGCAGGTGTTCTTTCTGGTTTCTCTTGTCGTCGGCTTGCCCGGTCTGGTGATGGCATGGTGGCTGCGCCGGGAAGTGGATGAAACGACCCGGTTGCCGGCAGCTTGAAACTGGAAGCTATATCGAAATCGGACAGCACCAGACTGCAGTGTCGTCATCTCCGCGAAAGCGGGAGCGATTCTCAACAGCCGCATGGCCGGTCATGACGGTTCCGACTTTGTGGAAGTGTGCTCCACCCCTTTTGAGATAGCTTCCAGGCAGCCGGAACCATCTGATCGTTGTTAGAGGGCGCTCCTGTTTTCAGGAGATAGGGGGATCACTTGCCGAATCGTCGGCGGACGCGTATCTAATGCGCAGGGAGCGCAAAGGCGTGCATGCGCATTGAGGCAAGCCATGACCGACATCGTGATGAAGGACATCGATCCCGTGCTGGCCGACCGCATCCGCCGCGTGGCCGAAGCACGGGGCTGGAATATGCACGACACCCTGTTCCACTTGCTGGAGCAGGGCTTGTTCGTTACCGAAGCCGAAGTGCGCAGCGGTTTCAACGACCGTGAGGTGGATGTGCTGTCCGCCGCGATTTCCGCGTTGAAGCAGGTGCCGCAGGGGCATGGGTTCTGACGGATTTCCTACGGGATCAGGCGGGATAGATCGCGCCCAGTATCCGCAGACCGCTGGCGCCGGTAACGCTGGGCAGATTCCCCGGCCTTCCGGCCAGCGTTTCCCGTGCCAGCCAGGCGAAGCCCATGGCTTCCACGTAGTCCGGGTCCAATCCGTGGGCCGCTGTGGAGTCGACCACCACGCCCGGTAGCAGCTCGGCCAGCCGCGCCATCAACGCCGCGTTGTGCACGCCGCCGCCGCAGACCAGCACGCGCGCGGTGTCGGGCTGGGTGGCGCGCAGGGCGTCGGCGACGGTCGTCGCGCTCAGTTCCAGCAGGGTGCGCTGGACATCGGCCGGCGCCAGCGATGCTTCGCCCAGCCGTTCCTCCAGCCAAGGCAGATGGAACTGTTCCCGCCCGGTGCTCTTGGGCGGTGGCAAGGCGAACCACGGATCGGCGAGCAGTCGCGTCAGCAAGTCCGCGTCCAGGTGACCGCCTGCGGCAAACGCGCCACCCGCGTCATAGGCCTGGCCGGTATGGCGATGGCACCAGGCATCCATCAATGCATTGGCAGGACCGGTATCGAAGCCACGGACATCGCCGACACGCGGCAACAGAGTGAAATTGCCGATCCCGCCCAGGTTCAACACCGCCCGGTCTTCCCTCGGCGAACGCAGCAGGGCCGCATGGAACGCAGGCATCAGCGGTGCACCATGTCCGCCAGCAGCGACATCGCGCCGGCGGAAATCGGCCACGGTGGTGATGCCGCTGCGTTCGGCGATGACATTGCCGTCGCCCATCTGCCAGGTAAAAGCCGCGGCGGAGTCGGGCCGGTGGCGCACGGTCTGTCCGTGCGAGCCGATCGCGCATATCTGCCCAGCCTGCAGTCCAGCATCGCCGACGGCTTGCAGCGCCACATCGGCGAAGGCGCGGGCCAGGGTGGTGTCCAGGGCGCCCAGTTCGTCCAGCGAGGTCGCCGCGCCACCCTGTCCCAGCGCGATCAGGCGCGCGCGCAGAGTTTCGTCCCAGGGATAGGTCCGGCCGAACACCAGTTCGCATTCGGGTTCGAAGCGCACCAAGGCCGCATCGATGCCATCGGCGCTGGTACCGGAAATCAGGCCCAGGTACAGCGGTGCATCGTCAGCCATGCGGGTACGCAAGATAGAAAAGTCGGCTCAAGCATCGCGCTCGTGGGGCGCGCCGACAAGGAAAATCGTTCAGCGCTTCTTCGGTGTGGCCAACGCGGCGGCCAGCGTCTTGCCGGTTGCGGCAGGGGCGGGCTCGATATCGGCGTAGATGATGTTTTCCACCGTGCGTATCCGCGCCAGCGCATTGGCGGTGTAGGTGCGGTAGGCCGCCAGTTGCGCGCCGGCCAGCGGTTCCGGCGGTGGCATGGTGATCGACAGCGGATTGCGGTGCGCGCCATTGACGCGGAATTCGTAATGCAGGTGCGGGCCGGTGGACATGCCGGTGGAACCGACATAACCGATCACCGTGCCCTGCGGCACCGACTGGCCCTTGCGCAGCTTGGCCGTGCGCGACATGTGCCCGTACAAAGTGGTATAGCCGCGGCCGTGGTTGAGGATCACGGTATTGCCGTAACCGCGCTGCCAGCCGATGAATTCAACCCGCGAGTCGCCCGCCGCCATGATCGGCGTGCCGGTGGAAGCCGCATAGTCCACGCCCTTATGCATGCGCATCGAGCCCAGCACCGGATGCTTGCGTGCGCCGAACTTGGAGCTGAGGCGCGCGTAGGGAATCGGCATGCGGATAAAGGTCTTCTTCAGCGGCCGGCCCTGTGCGGTGAAGTATTCCGGCTTGCTGTTTGGGCGCGCGAAGCGGAAACCCGAATGCAGCTTGCCGTCGACGGTGAAGGTAGCGGCCATTACGGGGCTGGTGCTGACCAGTTCGCCTTCGCGCCAAGTCTGGTCGACCACGACGCTGAAGCGGTCGTCGGCGTCCAGGTCCGAATCGAAGTCGATGTCGTACTTGAAGATCTCGTCGGTCAGCGAGTTGATGTTCGCCGAGGTCAGCCCTGCCTTGCGCGCCGAACGGTTGAGCGAACGCCCGACCTTGCCGCTCAGCACGACCGTGCGGGTGATGGTTTCGCGCGGCACGACCTTTTGCGAAAGAGTGTCGCCGGCCAGCGAGAGCTCGACACGGTGATCGGCGTCGCGGTCGTAGCGCAAAGTGCGCAGGCCGCCGCTGACAGGCAGGTCGAAGGCCAGTTCCGTGCCGGGCTTGAGTTTGGTCAATGCCGCCTTGGCCTCGGCATTCTTCAGGATGCGCTGCATGGTCTCGCGCGGGATGCCCAATTCCTTGAACAACGATCCCAGCGTCTGGCCCGGACGCACTTTCACGATCTGCCAACTGTCGCCGGCCGTGCCCGCCAGGCGCGCTTCGGACAGTTCGGGGAGTTCCAGCGGCAGTACCGCATATGGCGCAGCCGGCGGCGCATGCATGGCGGTTGAGAAACCGGGGATGATGGTCGCCACCAGAATGCCGATGGTCGTGAACAGGCTGGCGTGGATCCACTGGCGGCGATTCCAGCGCCTTGCCGAAAGGTGTTGCCTCACTTGATGATGCAGGGCCGAGTCGCGAAGAACATCCAGGCGCTCTTTGAAACGCTGCTTGCGGCCGGGGCCGTCACCGTGAGTAGGCATTAATGTATTTCCCCGGGCCCAAGGCGGCGAGCCCAATCCGGTTACCATAATCACGCGAAAAGTCCGCGTCAAACCCTTGAGTCAAATAGGTTTTTCGACTGGCATCACAATTAACTTTGGTTTAACTTTGCATTTACCTTTGTCAGCAGGCGGCCTCGCCTGTTCATATGGAAGCCTAGCCTTGCCACACGCAGCAGCATTGGAAGTAATTGCCCGCGGTACCGACGAAATCCTCAAGCGCGAGGAACTGGAGGCGCGCCTGGCCGCATCCATGAAAGCCGGGGGCAGTCCCTTACGCGTCAAGGCCGGTTTCGACCCGACCGCCCCGGACCTCCACGTCGGCCATACCGTGCTGCTGAACAAGATGCGGCAGTTCCAGGATCTGGGCCATCAGGTGATTTTCCTGATCGGCGACTTCACCGGCATGATCGGCGACCCCACCGGCAAGAACGTCACCCGCAAGCCGCTGACCCGCGACGACGTGGAAGCCAACGCCCGTACTTACGCCGATCAGGTGTTCAAGGTGCTGGACCGGGAAAAGACCGAGCTGCGCTTCAATTCCGAATGGTTCGGGCAGATGTCGGCCGCCGACCTGATCAAGCTGGCTGGCCAGTACACGGTGGCGCGCATGCTGGAGCGCGACGATTTCGCCAAGCGCTACGCCGCCCAGCAATCGATCGCGATCCATGAATTCCTCTATCCATTGGTCCAGGGCTACGACTCGGTCGCGCTGAAGGCGGACGTGGAACTAGGCGGCACCGACCAGAAGTTCAACCTGCTGATGGGCCGCGGCCTGCAGGAACACCATGGCCAGCCGCCACAGATCGTGCTGACCATGCCGTTGCTGGAAGGGCTGGACGGCATCAACAAGATGTCCAAGTCGCTGGGCAACTACATCGGTATCAGCGAGCCGCCGATCGACATCGTCACCAAGACCATGAAGATCGGCGATGAGCTGATGTGGCGCTGGATCGAACTGCTCAGCTTCGATATCGGCGTGGCCGAGGCGAAATCGCTGCGCGCCGAAGTGGTCGCCGGCACTCTCAATCCCCGAGATGTGAAGCTGCGCCTGGCGCGCGAACTCGCCACCCGTTTCCACGATGCCGCCCAGGCCGAGCAGGCAGTTGCCGGCTGGCATGCGGTCGTGCGCGGCGAAGGCGACACCTCTTTATTGCCATTGCAGGACGTCACCGTGCCGGCTGAAGGCCTGCGCATCGCGGCACTGTTGACCGCAGCCGGCATCACACCCAGCAATGGCGAGGCCAGCCGCAAACTCAAGGAGCGCGCGGTGCGCGTGGATGGCGCCGTGGTGGAAGACCCGCAGACGCACTTTGCCCCCGGTTTCGAAGGCGTGCTGCAGGTAGGCAGGCGCAACTTCGCCCGCGTGCGATTGCTGGCCGGTTGAACCGGCGGAACGGCGACTAACCGCTACTGCTGGCAGCGGTCTCGTTTTCAGGGTTTGGCAGGAAGAATCTGGCAAACGGCCTGGCAGATCGCAACGACCTTTCCTTCCGGATTGCGGGCCTCGCCCGTCAGATAAAGCGTGGCGCGCGTGCGTTCGGTCAGGCGCGCGGTACAGATGATGAAGGCG